>CAYOWD010000187.1:0-8633 GCA_964407535.1 uncultured Salinivenus sp. | reverse complement strand
AGCGGAGCTACCAGGGAGGAGATCTCAGATCTCCAGTGCAGAAGCCTTTCTGCACAAGATCCACGAAGTCGCAGCGCTGAGCGTGGAGCGCTCAAGTACTCTTGGGGGGGGCCGCAGACGTTTCGCCAAACAGATTCTGAAGGGAGAGCGATCGTTTCGTCCTCCGTCAGGATCGGAAGCAGGACGCAGCCCGTTCGCTTGTGCCGCTCGCTCCGCTCCGCGTCGGAAGGGTCGACCGTGCCCGTGTGGGTGACGTCGCTGTGGAGCTCGGCCCTGGGACCGAGGCGAAAGAACTCCGCAAGGTGGCCGGACGTCCCGCTGAGGTCGGACTGTTTCGGTTCCGCTTTGTCCATGTCCAGTGCTCGTTTGTTGGGACCGATCCGCGATCGAGTTGCAATCGGAGCGGTCGAGATCGAGTTGGGATCCCCCCGCCCGACCTGCACCGCCGCATCCTCCGGCCGGGATTCGGAATCACGGATCGTAGGTGGTGTTGGTCGTGACCGACTCGCGGTAGGAGGTCCACCACTGGGCCTTCTCGGGAGGGGGCGGCTCGCGGAGCACGTTGGTTCCACAGTGGAGTCCCCCGCCCCCGGTGTGGTAGAGCCAGGCGTCGACGAAGTGCACGTTGCAGTCAATCTTCCTGAATACCGACGCGGTGTAGGCTTCGAGGACGTCGACGGTGTTTTCCGGAATAAAGAGCCGATGCCAGTCGGAGAATCGCTCCAGGTCGGTACTGAGATCGTTGGCCGCAAGAATGGAATCCTTGGTGTTCTGGACGGCCCGCCGGAGCGGCTTCGGAAGCAGGGGGAACCGTCCATTTCGTCTAATGACATTGAGGAGCTTGTTGCGTTCGGGTCGCTCCAGACACACCTCTTGTCCAAAGACATTTCGCTTCTTGCGAGTGAAGAACAAAGCCATCTCGAGGGACTGCAGACCCTGCCACGCCCAAAACTGAAATCCCGATCGGCTGTCTTTTTCGGTTTGGGGGAGGCACACTTGGGGATCCGTCCATCCGATGCTTTTCAGCACCGAACGAACGACCGTGCGTGCCCGGTCGGGCCGGAGGCGAGGGCCGCAGGGCCGGGGCACCAGCAGGTGGGTCTCCTCCGGGCCGGTCTTGAGGACCTGCATGTTGACGAGGTTCGGCGTGCGGGAATTGGCATCCGGACTCTCTTCGAAATACACCGGAAGCGGAAGCACATCCGCCTGCTTCATTCCGGTGCAGTTGCAGAGTCGGCGTTCGATGGGATCCAGAAATTGTCTGCGAATCTGTTCATTTGTGGACGTGACATTGGGGGCGCAAAACGCCTCTACACTGGTTTCGTCGTACACATCGGTGCTGTAGGACTCGACGCAGGCATCGGCGGAGGCGACGGGCCTGTTCTCGGGAGCGTTGGGGGCGCGTTCGGTGTAGAGGTCTCCCGTATACGCATGGCGCATGGTGTACCCCCCGCGATGAAAATGGGTGCGTCCCTTCCCGAAGGGCACCTTCTTCGTCGCTTTCAGAAGCTTCTTCATGATCTCGGGATCGGCCATGACCAGTTTCGGGCCGTCGGAACCCGGCACAAACGTCAGGATCTCGTCCACATGGCCCACCTCCAGCCACGAGGTATCGATGGGAATGATCGGCTGGACCGTCTGCGATTGTAGAAAGCGGCGGGTCTGTTCGTGAACGAGGCCGGATCGTCCCCGGATTCCGCGACAGTCGCCGAGGATGATCTTGCCGTGGGGGGCGGGAGGGTGCGCGGGGACGCGCGGGCCGGCCCAGGGCGTATCGTCGGCGTCCGTTCGCTCCTCCACCGGCGGGGACACGGCGATGTTGCCGCCGTAGTCGGTTGCGTTCTGCTCCGGGGCTCCCTTCTTAGCGGAGATGCTGCTAAACGAGAACAACGAGTCGTCGGTATCGAGCAGTTCGTCGTCGACGAACTCGGCGAGGGGCCATGTCCGTTTGCAGTGCAGGGCAACGTTGACAGCCCGCCCACCGGGGGCACTGCAGTAGCCGATCGTCATCTGATCCTGGATCCACCAATCCGGCTCCCCGCGCCCGTCCCAATAGCTGTTCCCGTCGATCAAATACATCTTGTCCGGACTCAGCAGGAACTGAGGGGTCTGATCGTTGAGGTCGGACGGCGACGTACCGATCTCGTTCGCATGGGTGCTACGCGCCTCGGGCGTGCTTACGGGAAACGGACGGTCGGACGGGCGCTGAAACGGGCCGTCTGCCCCGAAGGCGTCCCAGCAGGCCTCCATGACATCGTACACGAAGCTGTGATTGGCTCGCCCGGAGACGACGTAGAGACGACGGGTCGGTTCCAGGTTGCTTTGTAAAATCAGCGGGGCCATCTGAAACAGCGCCACGTCGTCCCGGTCCGGCTGGTGGATGCGGCCCCGTCGGTGCCGAAGGCGAACCCAGACCTCGCCGGGGCCGACCGTGTTCGGTCCGGATTCAGTCTGTGCCTCCGGCGGGAGGGGCTCGCCGACGGGACCGGGTTTCGCGGGATCGCCGGGCAGCGTGGTGGCCCGCATCTGGAGGGTGTGCCCGGACCAGTTGGGGGGCACCCGAATACGGCAGGGACTGTGATCACCGAGCACAGGCGTCGAACGGTCCGCCGCGTGTCCGAGCACGCGCTCGTCATCCTCGTCACTCTCCAGCCGTAGCACGAGCTCGTCGGCCTGCAGATCGCCGTCCCCCGATGGGTGGATGTGGACGGGCGTCAGGTAGCGATGGGGGGCATCGCCCAGGTTGGCGTCTTCCGGGACCGGAAGTAGGATGCTGCCCGGCCGCTCGTGTCGGGCGGCGCGCTCCGCATCGGAAAAGTCGACCTGTCCCGTGTGGTTGAAGTCGCTGTGGATCTCGGCCCGGGGCCCGCGCACGAACTTTTGGCGTCTCCCCGTAAGCAAATTCTGGAACGCGGCGGGGGTGAACGGTTCGTCTTCCATGTCGGGTGTGTCTTACGTGCTGAATGAGTGGAATGTCGAGCCGGGGAGTAGACGATGAGGGCGATCGTATGTTGGAATGCATCCGAGGACATAGGCGGCACTGTTGCCGTTGATCTGCCGTGCTGCCCGGTCTGTCGGGCTGCCCGGTCTGTCGGACTGAGTGGAAGCATGGATGGCATGGAGGCCGTTACGAAGAGGGCCGCATACCGTCCTGTGCGCTCCATTGAGCACGATCCGGTTGTCCTGAGCAGACGATGCGACCGATCCGTGTCGAAGGTTCTGTTACCCACTCCGCAGCCGTACGGGCGGCGTCTGTTGGGAGGGCGTCCATTGCATCATTTCCCCGATGGTTGTGGGTCGGTTTGGGATGCCGGGTGGGGCCGTTTGCCGAGATCGGGCGGGGACGCTTGCTCAGGGAGTTGTGCTGCCGGGATCGTAGGTGGTGTCGGCGGCGGCCAGATCGGGGTAGGCCGTCCACCACTGCGCCTTTTGGGGAGGGGGCACCTCGTGGAGCACGTTGGTTGCGCAGTGGACGCCTCCGCATCCGGAGTGGTAGAACCAGGCATCGACGAAGTGCACCGTGCAGCCAATCCGTGCGAGCACCGACTGGGTATAGGCCTCGATGACGTCGACGGTGTCTTCCGGAATGAAGAGCCGGTTCCAGTTGGGAAATTCCCCGTTGTCGAGGAGGGGACGGTCGTTGGCATTCAGGATGGTGTCTTCGGTGTGTTGAACGGCCTGTTGGAGATTCGGGGGGAGGGTGTTGAAGTCCTGTTCCCGTTTGATCACGTCGATCAGCTGATTGCGGTCGGCTTCTGTGACGGGCACGGGGGAGCCCTGGGGGCCGGGCTTCTCGCGGGTGAAGAACAAGGCCAGCGTTCGGGCCTTCAGGTTCGGCCACGCCCAAAACGGGAAGCCGGGTTGATTGTGCTTCCTGTCCTGGGGGAGGTGCACATCTGCCTTCTTCTGTCCAGATGCGTTCAGGACAGCCCGCACGACCTTGCGGGCCTTGTCGGGCGGGAGGCGCGGGCCGCAGGGCCGGGGCACCAGCAGGTGGGTCTCCTCCGGGCCGGTCTTGAGGACCTGCATGTTGACGAGGTTCGGCGTGCGGGCCTCGGCAAGCGCCCTCCCCCATGGGGCGTCCCGCGTTTGGGGATTGGCGTGGCAGAAGTACACCGGAAGGGGGAGAATGTGCCTGCGGGCCAGGCCGGTACAACGGCGGAGCCGGTGTTGGATGGGCTTCAGAAAGCGGTTGCAAATTTGCCTGTTTAGCCGACCGTATTCGCGGTGGAAATGCTCGACGCTCGTCTCGTCGTAGGACCGGGCGAAGTTGTTGTTGTTGTCGGCAAGGCCCTTGATGAGGGACCCGATCTGAGGAAAATGCTCCCCGTATCGCCCCCGATGAAAATGAGTGCGTCCCTGTGCGAACGGCACCTTCTTCGTTTTGTCTAGGAGCTTGATCATGACATCGGGACGGGCCATGGCCAGTTGCGGGCCGCCGGTGCCCGGCACAAACGCCATGATCTCGTCCACGTGCCCCGCATCCAGCCACGACGTGTTGATGGGGACGATCGGCTGCACCTGCTGCGCCTGCAGGAAGTTGCGCGTGTGCTCGTGGACGATGCCGGTTCGTTTGCGCTGTCCACCGAGGTCAAGGGCCCGGTGCGGATTGTGGTGGTCGCCGAGGAGGATCTTGCCGTGGGGAGCGGGGGGATGCCTCGGGACGCGCGGTCCGGCGGGGCCGGCGTCCGCGGCCTTTGTGTTCGTCTTGACCGGCGGGGACACTGTGATGTTGCCCCCGTAATCGGTCAGATCGTGCGGGGTGGACGTACGGGTGGAAAGGCCGTTGAAGACGAGCGCGTCGTTGCCCATCTCCGGTATTTCTCCTTCCACGAAGGCGTGAAGAGCACCGGCCCGTTTGCAGTTCATCACCACGTGGAACGCCCGCCCGCCGGGAGCGCTGCAGTAGCCGGTCGTCATTTGATCCTGGACCCAAACGTCCGGGTCGTCGACGGTGCTTCGTGCATTTTTATACCGGTTCCCATTGATCAGGTACATCTTCGCTGGGCTCAACAGCGGTTCGCGTGTGCTCTGATCCCGAATGGCGACCCGGTCCGCGTGATTTCTGCGCTCGCGCGGCGTACTCGCAGAAAAGCGGGAGCTGGGCTCGCGTTCAAACGGACCGTTCGCTCCGAAGGCGTCCCAGCAGGCCTCCATGACATCGTACACGAAATTTTGGTTCTCGATTGTGGAGACGACGTAGAGGCGACGGGCCGGCTCCAGATTGCTTTGCAGCACCAAGGGGGCAATCTGAAACAGCGCATGGTCGTCTTTCTCCGGCTGGTCGGCGCCGCCCTGCCGGTGACGGAGGCGCACCCAGACCTCGCCGGGGGCGATCCGGTCATGTCCGCGTTCGGTCTGGGGCTCCGGAGGGGCCGGCCGCCCGCCGGGACCGGCCGCGCGCGGATCGCCGGCCAGCGTGGCGGCGCACAGCCAGAACCGCGTTCCGTTCTCCCCAAGTGGCATCGGAACCTCTGCCCCGACCATGGCGTCCCCGAGTACCGGATCGAAATTGCCGGGGCGTGCGGGAATTTCCCGGTAGCCGACCACGCGCTCACGGTCGCTCCGATTGACGAACTGTAGTAAGAGGTCGTCGGCCCGCAGATCGCCCTCCCCCGCCGGGCAGACGTCGACCGCGGTCAGGTATTGCGCAGCGACCGATTCGCTTCCCGCCAGGAGCGGCAGCAGGATGCTGCCCGTTCGCCTGTGCCGCTCGCGGCGCTCCGCGTCGGAATGGTCGACCGTGCCCGTGTGGTTGAAGTCGCTGTGGAGCACGGCCCGGGCCCCGCACACGAATCCGTGGGGGGTGCCCGTCGCCAAATCTGAGAAATCGGCCGGTCTGGATTGTTTGTTGCCCATGTCGGAGGCTCGCTTGTTGTGATGAACGAAGCTGTAGCGTGTCGACCGCGTTTGTAACCGCTTTTTCGGGGACCGATGCGCAGCAGCCTGCTAGGAGGAGGCACTGTAGGGGGTATTGAAGGGGTCATAGGTGGTGTCGGCGGCGGCCAGGGTGGGATAATCCTCCCACCAGGGCGGACGGGCCTGAGAGGTCGCCTCGGGACGGGGCACCTCATGGAGCACGTTGGTCGCGCAGTGGACGCCTCCCGCTCCGGTGTGGTAGAACCAGGCATCGACGAAGTGCACCGTGCAGCCAATTCCCGTGAGCACCGACTGGGTGTAGGCCTCAAGGACGTCGACGGTGTCTTCCGGAATGAAAAGCCGGTGCCACCCGGTGAATTTTCCGCTGTTGTCGAGGAGCGCCGCCGCGCCGCCGTTGGCGTTGAGAATGGCGTTCTCGGTATCGCGAACGGCCCGTCTGAGGTCGTTCTGAAGTGTGGCGAAGTCCCGGTTTCGTTTGATGACGTCGATCATTTGATTGCGGTTCTCTTCCGTGATGAGCACCCGGTTTTCCTGAGGGCCGGGCTTCTCCCGAGTGAAGAACAGGGCCAGCGTTCGGGCCTTCAGGTTCGGCCACGCCCAAAACGGGAAGCCCGGTTGATTGTGCTTCCTGTCCTGGGGAAGGTGCACATCTGCCTCCTGCCCAGATGCGTTCAGCACGGAACGAACGACCGTCTCGGCCTTGTCGGGCGGGAGGCGCGGGCCGCAGGGCCGGGGCACCAGCAGGTGGGTCTCCTCCGGGCCGGTCTTGAGGACCTGCATGTTGACGAGGTTCGGCGTGCGGGCCTCGGCAAGCGCCCGCCCCCACGGGGCGTCCTTCGTCCGGGGATCGGAGTGACGAAAGTAAACCGGAAGGGGGAGAACATCCTTGTCAGGCAGCCCCGTACAGTGACGGAGTCGGCGTTCGATGGGGGACAGAAATTGACTGTCAATGTCCCGATTTGGGGATTGAAGGGAGGGACTGCAGAAGGCCTCGACGCTCGTCTCGTCATAGGACCGGTCGAATTGTACCCCGGACACCCTGCCCTGAATGATGGTCCCGATTCGATCAAAATGCGCTGTGTACCGCCCGCGGTGAAAATGGGTGCGCCCCTGTTCCAGGGAGTACTGGTGCGTGTGCTCCAGGAGCAGGATCATAATGTCGGGACGGGCCATGGCCAGCTTTGGACCGTCGGGGCTCGGCACGAACGCCATGATCTCGTCCACATGTCCCGTCGCCAGCCACGACGTATTGACGGGAATGATCGGCTGGACCTCCTGCGATCGCAGAAAGTCGCGTGTTTCGTGGTGGACGGTGCCGGTCCGTTTTTGTTGGCCGGACACTGTTGCGGCCCGGTACGGGTTGTAGGCGTCGCCGAGGATAAGCTTTCCGTGCGGGGCGGGCGGATGCGCCGGGACGCGCGGCCCGGCGCAGGTTGCCTCCGCGGCCTCCGTTTCTGCCGCCACCGGGGGGGAGACGACGATGTTTCCCCCGAAGTCCGTCAGATCATGCGGGGGGGCTCGTTGTGCAGAGATGCCGTTGAACACGAATGCCCGGTCGTCTGAGGCGGTCATTTCTTCTTCTACGAAATAGTTGAGGGCGCTGGACCGTTTACAGTTCAGCACGATGTTGAAGGCCCGGTTGCCGGGAGCGCTGCAGTAGCCGCTTGCCATCTGGTCCTGGATCCAAAAGTCCGGGTACCGCATTCCGGCACGCGGGGTCGAATAACGACTGCCGTCGATCAGATACATCTTGGCGGGGCTCAACAGGGGGTGGGGACTCTCCGGCTCCCGAATGTCCACTCGATTCGCATTCGTGCTGCGTCCTTGCGGGGAACTCGCGGAGAAGCGGAAGCCGGGGGCGCGCTCAAACGGGCCGTCTGCCCCGAAGGCGTCCCAGCAGGCCTCCATGACATCGTACACGAAATTTTGGTTCTCGATTGTGGAGACGACGTAGAGGCGACGGGCCGGCTCCAGATTGCTTTGCAGCACCAAGGGGGCAATCTGAAACAGCGCATGGTCGTCTTTCTCCGGCTGGTCGGCGCCGCCCTGCCGGTGACGGAGGCGCACCCAGACCTCGCCGGGGCTGATTTCGCTGGGACCGTGTTCGGGGGGCGTGCCCGGGGAGGACGATCGGTCGGCGGGGCCGGGCGCGCGCGGATCGCCGGCCAGTGTGGCGGCGCGTAGCCAGAAGCGCGTTCCGTTCTGTCCGAGCGGCATCGGCACCTCCGCTTCGAGGCGGTCGTCCCCGATCACCTGCGCCAATCGGCCCGAGCGTTCAGGAATTTCCCTGTAGCCGGCCACCCGCTTGCGGTCGGCGGCCTCCACGCATTGTAGCAGAAGCTCGTCGGCTTGCAGATCATTCCCCTCGGGGGAGCGGACATCGACGGCTGTCAGGTACTGAGCAGTGCCCCCTTCACTTCCCGCCAACGGCGGCAGCAATACGACGCCCGTCCGTTTTTGACGAGCGTTACGGTCCGCTTGGGAAGAGCCGACATCTCCCGTGTGGTTGAAGTCGCTGTAGAGCTCGGCCCTGCTCCCATGCACAAATCCGTGGAGGGTACCCGTGGGTAAATTCGAGAAATCGTCGGGTTCGGATTGTTTGCTACCCATGTTGGGGGGCGCTTGTCGTGATGAACGAAGCTGTAGCGTGTCGACCGCGTTTGTAACCGCTTTTTCGGGGGCCGATGCGCAACAGCCTGCTAAGTAGGACAGTAAAAGTACGTTAGTTTATATAGAGGCCAGCTGTTCGGAGA
>CAYOWD010000186.1:537-8667 GCA_964407535.1 uncultured Salinivenus sp. | reverse complement strand
GTCCTCTACCTCAATCCGACTTGACATTATGCCTATAGTGCGGTCCGGTAGCTAGTTCTGACGGTTGACACTGCACCACTTGCCGTCCCGGTAGTGCGCCCCCGCCTTCGAGCCCTGAGCCCCGATTTTTTGGGGACAGCGATGCCCGCATGACCGCATTTACGCCCTGGTTACAAACGGCGCCAATCGTCAACATCTCGGTACAACTAATTGGGTCGTACGGAATTCACTGTAGGGCATGTGCTCAACTCCCCTTCCTCACTGAACGCCCTGTTATGTCCGAGCTGTCCATCCCCGTTACCGACGCGTTTGACGACACCGACCAGTTTGAATCGCTCCGGGTGGAGCTATCCCCCGAGCAAATCGAGTGGCTCGAAGAAACGGCCGCCGAGCGGGGCCTGTCGGTGGGGCACATGCTTCGAACGATCATAACGGCCCAGATGCGGGGGAGCGACGTCCCCTCCTCGACTTCCGAAACGTCGGGGGACGGCGCCGTGCGGCCGCCCTCCGTAGACGCGCCGTCGGGGACCGATATGGCGCCCACGGCCGACCCCGACAAGGGGGATACTGCACAGAGGACCGACAGTACGGCGTCGGCGGACCGTCCCGACAGGTCCGATCCGCCGAGCATTGTGGACAGCCTGCGCTCTGCGAGTGATCGTCTACAGAACCTCACCGATGCGGAGGAAAGGAGCGAGGAAAATACGAGGGAAGCGGACCCGTCGACCGACGCTGATCTCCCTGATACCGAATCTGATCTCCCCGACACCCTGTCTCGCCTCCAGGCGCACATGGGAAGTCCATCTGAGAACAGCTCTTCCGAAGAGGGAACGACCACAGCGAAGGCCTCCACAGATCGCTCAGCTGATGCCGACGAGAAGGCGTCGTCGAAGACGCCGAGCAGAACCATGTTGCAGAATCAGACCTCGTCCATGTTCGATATGATGGACGACGAATAGCGCCGTTTCGGGTCGAAAAGGGGCGGGGGCGCGGGCTCGATGTTGCCCCTTGCATGTCAGTGGACCGCTGTTCCATTCGGGGCGCTTGCGGTTTCCGGCGGACCTGCCTTCCGGCAGATCCGCCGTTTTGCATTGGGGACTGTTGTAGGAGCGTTGTGCGCCGTCCACCGGGTCGTAGCGCGCTCCCGAATGATCACAGCGCCGCCCACAACGTTCCGATTCTGTGTGTGGATGGACGATCGACACTGTAGCAGATCCGTTCACCCCGATTCGGTATGAGAGAAGAAAAAGAGGAAGGGAGAACGAGCATTCCGGAAGATTGTGGAACGCGTGTGGGTTGGGCGGCTGTTCGTGTGGGGGATTTCGACACTGCGCCCTGGTCATTTCGCATCCGCCGTTCGTGTTTCGTTCTGCTTCCTTTTTCCGACTGGCCGTATCGTGCGGCGTGGGGATGGTGTTACTCGTCGGGGCAGTGCAGGCGCAGGACTCAACGCTGGTGCTGGACGACGTGGGGAGGCATCGGGACACGATCGACACCTTTCGGCCGCAGCCGTACGCCCTGCGCCCGTTCATCGTCCCCGGTACCGAGCGCATCCGGATCGGCCCTACCCGGCTCGACACGTCGGATTATCGGCTCGACGCCGGGAGGGGGCGGCTCTGGATCCAGCGGGACGACCTCATCACCGCCCACGATACGCTGTTCGCCGCGTACCGCACGCTTCCGTTTGCATTGGAGACGGTGTATCGACGCCGCGCTCCGGATTCGACCGCTGCCGACAGTGGGGGCGTGGCGGTTGTGGAGGTGGACGACACGACGGAGACGCAACGCGGCTTCTCCCCGTTCGAGGGCATCGACATTCAGCGCAGCGGCTCCATCTCGCGGGGCATTGTGGGGGGCACCAATCGGGATGCCGACGTGGAATCGGGCCTTCGCATGCAGCTGGACGGCGAGGTGGCGGAGGGGGTGCGCGTAAAGGCACGGCTCACCGACGAGAACACCCCCATCCAGCCCGGCGGCAGCACCCAGCGCCTGCGCGACTTCGATCGCGTCTTCCTGGGCATCGAGACGCCGCACGGAGCGGCCCGGCTCGGCGACATCGACGCCGATCTCGGAGTGGGCACGTTCGGCCAGTTCGAACAAAAGGTGCAGGGCGTGGCGGTGTCGAGCACGGACCTGGGGCCGACCGTCGGCCTCGCCACGGGCGATGCGACGGTCCTGGGGGCGGTGAGCCGGGGGCAGTACCGGACGCAGGACCTGGAGCCGACCGACGGCGTGCAGGGGCCGTACCGACTGCGCGGCGCCAACGGGGAAGATCTCATCGTCGTGATCGCCGGGTCGGAGCGCGTGTACCTGGACGGAGAGCGGCTGGAGCGGGGGCGGTCCAACGATTACGTCATCGATTACACGCAGGGCGAGATCACGTTTACCTCCAATCGGCTCATCACCGACGACCGGCGGATTACCGTGGAGTTTCAGTACTCGACGACGCCGTTCACCCGCACGCTTGTCGGGGGACAGGCCGAGGCCGGGGCGTGGCGGGACGAGACCGGCGACCCGCGGATCTCGGTGGGCGCCGGCGTGCTTCGAAAGGCCGACGGCCGCGACTTTCAGACGGCGTTCGATCTCTCACGCAAAGACTCCCTGCGACTGGCCCGGGCCGGGGACGGGGACGCTGTCCGGAGCGGGGCCGAGCGGGTTGAGTTCGATCCGGAGTCTCCGTTTGTGTTGTATCGGAAAGAGGCGGTGACGACGCCGGGGGGCGACCCCGACACGGCGTTTGTGGCGCTCGACGAAGCTCCCTCGGACGATACGCCGGTCTTTCGCGTTCGGTTTACGCGCGTCGGGGCGGGCGAAGGCCGCTACCAGCGCGTCGGGCGTGCCCAAAACGGCATCTTATACGAGTATCGGGGGCCGGGGCGCGGCGCCTACGAGCCCATACAGCCGCTGCAGGCCCCCACGCGGCAGCGACTGGTCACCCTCACCGGGTCGGTCGAGCCGGTGCGCGGCGTTGAGGTGTTCGGAGAATGGGCACGGTCGGTCAACGACGAAAACCGGTTCTCGTCGCTCGACGCGGAGGATGATCGCGATCGGGCATACGTGGCGGGCGTGCGGCTGCCGGACGCGTCCCTGGATCTCGGGGCGCTGCCGACGGCCGAGGTGTCGGGCACGGTACGCCGGGAGGTCCGCGGGCGGCACTTTGAAACGTTCAATCAGACCCGTCCCATCGAGTATGGGCGGCGCTGGAATCTGTCGCGGGACGGGTCGGCGGTGCCGGCGGCGCTCCGCGGGCAAGGGCAGGAGGGGGTGACGGAGGCGGAGGGACAGGTCGACGTGGGGCCGGTTTCCGTCGAGGGCGGGGGCGGACGGCTGGCCCTCGGGGCGGCGTTTGAGGCGTGGCGCCATCGCGAAGCGGTGACGCTTCGGGCATCGGGCGTTCCGCGGCTGTCGTTCGAATCGACGTTTGTCGAAAGCACGAATCGATCGGCAGAGGAGGCGGGAGCGTGGCTCCGGCAGTCGGCCACCGTGCGGCAGCCCCTGCTCGACGGCGCCCTGACGCCTCGCGTCGAACTGGGGCGGGAGCGGCGGCGCCAGCGGGCGCTCGGCACGGACAGCCTGACGCGGGACGCGTTTTCCCGATTGGAGATGCGTCCCGGCGTCGAGTACGAGACGGGGGCACTGACGACGACCGGCAGCGTGGAGTATCAGCGGGAGCAGGGCGGGGCGGAAGGAGGGCTCCGGACGGCGTCGGACGGGTGGACGGTGAAGACGGAAATGTCCTACGACCCCACCGCGCCGTACCGCACGTCGGTGCGGGGGGGGTACCGCGTGCGGCGCGTGACGGATTTCTTTCGGATCAATCGTGGGCGGGAGGACACGGAGTCGCTGCTGTTGCGGCTGGAGGGAAAGGCCCAGCCCTTTGATCGTGCCGTGCAGGTGAAGACGTTTTACGACGCCCTCACGAAGCGGTCGCCGGTGCTGCAGGAAACGTACATCCGGACGGGGCCCAATCTCGGCCAGTACGTCTGGCGCGACGACAACGGCGACGGCATCCAGCAGATCGACGAGTTTGTGCCGGAGACGACCCCCAATGAGGGGACGTACGTCCAGCGCTTCGTGCCGTCCGACTCGCTGGAGTCGGTGGTGGACCTGCAGGCCCGCACGCGGCTCACCGTGCGCCCCCATCGGCTCTGGGACGCGCCGGCCGCGTGGTGGAAGCAGGCGCTTGCGCAGGTGTCGACCCGGACGACGGTGGAGGTGCAGGAAAAGAGTCGAACGGAGAACGTGGCCCAGATCTACCGGCTGAACCTCCGCCGCTTTCGGCAGGCGGGGACGACGCTCAGCGGCCGGCTCCAGGTGGGGCAGGAGGTGGAGCTGTTCCGGCGAACCGACCGGTTTGGCGTGGAGGGGGGATGGCAGCAAAACCGGGGCCTGACGGATCGGGCGGCCGGCGTGCAGACTTCGTTTCTGAACCGCTGGACCACCGAGGTGCGGGGCCGGCCTGCTCAGCAATGGTCGCTGCGCCTACAGGGACGGCACGAGGTCGACCGCTCCGGCAGTGAGGCGTTTGAAGGGTCGCGCAGCTACGACATCCGCACGGTGGAGGGGCGCCCGAGTATAACGTATCGGCCCCTCTCGTCGCTGTCGCTCACGCTGGCCACGGCCTACGCCTGGAAGCGCGACCGGCTGCAGGCGCGGCGGGCGCAGGTTGTCAAGGTGCCGCTGGAGGCGGAGTGGCGGCGGGCGGGTCGACTGCGACTGAGCGGCAATGCGGAGGTGGCGCAGGTGGCCCTTACGGGGGACGCGGCGGGGATCGCGCAGTTTGAACTGACCGATGGGCGGGGGGCGGGCCGCTCCTTTCTCTGGGGCCTGCAGGGCCGGTACGTCATCACCGACAACCTGCGGGCGTCGCTCAACTATGATGGGCGGGCCCCGGCCCGAGCGCCGGTCATTCACACGGTGCGGGCCAAGCTCAGTGCGACCTTTTAGCGTTGGGGCGTTGGGCGTTGTGCGTTGGAGGGTTGTGCGTTGGAGGGTTGTGCGTTGGGCGTTGTGCGTTGGGGCGTTGTGCGTTGGGGCGTTGTGCGTTGGGGCGTTGTGTGTTGGAGCGTTGTGCGTTGGAGCGTTGTGCGTTGGAGCGTTGTGTGTTGGGGTGTTGTGCGTTGGGGTGTTGTGCGTTGTGGGGAGCAATGCTGATTCCACGAGGATCGGTATGCCCAGAAGAGTCGAATAAGACCGTTCGGCATCGTTGAGCACGGGCGGTTCACACTATGGGGCGCGTATTCCGTGGAGCTGCCTGTGCTTTGCAGGGGCTCTCTGTGCTGTACGAGGGATCCGTCGGCTCCGTTGGGGGACGTGGATATGGGAGCGAGGTCCATATGCGCCCACGGCAATCGCATCCCGTTGTGGCCGGCAGCGTGAATGATTTTCAGAGCGGACCGGTCACTCGTACAAACGCCCACGACGCACTGGTGCGTCACGCACATACGATTCCGGCACAGCGGGGAATTTTCGGGCACTGAGCCTCCATCGGTCGCTCGGATTTTGAACATGCGATTGCCCTGCATATGCGCCTGAAGTCTTGATTTCTCCAGGATGCCGTCTACGACGTTCGGGAGTGCAGGAGTATCGGTATGGATGCCGGCACTTGATCCCCACGCACATACTGCAGCGTCAACCGTAAATCTACAAATGAACGAGCCGGTCGCGTCGGTGCAGACGGCAAAACGTGGAGACGTGATTCGTGACCGAACGATGCTGGCAGTCTTACGCAATACGTAATACGCAATACGCCGATGGACACGATCTTGAACGACTGGGGCATGAAAAATCAGCGCTGACACTGCAATACTCACCCACCCCCACACACCCATACTCATTTTCAGAACTGAACCCGTGATTGCCGGGGAGCTTATGCCGGTTCGCCGGTCGGTTGCTCCTGCTCATCGTACTCGTCCCGGTGGATGTCGATGCCGGCGTCCTGGAGCTTGTGTTCGAGGTGTTCGTACCCGCGATCCAGGTGGTAGACGCGCAGCACGTGGGTCGTGCCCTCGGCCACCATGCCCGCCATGACGAGCGAGACGCTTGCCCGCAGGTCCGTACTCATAACCTGCGCTCCCTTGATGGGGGGGCCGCCCGTGACGGTCGCCGTGTTGCCCCGCACCGAGACATCCATGCCCAGCCGCTGCAACTCGGGGACGTGTTTGAACCGGTCGTCGTAAATCGTGTCGGTCACGGTCGCCGTGCCGTCGGCAAGGCCCAGGAGGACGGTCCACTGGGCCTGCAGGTCAGTCGGGAAGCCGGGGTACGGTGCCGTCTCGATGGAGACGGGCTGCAACGTCTCGGGCCGCGTCACCGTCACCACGTCCGGCTTGTACTCCACGTTGACGCCCGTTTCGGCAAACCGGTTCTTGAATTCCTGCCCGAGGTGTTTGTGCGTGCCTTCATGGATCGCGACGGGTTGACCCGGTTCGCCCGCCGTGGCGGCCATCAGCATGAAGGTGCCGAGCTCAATACGATCGGGGGTGTTGCGAAAGGAGGTCGGCTCCAGTCGGTCCACGCCCTGAATCTCGATCGTCTGGGTGCCGAGGCCGTCGATCTGAGCGCCCATGTTCTTCAGCGCTTCGCCGAAGGCCACCACGTCCGGCTCCTGGGCCGCATTTTCGATGCGCGACGCGCCCTTCGCCCGCACCGCCCCGAGGAGGAGGTTGATGGTGGCCCCGACGCTTGACGGCTCCAGCCGAAACGAGCCGCCGTCGAGCCGCCCGCCGGGCGCGTCGGCAATCACGTAGCCCTCCTCCAGCTCAATGTCGGCGCCGAAGGCCTTCATGCCTTCGATGTGGAGGTCCACCGGACGGGGGCCCCAGGCGCAGCCCCCAGGCAGCGACACCTTCGCCTCTCCGCACCGTCCCATCAGCGCCCCGAGCATGTAGAAGGAGGCGCGCATTTTCTTGACGAGGTCGTAGGGCGCCACCGGATGGTTGACCGTCGAGGCGTCGATCGTGAGCGTATTGGCGTCCGCGTCGAAGGTCACGGCCGGACCCGCCACGCGAATCACGTTGGAGAAGGTGCGGACATCGCGCAGGTTGGGCACCTTGGTAATGCGCGACGTGCCGTCGGCCAGCAGGGCCGCCGCCATGAGGGGAAGAGCCGTGTTCTTCGAACCGCCGACGGTGAGGGGGCCGTCGAGCGACGATCCGCCGTGTACGACGAGCTTGTCCATGGGAAAACGGAAAGACGAGTGGGAAGACGCGAACGGTCGGCTTCGCGCGTCGATGGGGAAGCCGAAATTGGGCGGCACGTGAATGCGTGACCGCGTTTATTGTTCGTTGCACGGTCGCATTGACCGGAAAAACAGGGTCGGGTCCAATCGATGGAGGGGGCTGCGGGGCCGACAAGGGGCTGCACCTTTCCCGCCCCTCCCGTCCCCGACGCGCAGAGAACGGCGCAGGCGCGGCGACCGACCCGTGGTTTTGGAAGAGAGATCCCGGGGCGGCAGAATCAAACTTAAGATGCAATCAGCGTCGACGAGAATCAGGGAGGAGGGGGAGCCGTAGGAAGGAGTCCCCAGCACCATCTCCTTTTTGACCAATTCGGGCGGTCTGCATGAACCAAGTGTATCTCGATCACGCAGCGACGACGCCGATGGCCCCGGCGGTGCTGGAGGCCATGACGCCGCACCTGACGGAGCACTACGGAAATGCCTCGTCCGTCCATCAGCTCGGACGGCAGGCCCGCGTGGCCCTCGAAGAGGCGCGGGAGCGGGTGGCGGGGTGCCTGGGCGCGGAGCCCAGCGAGATCGTATTTACCAGCGGGGGGACGGAGGCCGACAATCTCGCCCTGAAGGGCGTGCTTGCGGCGAGCGAGGAGGACGAGACGCCCGCCGGATTGGTCACCGGACGGCGGCCATGTGGCATCCACGTTTATCCGTGCGGACGTGTTAGGCCGTGATATGAGCCGAGAGTCGGCTGCTGAGGACCCGCTCTCGCCCGAGGAGCTATCCGAGCTGCTGGCGGCAGCGACAGACACGACTCCGGAAGAGATCGAGCGGGCAGCCGACGCGATGGAGATCGCGCCGCTTGACGAAGCGACCGTTCTTGACGAGTAACAGCGAGTGGCGTTGCCTGCCTCGGCTGGCCAACGCTCCTGTGTGTCACTGCGCGGAAGCTGGAG
>CAYOWD010000186.1:0-527 GCA_964407535.1 uncultured Salinivenus sp. | reverse complement strand
TAACAGCACGCTCTTGTGAAGCAGATTGTTGGTGATGCCCTCGTAGTTTGAGCCGAGTCAACCGTCTCTTTGTTGAACTGGTCTCGCCCCTGTTTTGGAAGACTTCTCAGTAGTGACGGATCCGAAGACCTCACTCGGAGTCAGTCGTAAAGCCGCTCAAGCAACTCTATTGCACCCTCTCGGGTTTTGAAGTACCGACGGTTGCTCCCGGGCGTTCGGACGGCGTAGGCGTACTGGTCGCTGTCAGGGACGTACCAGTGATCCAAGTGGGCGTCCAGCACGTCTTGCGTGTCGTCTGCTCCGTCCGGACGGGTATCCTCGTCCGCCGTCGATGCTTGTTCGACCACAAGTTCGTCGTTGACGAGGTTGCCGTTCAGAACCACGCCGTGGTTCGTCTTCGTTTCCCTTGCGCGACGAGTCCGTTCCATCAGCACCGACTGTGTGTCCCGTATCGGTTCGTCGCCGTCCGGTTGCACTTGTTTGTAACTCCCGTCGGGGTTCATTATCCACCGCCGACGGTTGTCCGC
>CAYOWD010000185.1:0-8712 GCA_964407535.1 uncultured Salinivenus sp. | reverse complement strand
GAACGCCATGGGCATCTTCCACCCCTTCCTCGACGACGACACCGTACAGATGCACGGGGCCGAAGCCGCCGGTCAGGGCCTCAGCGGGAATCATGCCGCCACCTTGGCGAAGGGCACGCCCGGCGTGCTCCACGGCGCCATGAGCTACCTCCTGCAGGACGACGAGGGTCAGATTGAGCTTGCCCACTCCCTCTCCGCGGGCCTCGACTATCCGGGCGTTGGCCCCGAACACGCCTATCTCCGCGACACCGACCGCGTGCAGTACCATCCGGTGACCGACGACGAAGCCCTGGCCGGGGTCAAGCGCCTGTCGGAAACGGAAGGCATCATTCCGGCGCTCGAAACCGCCCACGCCGTCCACCTTCTCCCCGACCTCGCCCGCAAACTCGCCGAGGAGCGCGGCGACGATGCCGTCATCGTCTTCAACTGCTCCGGCCGCGGCGACAAAGACATGGAAACCATCGCCAAAAATATCTAGTGGTTCGTAGGTCTGTACGTATGTCGGTATGTACGTGAATTGCACGTACTCACCTACATACCTACACACCCAACGCAGCTTGCGAAGCGGGGTACCGCAAGAAACGTCTCCCTCGGCTTTGCCGTGCCCACACACCCATACTCCCACACGAACACACGCAGATGTCCCGACTCGATGACACGTTCGACCGCCTCCGCGCCCAGAATGAGAAGGCGATGGGGCTCTTTCTCACGGACGGCTTTCCGGAAACGGACGCCACCCTTCCCCTTCTCCACGCCCTCGACCGCGGCGGCGTCGACTTCATTGAGCTCGGCATGCCGTTCAGCGACCCGCTCGCCGAGGGCCGCCCCATTCAGCGGGCCAGTGCTCGCGCCCTCGACAACGGCGTCACGATGCAGGACACCTTCCGCCGCGCCGAAACCTTCCGGAGCGAGAGCGACACGCCGCTCCTCCTCATGGGCTACGTGAACCCGCTGCTGAAGTACGGCATTGAGGCCTTCTGTCGGGACGCCGCGGCCGCCGGGGTGGACGGCCTCATCCTGCCGGACCTCCCGCCCGAGGAAAGCGACAAACTGACGGCGGCCGCCGCCGACCACAATCTGGACCTCGTCTTCCTCATCGCCCCCAATTCGTCCGACGACCGGATCCGCGCCGTCGACGAGCGGGCCACCGGATTCGTCTACGCCGTGAGCGTCACCGGCCTCACCGGCAGCGACCTCGACGAAACCCCGACGGTGGACGAGTATCTGGAGCGCGCCAACGGCCTCATCGATCAGAATCCGATTCTCGTGGGTTTCGGCATCAAGTCGCACGAGGATGCGATGCAGCTGAGCCGAAACACGGACGGCTTCATCGTGGGCTCGGCCCTCATCAATCACGTCGCCGACCTCTGGGACGACGCCTCCCTCTCCAACGACGAGCGCCTCGACGCCGTCGAAGACTTTACCCGACACCTTAAGCACGGCGACCCCGCGACGGCCTCGTGACTCCCCGATGCAACTGTCGTGCGCTGGCCGGCTCCGGCTGCATACAGCAACTGCATGTTGCTCTGTGGGAAGCCGGAGGGAATTTCATCCCCAATGCCTTGCCCTCAGGTGCTCTGCGCCGAGCACGGGGGCGCGTGGGAGCACAGCGGGGTCTTGCCTCCATGCATCCACGCCTCCATTCAGGGCGGGTAGATTGGTTGGGGAACGGCATACGTGCGTCCTGCCTGCCCGGATGAATTCCAACATGCGATCGCCCTGCCGCTGCCCTCCACGGATTCATGCGTCCACTCCTTCTAAATAGTTCGATCAACCAGCGGCCAAAGCGTCTCCTGCGTCTTCGGTCGCATTCCAGCGTGCAATTGCCCTAGCAATTACCCCATCTTCCCTGTATGTCCACTCGTCTTCTCGCTGCGCTCGGGACGGCGGTCCTGTTTGTCGTGGGGCTTCTGGCCGGCTGTGATGACGATTACCGCCCCCGGGCCATCGGCGAGGAGGGTGAGATCACCGTGGTCATGGACAGCAGCCACTGGACCGGCCCTGTGGGCACAGCGTTCCGAGAAGGCGTGGCCCCCTGGGTGGAGACGCTGCCCCAGCCCGAACGGTATTTTCAGCTCCGGCACCTGGAGCTCTCGTCGGAACGGACCTACGAGAGCATTCAGGACCTAAAGAACGTCGTTATCGCCGCCCCGCTCAGCGACTCGACGAACGAGGCGTCGTTCCTCCGTCGCCGCCTCTCGGACGAGGCGCGCACGGCGATCCAAAACGGGCAACACGCCGTCGTCCACAAACCGAACCTGTGGCGACGAAGCCAGCGCATCTTTTTTGTGACGGCCGCCGACGCAACCGCCCTGGCAGACGCCCTCCGGAAGCAGGGTCCCGCCATCCGGGACACCATGAAGGCCGTCACCCTGCAACGCATGAAACGAGACATGTACGACGACGCACGCCAGTACGCCCTGGAGGATTCGCTCCGGCAGCGGCACGGCTTTGCCGTCAACATGCAGCACGACTTCCGGATTGCCATTGATACGACCACCGAGACCGGCGGCTTCGTATGGCTGCGTCGCCTGCTTCCGGAGACGCGACGCGAGTTCTTTGTGTACTACGAAGAAAATGCGTCGCCGGGCCAGCTCACGCCCGAATGGATTCACGCCACCCACGACTCGCTGACCCGCCGGTACATGCGCGGCAACGTGGCGGGCTTCGTCCGCATCGACGACCGACGACCGTTCCCCCTGGACCAAGAAACTGTTCTCGACCGATACGGCTATGTGGGCCGTGGCCTCTGGCACATGGTAAAGCCGGCCGAGAACGGCACGGGCTTTCGGGGGATGGGCGGTGGCGGGCCCTTTCTCACGTACGCCTTCTACGACCGCCCGTCCGACCGCCTCTATCTGCTACACGGGTCGGTCTTTGCACCGGGCTTCGACAAGCTCCGCTTTCTGCGCCAAATGGAAGTGATGGCCAAAACCTTTCGCACGGAGACGGAACAGGAAAAGGACAACTCGAACACGACCGCAGCTGCCGAATGACCGAATCGTCGTCTGCCTCTCTTTCTCCTACCAAACCCGCATACACAGTTCGGTCTCGCAGAAATGGCGGCACACGCACAAACGAATGGGCCTCAAGTACCTACCTTCACACTTACATATCTACAAACCCGAATCCTTCAACCGGATTCGGTATCACTCCGTCGGGAGTGTCATCCTGCTGGTCTTTCTCCTCGGGAGCCCGGCGGTGTTTTCGGCCTGCTCGACGTTCTCCAGCGGCGACCCGGCGGTCCCCGACAGCACCCTCTCAAAGGTGTTGGTGGAGCTCCACATCCTGAGCGCCCGCCATCGACGCGGCCTCGAACCCCCGCCCGGCCTGCGCGACTCCGTTTTTCAGCAGTACGGGGTCGACAGTACGGATGTCCACCGCACCCTGCAATACTATTCGCAACATCCGAAGAAGCTGGAAGCCCTCTACGACGGCGTAATCGACTCCCTGCGCGCCCTCGAAACCAAGGTTAAGCGCCCGCGGAATTCGTCGTCGACTCGGTAGGGCCGTCGGCGTCCAATTGCTCTCGCCCTTGACTCGTCAGCTGAAACGTGCCGTCCAGCGGCGAGTCCATTTCCAGATAGCCGCGCTCCACGAGCCAGTTGAGAAGGGCTTCCACCTTGGGGCGCGGCACCTCATCGGCCTCAAACCACTCGTCGCGCGGAACGTCCGTGCGCACCCGCTCCAGGATGGCCCGGAGCACCGGCTCCGTGTCGGGGGTGACCGTCGTCTCCTCGTGGCGCCCGAGGCACACGTCGCAGGCCCCGCACGTCTCCGGACTTTCTTCCCCAAAGTACGTGAGCAGGAAGTGGCGGCGGCACGTGACGGCCCGGGCATACCGGAGCATGTAGGAGAGTCGCGTTTCGGCCCGCTCACGGGCGCGCTGCACAGCCCGGTCGTCGATGGGCAGCTTGCGGGCCCGCGCAAACTCGAGCTCCACCTGCAGGGCATCGCCGGGCGGCTGCCACTGCAAGAAGCCGCGGTCCGCCAGGTAGGACAGCCCCCGATCCAGGCGCTCCCGCGAGAGGTCCATTCGGTCCGACAGCGACCGGACGTCGAGCGGCCACCATTCGGAGAAGGCATCGGCGTGGACCTGTCGCAGTAATGTGCGGACGAAGGCGGCTAGCGCCTGGTTGTCGCACCCCTCCGCGTAGCGTCGAATGTCGCCCACGCCCGTCCGAAATCGAATAAGCCCGTAGTGCGTTCGACGGGACAGCTGGGTCCACGCCCCCTCCCGCTCCAGTAAGTCCACGGCCGTTCGCACCTTTGAGCGCGAGTCCCCGGTGATCTTCTGCACGGCATTCCGATTCACCACAACGGGGCCGTCCGGCTCCGCGCCCACCGGCACCTGCCCCACGTTACAGACGGCATCGTAGACCGCCCGCACCTCCGCCGCCGTCGGGTGCGACGATTCGATGAGGGCTTCCTGCGTGTCGGCATCCGGCTCCTGGAAGAGCAGCACGGCGTAGGCCCGCCGGCCGTCCCGCCCGGCCCGGCCCGCCTCCTGGTAGTAGGCTTCCAGCGAGGACGGCACGTCCGCGTGCACCACAAACCGCACGTCCGGCTTGTCGATGCCCATGCCGAACGCATTCGTCGCGACCATCACGCGCACCTCGTCGTTCACCCAGGCCTGTTGCTGCTCCTCTCGCGTGTCGGCGTCCATTTGCCCATGGTAGCCGGTCACCGAAACGCCCTCCTTGTGCAGCCGGCGTGCCCAGCGCTTGACCCCGCGGCGCGTCGCCGTGTAGACGATGCCGCTCCCCTCCACGCCCTCGACCACGTCCCGCAGCTTTGCCCACTTCTGATCGCCCTGAAAGACCGACCACACGAGATTGGGCCGATCGAACCCGCGCACCACCTCCTCGGCCTCCGGTACGTCGAGGAGCTCCACAATGTCGGATCGCACGGCCGGCGTGGCCGTGGCCGTCACCGCAATCGTCGGCGGATCGCCCACCAGGGCCCGCCCTTCCGGAATCTCCAGATAGGCGGGGCGGAAGTGATGGCCCCATTCGCTTACACAGTGCGCCTCATCCACCGCCAGCAGCGACACGTCCAGCCGCTCCGCCCGCGCCCGAAACACATCGGTGGTCATCCGCTCGGGCGCCATGTACAACAGGTCGTAGCGCCCGTGCTCCGCGTCCGTCCACCGCTGCTCCACCTCATGTTTGGGGAGCGTGCTGTTGAGGAAGGTCGCATCCACTCCCTTCGCCTGCAGTCCTTCTACCTGGTCCTGCATGAGGGCAATGAGCGGCGACACCACCAGAACGAGCCCCTCGGTGAGAAGGGCGGGGATCTGGTAGCACAGTGACTTGCCGCCCCCGGTCGGAAGCACACCGAGAACATCATGCCCGTCCAACAGCGCCCGAAGCACCTCTTCCTGACCGGGCCGGAACGACTCGTAGCCCCACTGCCGCCGCATCACCTGCCGCGCCTCCGCAATGGTGGGCCTCCCAGAATCAGATTCGGGCATGCTGGGGCAACCGGAAGCGACAATAAACGGAGCCGACGAATCAATAGTGGTAGCAGCTCCTCGGCACGGACGATCCGTGAAGATTTCGAACCTGCGACCCTGCAGCGCAATGTCCGTATTTTTGCGTCCGTTCACGTCTCCCGTTCGCCACGCCTGTCTTCTACTCTCTCCTCTCTCCCCATACCTCTCGTTTGAACCTCTTCGTCTTGACCTTCCTCTATCCTCGCCTCCCTAATCTCGCCCCTCGACTCTCCACTCTCGCTTCTCCCTCCTCCTCACCTCTCGCCGTTCTCCACTCGTTCCTTTTCTATCCTCGATTGCCCGCTCTCGCCTCTCGCCCTTCTCCGCTCATCCCCGCTCGATTCTCCACTCTCACTTCTCGCCGCTCTCCTTTCTCCTCTCTCCCCTCACCTCTCTCCCTCTCCTCAAGCCTGTCATCCCAACTCGCAACCCACAACTCTCAACCCACAACTCTCAACCCAAAACCCTCAACTCACAACCCCCCCCATCGAAAACCATCGTCCCCCCGGTACGTTGACCGTCCCCGGCGGACCGACGCCCCCCGACGCTTCACAAGCTGACTCGTCTCTCACCGTCCCCTGCGCCGCATGTCCCATCCCCGCGTCTCCATCATCATCGTCTCCTGGAACGCCAAGTCAGTCGTGCAGCAATGCCTGCCCTCCGTCGTCCACACCGACTACCCCGACCTGGAGATCATTTTTGCCGACAACGCGTCGACGGACGGGACCGCCGCCTGGATCGCAAAGGAATACCCGTCGGTCAAAATCGTGCGGCACCCCGACAACTGGCGCTTCAGCCGGGGCAACAACGCCGCCCTCCCGCACGCCACGGGCGACCTCGTGATGCTGCTCAACAACGACGTGGAGGTGCCGCCCGGCTGGCTGCGGCCGCTGGTGGCCACCATGACCACCCACGACGACGTCGGCGCCGTGCAGCCGAAGCTGCTCCAGTACGACGACCGAGGCCGCTTCGAGTACGCCGGCGGGGCCGGCGGCTACCTCGACCGACTGGGCTATCCCTTTACGCGCGGCCGACTCGTCGATACCCTGGAAGCCGATCGCGGCCAGTACGACGACGCCCGCGACATCTTCTGGGCCACCGGCGCCGCCCTCCTCCTCCGCCGGTCCGCCCTCGACAAGGTCGGCCTGCTCGACGAACGGTTCGAGATGCACATGGAAGAGATCGACCTCTGCTGGCGGCTACAGCGACACGGCTACCGCGTGCGGGTCCAGCCCCAGAGCACCGTCTACCACATCGGCGGCGCCTCCCTTCCACAGGGCGATCCCCAGAAGACCTACTACAACTTCCGAAACAGCCTGCTGCTACTCTACAAAAACCTGCCGCCCGCCACCTGGCGGCGTACCCTGCCGCAGCGCATGGCCTGCGACGCCGCCGCGCTGGGCCGCGCCCTCGTCACCGGCGCCCGGGGCGACGCCGCCGCCATCCTTCGCGCCTACCGCGACGCCTACCGCATGCGACGGCACTACGCCGATCAGCGGCCCGCCGAATACGAGGCCATTCCGTCTCCGTACCAGGGCATCCTCCCCATCGACTACTACCTGCGCGGACGAACGACCTTCACCGACCTCCCCGCCGACCACTTCCTCGGCGCGGGCCGGGACATCGCCAACCCCAATCCATAATACCAACTCCGCAGCCGTTAGTACGGTGCCTAACTAGTTGGGCTGCTCCGTTGGGGTGTGTGCGTATGTGCGTAACGCACGAGTGCGTTTAAGCCCAAGTGCTTGCACCTATGCTGTTGCATCTGTACACCCGAACTGTTCAGCCGAAGGGGTGCGGAGTGTCGGGTATAGAACCTGTTTGGCGAAACGTCTGCGGCCACCCCGGGAGTACTTCTTCACTTCGTTCAGGGCGCTGCGACTTCGTGGCTCTCGTGCAAGAAGGCTTCTGCACTCCCCTGGTAGCTCCTGCCAGCTTCGTTTAGGCACCGTTTTGCACGTCGTCCACTGTGTCTCGGCGTCCCATCCGCTCGCAAAACAGGTTCATAACGCGCAACACACAACCCTCCAACCCACAACACACAACCCTCCAACCCACAACGCATCCAACTAACGAAGCCGGTCCATCGACTTGACGAGCTCAATGTCGTGCTCAATGCCGCGCCGGGCCAGCAGAAACAGAACATACGCCACGAACGGAAGCGCAAGCACCGTCACCCGCATCCACTGAATGCCCTCCGCCGCGCGTACGCTCAACTCAGACGTCAGATAAAGCCCCCCGTACAGCACCGCCGCCAGGGCCACCGTGCCGATTTGAATGCCCACCACCACCGATCGCTGCTTGGGCCGATCCTCGTACAGAAAAATGGCCCACAACGCAGTCGCCGCATTGACAAGAATCAACCCAATGAGCGACGGGACAAACCAGACATGCGTCGACGCCGCGGCACTGTCCCACGGCATCTCAAAAAACCCAAACGCCGCGAGGACGAGGGCGCCGAAAAAGAGGTATAGCGTCTGGACGCGCTGAATCATGTCGTACAAAAGTCGTCGTGCAAAAAGAGGTTGCAACGTTCAGGGTGAGATTTGAGTCCCTACGCTAAGCGGGTGGACACGCGATCGGCCAGGGCCTCGGCAAACTCGGCGGTATTCGCCTGTCCGCCCACATCCGCCGTCAGGGTTGCCCCGTCCTCGTACATGCGGAGCAGAGACGATTCCACCGCGTCCGCCGCCGCGGCTTCGCCGAGATGCCGAAGCATCATGACCGCCGACAGGATGAGCGCCGTGGGGTTGGCGACGTTTTGGCCCGCAATGTCCGGGGCGCTTCCGTGCACCGCCTCGAAGACCGCAGAGTCATCGCCAATGTTGGCCCCGGCCGTCACGCCGAGCCCACCAATAAGGCCCGCAGCGAGGTCGCTCAGGATGTCTCCAAACAGGTTGGTACTTACGATGCAGTCGTAGCGCTCCGGGTTCATGACGAGTTTCATACACAACGCATCGATGATGGCGTCCTCAAAGGTAATGTCCGGATACTCGGCCGCCATTCGGCGTCCCACGTCCAGAAACAACCCAGAGCTTTTCTTGAGAATATTCGCCTTGTGGGCGAGCGTCACCCGTTCGTGCCCATGCTCCTTCGCGTATTCGAAACAGAAGCGCAGGATCTTTTCCGATCCCCGCTTCGAGACGCGCGCAATGGAGTCCGCAATTTCGAGCCGTTCGTCGTAGTGCTCGATGCCGGAATAGAGGCCCTCCGTGTTT
>CAYOWD010000184.1:0-8741 GCA_964407535.1 uncultured Salinivenus sp. | reverse complement strand
ACGGCGCTACAAATCCGGTTCGCAGACCGGAATGAATCTACCGGATTTGGTATAATCTCATAACCCTACATAGATTCCCTGTCCGGGGGAGAAGTCAAAACGAACGTCTCACTTCGAGCAACTCTGCAATGACACCGAAGTCGTTCGTCCATTTCCCGATGGAAATCGACTCGTCAGACACCTCCGGGTGATCTCCAGTCATGAGAATGTCCACGTTCTGGAAAGGTCTCGACGAAACGGCGGCGGACCCGCTGTTTTGAGACTGCTCGCCTGTATGATCGTTGTCGGCTGTCTCGTCCGTTCGTCGCTTGTAGAGGCGGGTCACTAAAATGTCTTCCGTCGAGTGAATCAGATATATATTCCCATTGGAAATTTTTTCCAGCGAGGTCATCGAATCGAGGAGCACGCCCCGAACGCGTTCGCCGGGCCGGATTGTCGGTGTCATCCGGTTTGACGAGATCACGAAGGAGTGAAGTCGGTCCGGCGATGTCCCGTAATTGCTCCAGATTGCTCGGGCACTGATACACTCCGGTTCCCCGACCTCCTCGAACTGAACGGCGCCGTCTCTAAGTTGGGCTTTTACAGTTGGGATGCGGTAAAACTGTCCGTCGGTACTGGAGCTTTCAGCGGCACTCATGCTTCGGTGGCTACGAGAATGATGCTTGCTTCTCGCATCTTCAAGAACGGACGCGTTGATCTGCCGAGAAGAAGCGCGCTCGTGAAGAATAGGAGGCCTGCCCGTGAGGAGCCAATCCACGTTCACGCCCATACGGGTCAATCGTTCAAGCACCGATGCACCCGGTCGCCGCGTGCCTCGAAGATACTTGCCGAAGCTGGACGGTTTCATGTCCATTGCCCGGGCCAGATCGCTCTTATTGCCGTCAAAAAGGAGCTGAGCAACTTTTCGAAGGCGTTCCCCGATGCGGTTCCCTGTGAGTTCATCGTTCATCAGGTCGTCTACATTGAGCGAGTGGGGGACGACTGTGATCCAAATGGGTCAATTTCGGGGACGCCAAGTCCGCTAAGCAGGGGACGGACAGACTATTCGGCGTTCAAATAAGCCCTGAGCTGCTTCTTTGGACTGAAACTGTAATCATGAAGTAACGAGACAAAAACAATACCAGGCCATCTCGTCCCTGGATCGTGGGACTGAATGCCGGGCGAGGTACGCAATGGGAGATTCATTCAAAGAGGGGCGCCTGACGGCGCTTCTCTCCTCGTCCCTGGGGAGTTTGAGGGGGGCGAACCACTGCGGGCGTACCGGTCCGGTTGCAGGCTTTTGGGATGGCAGGCCGATTTCATCTTGTTCGAGGATGGGAGAGTGTTCAACCCAATCTGTCTTTGTCTCCTCCCATGTGCCCTGTACAGACGAGATGATCTAAAGCTACTGGGAGCGCAGCAGTCGTTATAGGCCGCGGTGCTGCGAACGGCGTATCCAGAACGGGCGGTGGTCGGGCACGCTGGTCCGACCTCGATCTCCCGTGGGGGGCATACGGTTGATTGGCACGCTACGCGATACGGGAATTCCGTTTTCCCATTCGCAGAGCCGTAATGAGATTCCACACTTCACTGCCCCGTTGGGTCAATGTTATCTGTTTCGAGTGGATCTGTGACTCAATAGATCGATATTTGTTTGCCGTAAATGCGGTTTGGTTTGATAAATTTGCTTCTTCGGCAAAAAAAAAGAAAATTATTTTTCTTTCGATCTAATTAAGAGCATTTCTTATATAAAGGGTGCGTGGAATAAATTCATGCCTATTGCCCCAGGTGGGTGAAACCCCAAAGTGCACGTTGTGTCCGCCTGCGTGTGAAGCCTCTCCGGTTGTAACTCATTTGTGAAGCGGAGAAGGAGGTATCATCTCTTCGGAAGAGCAATTCCCCCTCACGCACGACGCGCGGCACTTATAGTGAAGAGAGGCCTGAAGGTCGAGGTGCTGAAGTACTCCCACGGTTTTCTTGATGTCGTCTTCACGTTGGCGGGCACGCTCCTTGAGTGCCTTGAAGGGTGCAATTCAGTCCTCCAAAATGAACGGCCCCTCTTTGCCATGCTCAAGACGATTCCCGTTATCAACAACAAGGGCGGTGTTGGGAAGACCACGACCGCCGTTAACCTCGCCGCCGGCCTGGCCGATCGCGGGCGTGATGTCCTGCTCGTCGATCTGGATAGTCAGGGCTCCGCGTCCGTCTCCCTGGGCGTTGACCACGATGACCTTTCGCCGTCGGCCGCGGACGTGCTGTTCGGGAATCGGTCGGTGGAGACGGCAATTCGATCCACGAGCCGGTCGGGGTTGGATCTGATGACCGGCTCCCTGGAGTTGGCCAACGCGGACGTACGCCTCAAGAAGCAGAAGGACGGAGAGCACCGGCTTGCACAGACCCTTTCGGCCGTTGAGGATCGCTACCAGACGATCCTCATCGACTGCGCGCCGTCCACATCGATGCTCTCAGTCAATGCACTCGTGGCCGCCGATGCCTTTGTCATTCCGGTGTGTCCGTCCTACCTCGCCTTGGAGGGGGTCGTGAGTCTTGGGGAGGTCGTGCGACGGGTGCGGAAGGGGATCGGCGAGGCTGCCCCGATTCTGGGCCTGGTGCTCACGATGGTCGGCGACGGAGGGCCGGACGAAGATCAGACCGCCGAGGAACTCCGCAATCACTATGGCGGAAAGGTATTCGATACCGAAATTCGCTGTGATCCGAAGCTGGAGGAGGCGCCGAGTCGGAGTCAGGATATTTTTCGCTATGCCGCTGACTCCCAGGGGGCCTACGATTACGGACAACTCGTCGACGAGGTGGAGGAGCGCCTGCACCGGTACAGCTCCGTGTACGGGGATCTGCTCAACCGAACGAGCGAAACCGCTGACAGCCGGTCTGCCGCCGCCCAGGTGTCTGAGTGAACGGTTTTCCGGACGTGAGCCCGAGTGTGCCCCGCCAACGTACACTGTCTCCAATCCGCTCCCGACCCCCATGAGTATTTTCGGTTCCAGAGAGGACGATCCGCTCCTGCAAGACGACCCATTTTCTCCTGCGGACGAGGACCCGTCGTCCGAGGCGACTTCCGCATCCGAGGGGACGTCTTCCACCCCGGAGGGGACGGAGGCGCCTTCGACCGGTTCTGCCGCTCCTGCGAATGCCGATGCGACAGCACCGGCTCAGGGGGATTCCGCCGGCGCTCGTGGGGGCGACGGGGGCTCCACCGGAGGGGAAGCGCAGCGATCCCTGGTTCGCAGTGCCGACGAGGTAGAATCGGGGCAATTGGATGCTCTCAACACGGCGTTTGATCAGGGATGGCGCCTGGAGAGCATCGCGTACCGCGAAGAGACGGCCGACGTGCTGTTCCAGCTCCGATATCAAAGGTCCCGTTCGAATCAAGACGAGTGGATCGTATAGCGGCCTTCCAGTACGAATTCCAATCGGGGCTGTCGGGGGCAGACGTCTGCTTCTGTCAAACCGGATCGTCGTCCGGTGCGTCGCTCCGATTTTGTTGGAGACACGCCTCCTTCCGTCGTCCCATTTTCACGCGAACAATCAAAACAGATCATGGCATCCATTCGGGATTCGTTGCAAACGATCATGGAGATTGAGGGGGCCATCGGGGCCGCAATTATCGACCACGATTCCGCAGTGACCCTTGGCACCATCGGCGGACGGACGCTCGACATGGAGCTGGCCGGGGTTGGAAATACGAAGGTCACGTTGATGATTCTGGGGGCTCTCGACGACATGGGCCGTTCCGAAACGCCCGAGGACGTGCTTGTGACGCTGGGACAGCAGTATCATCTGACCCGGTTCTCCGCAGAGCACGAGACGATTTTTACGTACCTCATTCTTGATCGAGAGGAGGCCAACCTTGCATTGGCGCGACGGCGACTTGCCCAGGTTGAAGAAGCGCTCGACCTCGACGAGATCCACGACGACAACCCGTTGGGGTAGACACGACCGAATCGTAGCGGCCCAGGCATCGTAGCGGCCCGGGCGCCGCATTTCCCTCCGCCGGGGACAACGATAACGACAATTCAGGTTGTGGGTTATGCGTTGTATGAGTTGAGGATTGCTATTCTCGTCGTTCAGCCCCCTTTAAACCAGGGACGCCACGATCCATTCCGGATGTTCGTTCCATTTCAGTGTCCAGTTGCGGAAACGCTCAACCCAAAACCCCGCAACTCACAACTTTAGTAACGACATTGTCCAGGTAGGGCAACCGCAGTGGAGACGCTGCACCGCAGATCCAACGCAACCTCCACGTGTCATGTCTTCCTCTCCGCACTCATCGCCGGCCCTCGGTACGCTTTCCCCTGTCTTCGGACACCAAGAGATGTGGATGCGCAACGTGGGCTTGCTGGACCGTCAGGCGGATGAGGCCTTCGGCCGGCTCGTGGAAACGGCGCTCGACGTCACCGGGGCTGCCGTCGGGTACGTGTGCCTGTTGACTGAGGAGACGCAGTTGTTTCGGGGGGGTGTGGGGGAGGGCATTCCGCATCGGGCCCCCCGGGAGCGAGGCGTCGCGGAGTCGATTTGTGCCTACACGATGAGAGAGGCGGCGCCCGTGGTGGTCGAGGACGTACCCCGATCCTCCGCTCTCAGCGCAGATCCGATTGGCGAGAAACAGGACCTCCGGGCGTTTTTGAGCGTGCCGTTGAGCCCCGATTCGTCTTCCCCAATGGGGACCTTCTGCGTTGCCGACCGTCAGCCGCGCCGGTGGGCGGACCGAGAGGTCCGGCTCGTCGAACACCTTGCTCGGTCCGCGGAAACGGAGATCGAGCTTCGGATTGAGCAGTGGCAACGCACCCAGCTTGAATCGACTCCGTGGGCCTCCGACGTGCTTCTTGAGCACACGACCGAGGTGGTGACGGTGCTTGAGGAAGACGGCACCATTCGGTTTGGGAGTCCATCGGTCGACTCTGTGCTCGGGTACGATCCGAATGAGCTTGAGGGGAGGTCGATGTTCGAGTACGTGCATCCGGAGGATCGTTCAACCCTCCGAGCCGATCTGGAGAAGGCCCTGGAAGCGGAAGCCTCCTGGCCCACCGAGGAGTTTCGGGTACAGCATGCCGACGGCACGTGGCGTCGTTTTGAATCGCGCGGACAGCAGCTTCCGGCAACCGTCGACCTCGGGACCTTCATCATCGTCTCGCGCGACGTGACCGAGACGCGGCAGCTGCAGGAGAAGGTGCAGCTTCTGGCGACGGCCATTGAGGAAGTGGAGATGGCCGTCCTGATTACCGGGTCCAATCTCGAACGCCCGGGGCCGACGATTTGCTACGTCAACGAGGCGATGGTCGACATGACGGGCTACGCGGAGGACGAGCTCCTCGGGCAGACGCCGCGCTTGCTGCAGGGCCCCCGGACGGATCGCGACATGCTTTCGCGGCTTAAGGAGGCGCTTTCGAGCGGAGATGCGTTCGTCGGGGAGACCGTGAACTACCGCAAGGATGACCGCCCCTACCACGTGCGATGGCGCATTACCCCAATTTCGAACGAGAAAGGGGAGATTACCCACTTCGTGTCCGTCCAACAGGACATCACGGCCCAAAAAGAGCGGCAGGACACGCTTGAGCAGCGCGTACAGGAACGCACGCAGGCGCTGCGGACGGCTCAGGGGGAGGCCGAACAGGCCAGCGAACTCAAATCCGCGTTTCTTGCCAACATGAACCACGAAATCCGGACGCCGCTCACGTCCATTGTCGGGTTTGCCGAGTCGATCGAAGACGAGGTCCAGAGCGGAGACTGGGACGCGGACACCGTCGTCCGGTGTGCGGAATTAATCGAGCGAAGCGGGCATCGGCTTCTGGATACGCTCAGTGCGGTGTTGAACCTGTCGATGCTGGAGGTCGGAGAGCGGGAAATGGATCTCGGTCCGACCGACGTGGGGGCGCTCCTCACCGAGGTGGGGGAGCTTCACGGCGTCGGTACATCCGGGCTCGACCTCGACATTCAGGTTCCGGGTCGCCCGCTTTTAGCACGGGGCGATTCCGATGCCCTCCGGGTGGTGCTCACGAATCTGGTCGGCAACGCCGTCAAGTTCACGCCGGCGGAGGGACATACGATTACGGGACGGGCCTGGGAAGAGGACGAGTGGGTGGTTATTGAGGTGGAGGACCCCGGGATCGGGATGGAGCCCAGTCGGGTGTCCCAACTCTTTGAGGCATTTCGGCAGGCGTCGTCGGGGCTCGATCGCATGCACCAGGGGCCGGGGCTTGGTCTCACAGTGGCGAAGCGCCTGCTAGACCTGCTCGGGGGAGCAATCGACGTAGATACGGAACGAGGCGAGGGGACCTGTGTCACCGTCCGGGTGCCTGCCGCGACGGGGACTGCGGCGTAGGCGAGAGCGTTGAGGGCATGGGAGAACGGGTGCGTGGGAGAACGGGGAGATGGACGCATGTAGGCTTTGAGCTGGGGAGTGAGCCGGGGGGCGGACGCGATCGTCTGCAACGAGAACGGCGAGGAGCGATGACCACCAACGACGGGGGAGGTCGTCACTCCGCTTGGGACCGGTCCGTACAGCCCACGCCCATACGCACGCACAGATAACCTTCCGGACGCGTTGGGAACGAGCCGAAGCGCCGCCCTTCGTTTCGGGGCTCCTCCCCGATCGGGGCGGCCCCGCTTGGGTCTGCGGCTGCTCCCTGCTACCTTGGGGGTACGCCTTTCTTTCCCATGACGCCTTGCACGAATGCCGACGGACTGGACTGCCTTTGCCGACACTGTTCTCGACGGCACCGCTCTTTCCCGCGACGAGGCCCTGCGCGTGGCCACGGCGCCCGACGACGAGCTCCTTGCGATTCTCCACGCGGCCTTCCGGGTCCGGCGCCACCATCACGGACGCGAGGTGCGGGTGCACGTGCTTCAGAATGCCAAGAGCGGCGTCTGTGCCGAGGACTGTGCGTTCTGCAGCCAGTCGATGCACTTCGAGAGCGAGGTGCCCCAGTACGGCATGCAGGGGGTGGAGGAGTTGGTGGAGGGCGCTCGGGAGGCGAAGGAAATGGGCGCCGTCACCTTTTGTATCGTCACCGCCACGCGCGGCCCGTCGTCCAGTGAGGTGGAGACGGTCTGCGAGGCCGCCCGCCGGATCAAGGAACGGTGGTCGATGGATGTGTGCGCCTCGCTGGGGCTGTTGAAGGAGGGGCAGGCGGAGAAGCTGGCCGAGGCGGGCGTGGATCGCTACAACCACAATCTAGAGACGTCCGAGAATCATTTCTCCAACATCGTCCAGACGCATGATTGGCAGGACCGGGTGACGACGGTGCAGCGGGCGAAGGCGGCGGGGATGGAGGCGTGTTGCGGGGGCATCGTCGGGATGAAGGAGGCCGCCGAGGACCGTGTGGACCTGGCGCTTGAACTGCGGGAGCTTGGTGTGGAGTCGGTGCCCATCAATTTGCTCAATCCGCGGCCCGGGACGCCGATGGAAGCAGTGGATCCGCTCTCGCCGCAAGAGGCGCTGAAGACCCTGGCCCTCTTCCGCTTCGTCCACCCGGAGGCCGATGTGCGCATTGCCGGCGGGCGCGAGGAGATTCTGCAACAGATGCAGCCGCTGGCCCTGTATGCGGCCAACTCGATGTTTACGGACGGCTACCTGACGACGCCGGGACAGGAGGATTCGGAGGACCACCGCATGATCAAACAGGCGGGCTTCACGCCGGCGGTGGTGGGGACGGATAGCGAGACGGCGGCGTGTGCGGGGGACCGGGTCGAAGCGTGAGTCTCGTCGGACACCGGCATGGTCCAGTCACTTCGTCCCTTCTTTTCCACAGCTCGTAGTCGGTGGCCGGACGGCGCGCGCAGACCCGGTTCACGGACGGTCCCGATTTGTTGGCGGCGTCGCGGATCGGTGGGGTCGATCAGATCGTGTACCGGCTGTACGGGCTGAGGGAGGAGGAGATCGACGTGATTGAATAGTAGCAGTTCTTGTTCTCGAACGCACGCTCGCCAGGACACGACGTAACACCCTGTGGATGCGGTATTTCCGTGGACAGAATGCTGATTGATTCGCCTCGAAGTAGTATTAGGGTAACCATCAGGCGTCGAGTAGAAGTGTGCCCGTTTCGTCTATGAGACTGTTTCGTTTACTATGAAGGGCTTTTTGTGCCCTTTCTTTGGGCGTATCCGCTCCATCCGTGAATGCAATACTATTGAGGACACGATCTATTCTAGGTGCAGACGCGACTCGTTCACAAATCAGTGCATATCCGCGAATTTCGATAGACCGAAGAATAAGCCGCTCAAAACATATGACACAGCGGCTCATTTCGTCGACAATCGTGCTGCAGTTTGACCGTGAAGCGCTCGGAGACTACTCTTATCGCCGGTGACTACACGTACAGGAGTGAACTGTGTCGCGGCAGCGAAGAGGATCGCCTCCCCTACGTCGATGCCCTCCACATCAATCAACCTATCGAACGGGCCGTCGGGTACATCTTCTGTGCCCAGTTTTGGGAGATCATCCACAAACGCGAGGGTCCTCTCGACAGCGGCCTCACCACAGTTCTCCTCGACTACCGGATTCTTCCTAGGGTAATATGGAACGCTATCCAAAACATGGATGGCGGAAAGGTCTGTATCGAGGAGCCCAGGAAATGAGTCGAGGAGATCGAGAGCAGCACACTTGAAGAGGATATCGTTATCAACGAGCGTGATCACCTAACGACATGCGATCTCCGACTGAGAAATAAAGAGCGGATTGAGGCTAACCTGTTAGGCTGTGTTGACAAATAGAAGATTCACGGAAGCGGCAACTTTTGTGTTGA
>CAYOWD010000183.1:0-8809 GCA_964407535.1 uncultured Salinivenus sp. | reverse complement strand
CCTCCATGAACTCGTCGGTCACGAGCACCGACATGTTGAACTTGTGCAGGCGCCCGGGCTCCTGCTTCGCCTCGATGAACTCGATGATGTCGGGGTGCCAGATGCCCATCGTCACCATCTGGGCGCCCTTCCGGATCTTGTCCTTCACGTCGTCGCGGTCGGACTGCATGCCGGAGCCGGCGACGATCGTAGCGGCCTGCTCATTCCATACATCCAGCATCTGCACGGCCCCGGGCGTCATCGACCCGACCCCGCCGATGCGGGAGCCGCGCGGGCGCATGATGTGGCAGCAGAACCCGTAGCCGCCCTCGCTGGCCAGAATCTTGGCCTGGCGGGTCAGCTCCGCCTGGATCTCGTCCATCGAGTCCTGGTCGTGCCCCTGGAACCCGGACACGAAGCAGTTCCCGGTGAGAATGCCGTTATCGAGCGCAAAGGCCTTCTCTTCCGGCACCTCGGCGCAGTACACCGTCTCGTAGCGATCGGTTTCCTCCACGGATTCGACCGTCCAGTGATAGGTGAGGCTCCGGTCGCCGTGCTCACGGAACCGCATCTTATGCTCATCCAGAACGAAAAATTCCTCGCGGAGCGAGGCCGGGTTGAGCCGAACGTAGTACCGGGTGGACGCCTCTCCCGTCAGATTCGAGGTCTGCTCCTGGGTCTTCAAGCCGTAGTGATCGATGCCGAGCACCTCGATGACATCAATGAAGTGCTCAAGATGCTGGCGGGTGCAGGAGTCCATAATCACCTCTCCCTCCTGACTCACACCCCCGTCGGCGGCAAAGTAGCCGGCCGCCCACCCGTAGAGCATCGCCGAATTTTCGCCGAGATCCACCGGCGTGTCCTTCCACGCATCCGGGAGGCCCCGGTACCGCGTGACGCCCGTGCTGTAGTCGTACTCGCTGCTTGCAAACGGATTGAAGTATCCCTGCAGCGCCTCGTCTTTGTCCCCGACGAGATTCACATTCGCCGCGGCCCCCGGGGAGGTGGACACGAGACTGCCGTCGCCAAACGTGAATCCGCGGGCAATGCCGACGGGCGACGGCGACACGGACGTGTGTCGGCGCGAGTGCACCCGCTCGATCCGATGGTGGGATTGCAGATCGTCCGTTTCCACCACCTCATGTCCGCTCGTGGCCTTCGTCCCGACGTACCAGCGATGATTCGGGGTCGCATAGATCTCTCGCTCCTGGCCGTTTCGGCTCAGGGTTACCTTTCGGAGCGGCTGCTCGCCGTAGCTTTTCACCGGGGCTTCGACCCACTTTCCGTTTCGGGTGAGAAGCGTGGCCGTCGACCCGGCAAGCTCTTCAATCGGTGTGCGGCCGTCGCTCGTCAGCACGAGCGTTTCGCCCGCCAGACAGTTGATCAACGTTGCCTTGCCGAGCGACGTGCCGGCATTGGCAAAGATGCGCCCGCCGGGCGTGAAGGGAAACGGGCCGGTCGACAGGCCCTGCCCGCTGAGCAACTGGTAGAACTTTTCGGTCCAGTAGTCTTCGTCCGCCTCGACCGAGGCAAGGTGCCGGGCATTTCGGTACCAGCTGTCCGGCACGTGGGTGTCGGTGCCGTACTGATAGTTCTGCTCGTAGACTTCCTCCGAGATGGCCGTCTCGAAGATGTCGTCGTTCGTGCGATCGTCGGTAATCCGATCGCTCTGCTCCAACTGAAACTGATGGTCGGGCACCTCGGCGGCCGAGGCCATTGCGACCGCCCCGTCGCCCCGACCGTTCGGCGACGGCGGTGCGGCTTCGGAGGACACAGATTCAGACGAGTCGTTCGCCGAAGAGGATGGGGATTGAGACATATTGCCGGATCGCCTCTGTTGGTGACGGGAATGTTGAATGCACCTTCGGGCACGCACGGCACCGCGAAGAACGAAAACGAGAAGGGAGACCGTCCGGACACAAGCGGAAGGGACGATGACACACACGTCGTCAGACCGCCTTGCCCGAACGAATCCTACAGTGGAGGTGGGAATCGTTCGATTCAGAACCGGGACCCCGGCCGCTGCCGCCCTCATCAGTCGGACGCGTTCCACGCCCTGGGCCTCCGGAACCGAACAAACAGCTCGGTCTTTCCCTAACTCCTCTCCCAATGTGGAACGAATCAGCTAATCGCGCCCCACCGGATACGGCCCCTCCCCGGAAGTATCAACCGGAATGCGTGACGACGCCGTATCAAGAATCGGATCCGCTACTCGACCTCCTCCCCCTTGAGCACCTCTTCGGGACGAACGTCCCACATCAACATCGTTTCGATGTCCACGTAATCCTCCTCCCCGAGGTCGTCGGTGAAGCGATAGTCTCCGTACGTGCTGCGCTCAAAGGGCGGCAGGAGCTCCCATTCCGTCCCCTGTCGGTCGACGAAATGCTCCGGGTAGGGATTTTCTTCGTCATAATTGGGATGATACGAGGCATACGTCTTCCGGGCCTCGTACAAGGCTGCACGACGGGCCCCTGCTTTGGTCGAACTTTCCCCTTCCACGCTAAACGGCTCAATCGTTATGGTTGCCGTCACGAATCCGTCATCGTCTTCGTGGTACGTGGGCCGCATGACTTCAAAGTCACTCGGCTCGGGATATGCGCTACTCTCGTCGGGCATGGGACCGTGGTCGTTCGGTACGTGCAGATCATTAGGAAACGAAATCCTCTCGCCTTCGGGCCTCTCCTAAACGATACGCCCCCTTCTAGGATTCTAGAAACCCACGGCATTCGTCTCTTCCGCCAGAATTCGTACGGTGCCAAAATGGCTCCCTGCTGGTGCACAAAACGCTGGAATGCTGTAGAAATGGAGGTCCTCCCCCCCATTTTTGTTCCGGAGCTTTCCCGGCATTAGTCCGCACATCCGTGTAGAATGATGTGGATAACTTTCGACCAAAACGCCCCGCAATATGCCACGTGCCCAATAACAGAACCAAACACTCGCTCATCCGGCTCAGTCCGCTCCTACTATCTATTAAACCAACTTCCGTTATTTTTCTTTAGGCCGGTCCATCGTTAGTAGATTGTGGATAAAAAATCGATGGGCCGTGGGGCAACCTCGAAGCTGCACGTCTGATCGGTCGCTTCCGCATGGCCGCCCTCTGGCGAGGAACGACCAACAACGTTGGGGGTCACCAGCAGGGGACCGTCTTTTGCCGTTGGCGATGCTTTCGCTGCTGGGGATGCGCTGGACGTAAGGCACTCTACACTGGCGAGACCGAGTGCTCTTGGATTGCGCTGGGAGTAAGGTCCGCGAGCGTGACGTGCCCGAGCCCCCCAGGGTGCGCTGGAGACTGATGGACAGGGCGATCATATTCAGCAGGCGCTGTGGAGACCGCGCGCCCTACTGAGCGTAACAGCAAGATGCTATTGCCATAGATGGGGGTCGTTGATCATCCCATCTTCGGATTACTCGTTGCCTCCTCCAAGGAGAAAAATTTTGTCGCGAAGCGCTGGATCGTCGATCTCCGCAAGCGCATTGCGGGTGTCAACCACAGCGTTGGCGTGCTCCGCAATCAGAGGGGCGTTGAAGGCATCGTGGTCCGTCACAATCACCGTGGCGTCGTGCGCCTGAAGGGTTTCCGGTGTCAGGTCGACGGCGGGTAGGTCAATGGCGTCCCCATTCGAGGACTCCAGCTCATAATCCGACACGTGAGGGTCGTGGTAGCGGATGGTATCGATGCCTTTCTCCCGCAGGAGACGGATGACCGTCCCTGCCGGCGAATGCCGGGTGTCGTCCACGTTCTTCTTGAAGGCGACACCGAGCACAAGCACGCTGGCATCTGAGAGTTGAATCGGTTGTCGCGCGACGGCCTCCACAACGGATTCGACCACGTAGAAAGGCATTCCCTCATTGATGCGGGCCGACAGCGTGATGAAGCTGGTTTCGAAGTCGTGCTTGCGGGCCAGCCACGAGAGGTAGTGCGGATCGATGGGGATGCAGTGGCCCCCGAGTCCCGGCCCCGGATAGAACGGCATGAAGCCGAAGGGCTTGGTTGAGGCTGCCTGTATGACCTCCCACATCGAGACATCGCCAATGCGGTCGCAGAGTTGAGCGAGTTCGTTGACGAGGGCAATGTTGACGGAGCGAAAGATGTTTTCGAGGAGCTTTTCCATCTCCGAGACCTTTGGGTTCGAGACCGTGTGGACCTCGTTTACAATCCGCTCCAGAATCATCTTCGTAAGCTGCGTACAGGTCTCCGTGACGCCACCGGCCACGAGCGGCGTGTTGGCGGTGGTGTACTCTTCATTCCCCGGATCGATGCGCTCGGGACTGTGTGACAGAAAGTACTCCCGCCCCAATTCCCATTCCTGTTCGCGGGCGGCCTCTTCCAGAATGGGCTGCACGACGCCTTCGGTCGTATCCGGGTAGGTGGTGCTTTTCAGCACCACGAGTTGTCCGGGACGCAGATGCTCAGCAATCGACCGCGTGGCCGCCTCGATGTAGGACGTGTCGGGCTCGTTGGTATCCGTCACCGGCGTGGGGACGCAGATAAAAAATACGTCAACCTCCTCGCCCCCTTCAAAATCGGACGCTCCCGTCAACTGGTCGGCCTCCACGAGCCGCTGCACCCGCCCGTCGTCAAGATCCTCGATGTAATTTGTGCCCGCATTAAGCTGCTCGATTCGCTCCTCGTCAAGATCAATTCCGACGGTCGAGAATCCACAGTCCGCGTACTCGACCGCGAGGGGAAGCCCCACGTATCCAAGTCCAACGACCCCAATGGTCGCAGTGCCGGCCTCCAGTCGACGAGATAGCTCGCGGGCCGCCTCGGAGGCGTGATCCGGACCCGCCTGTGCCTTCCCATTCGTAGCAGGCCGCGAGACAGACGTTAGATCGAGATTCATAGAAGCATCCAGGGTATAAGCAAAATAGGCAGGCGTGGACGTCCCGAATCCGAGTCTTCCCAATTCTCCGACAGAAGACGGAAGATATGCAATATCCGCTGCACCGATTCGGTCCTCTCCTGTCTAGAGCTTCCTTACATACCCCACACTAAACACTTAAGGTTCCAATAACCTGGAGTCTTCCCCACTGCGAAACCGGCCGGATCGCTCGTAGGCCGCCTCCGCCAAGCAAAGTAGGCACCTCTTACTGTACCACGAGTTCCGGTTCGTCCGCTTGCCGGGATGAGACTGACGGCTTCAGGGGGTCAGCGGTTACATCGAACTCCGTGCACACAACCCCCTCGTCCTGGCACTGCTCGTACACAGCGCGGCGGCGATCCGGCGGCATCGTGGTCGTAGTTACGATGACTTCATCTACTCCGTGCTCCCGACAAACCTCCACGAGGTCGCTGCCGGTTCCGTACACGGTGAGGCCCTGCACGATCTGGTGCTGCTTGAGAGGGTCATCGTCGACGAAGCCAACGGGTTGGCGCCCGAGTTCGGGGTTCCGCCGCAGCTCACGAAGCGTAAGGACCCCGGCATCTCCAGCCCCATATAGGAGAACGCGACGGCCGTCGTTTCGGTTCGCTGCAAAATATTGACGCAGGCCCCGGAACCCAAAACGCACGCCCACGACGGCGAGCATAACGATCATCCAGTCGATGACGAAGACGGCCACTGACAGGGCCGCGACGCCGTACAGTCCAGCGTAGAGTCCGAAGGTTACTATGGTCGCGACAAGCGTGGCCCCTCCCGTGCGCACGAGCTCAGGGGTACCGGCATGGCGCCAAATTCCCCGGTACAACCCCATCGCGTAGAAGACCAGGACTTTCACAGCAACCACAAGCGGAAGGGCCTCCATCATATACGCTTCCCGCAGCGCCGTGAGTCCGCTCTCGTACCGAAGGTAATGCGCTACGACAAATGCGGCCCCCACCAGCATGACATCCACAAACATGCCGCCGCCGGCCTTCCATCGGTTTCCAAATACATTCTGGAGAAGCTGGACCGGATTGACGGAAGACGGGGGAGCCCCGTCCCCTGTCGGGGCCTCGCGCTCATATACGTTGGCCCGGGCCACCTGTATTCCGAATACGCCGAGGGCGCTGCCCACAAACACGCTTACCGCATAGAATAGTGCTACGTCCACAAACAGCACTAGCAGGGCGAGGGCCCCGGAACAGAGGCTAATCCCGTACAGCATGAGCACGGCGTGACGCTCCGATAGCCCCAAAAACACCAGCCGATGCGACGTGTGGTCTTGGCCTCCCCGGGATACCGGTCGACCGGACAGCTTCCGCATGAATGTGACGAGGGTCGTGTCGAGGATCGGCACCGCCATCACAACGAGCGGGATGAGGCCAATGGCCAGGGCGCCGGTGCCCACTGCCTGTTGCTGCACCACGAGCCCGAGCGCCGCCACCGAAAAGCCGAGGAAGAGACTTCCGCAGTCGCCCATAAAGATGCGGGCCGGCTCAAAATTGAAGGCAAGAAATCCGAGCGCCGCCCCGCCTACAGCCTCTCCGAGCACAACCGCCGTCGTACTTCCCGCGGCCATGGCAAAGGCGGCCATGACGACGGCCGCAATGCCGGCGACTCCCGCTGCGAGGCCGTCCATGTTGTCGAGCAGATTGACGGCATTCGTAATCCCCACGACCCAGAGCAGCGTGAGCGGATACGAGACCCACACCGGCCAGTGCATGCCAAACGCATACCCAGCATTCAGGAGGAGGCCTGTTGCCATCACCTGTGCCACCAGCTTGGCCGACGGCTGGATGCGCGCCAAATCGTCGACCGTCCCGACCACAAACATCAACGTGGCCCCGCCCCAGATCGCCCACACGTCCGCAACGGGCAACGCGGCAACGACACCAAGCGTCGCCGCGGCATAAATGGCAATCCCCCCCATCAGCGCCGTGGGAGACCCGTGCCACCGATCCTCGCGCGGATACGCCACCCATCCCGCACGCTTCGCGGCTCGAATAACGAGGGGGGTGGCAAGCAGCACGCCGAGCACTGCCAGAGGGGCAACCCAGCCGACGTCGGCCAGAAGATGCAGTTGAAGTGACTCCATACGAGCACGCAATTGATGAACGTGACCGACTTCTTTCCTCTGTAACGCTCCGCCACCAATTCCACCCCCATGAGGACAAGGCCTCGAACGCACGGCGGCTCCGATGCATCCACCGGCGTCCTTACCTCAACGCTCCCTCGTCGCGTTCCTCAGGTCGGTTCCGGATTTCTTCCACTACCCCCTGCAGAATGTCGTCCAGTGAATGCGACGGCTCAAAATCGATGGTCGCCTTCAGCCGTGAAATGTCCGGCGTGCGCCGCTTCATGTCTTCAAATCCGGGGCCGTACACTTCCTCGTACGGAACGTGCGTAATCTCAGCGTCCGAATCGGTGATCGCCCGCACCCGCTCCGCAAGCTGATTGATGGAAATCTCATCTGGACGCCCCACGTTGAAAATCCGTCCCTCGGCGTCCGGCGCCTCCAGCAGGCCCATGACGGCCCGCACAGCATCGTGCACGTGAATAAAACACCGGGTCTGGGTGCCGTCCCCGTACACTTGAATGGGACGGTCCTCCAGGGCCCGTTCCACAAAGCTCGGGATCACCATGCCATACCGGCTGCTCTGTCGAGGTCCCACAGTGTTGAAGAACCGCACACAGATCACCGGCAGGTCGTATTCGTCATAGTATGCCTGCGCCAGAAATTCGTCTATTGCCTTTGACGAGGCATACGCCCAGCGGCGCTTGCTCGTCGCCCCGAGCGTCCAGTCGTCCTCCTCACTGAGCGCATCGAGGGACGGGTCGGTCTGCATCGCCTTCCCGTAGATTTCCGAGGTCGATGCAAGCAGGGTCTTTTTGTCGTGGTACCGCGCCAGTTGAAGCACATTCTCCGTCCCCCCAACGTTTGTCTGGATCGTCTCCACCGGCTTCTCCATCACCCGCTTCACTCCCACGGCGGCGGCCAGGTGCACAATGCGGTCGCACTGCTCGATGCATTGCTCGAGCGTGTGCTCATCGAGCACATTGCCCACGGTGACCGTGAATCGGTCGTGGTCCATCCATTGCTCCACATTGGCAAGGCGCCCCGTGGAAAGGTTGTCGAGTACGTGCACAGCATGACCGGCGTCGAGGAGACGATCCGTTAGGTGGCTGCCAATAAAGCCGACTCCTCCGGTGATAAAGTAACGCATGCCGTGTAACCCGATCGATGAAGAAAACAGAGCGGTCCGTCATTGGTGGTGGGAACGGACCTCATCGTCTCAAATCGGTGTACCCTCCCACATTGTAGACGACAGCCTCCCAAAACGGAAACAATTCCGTAAAACATTCACAGAAGCTCCAACAGAATCCGGCGATGTCCCGCTTCCGAAAGATCGTTTCCACATCGATCCCACCGGGGGGACCGTCTCCTGTCGCCGGATTTCACGGCCGGGCCTCCAACACGTTAGAGACGGGCTCAATAGAAGAATTCGACGCGTAACCGTTACACCTCCAGCACGGGCCGGTCCGCGTAGTAGTCGTTGACCCAGTCGGCAAAGACCCGCAATCCCTTCTCGATCGGCGTCTCCGGCTGCCAGTCCAGGAGGTCCTTTGCCTTCGAGATGTCCGCGTATGTTCGTTTCACATCACCCGGCTGCGTCGGCAATTGCTCGATCTCCGGCTCAATGTCCATCGCCTCCGCAATGCCCGAGATCAGGTCCTTGAGCTGCGTCGTCTCCGACCCGCCGAGATTGATGATCTCGTACTCGGGCTCGTCCAGGCCCTTGGCACGGTGGAGGCTCTTGACGATGCCGTCGCTACCGATCCGTGAAGCAACCCACAATGAAAATTATTGCTCATATGAAGCACGGTCTTCCTCTCTGCGAAAATCTCTTCGATGTCTGCGACGGATCGGTACTGTCGTCGACGAACGTGTAGTCGCGGCGCGAGGTGCC
>CAYOWD010000182.1:0-8840 GCA_964407535.1 uncultured Salinivenus sp. | reverse complement strand
TGTACTTGTACCGGATCGAGGCCGGCGACTTTACGGAGACGCGCAAGATGATGCTTGTGCGGTAGCCGGGGGGAGAGGGAGCGGCCCCGGATGGGGGACACTGGGGACGCGGGCTGTATGTCGTCTCCTATCTCGTCGGCTTTGGGCTGTTCGGCGGGGGACTGTACATCTGGTACGCCAAGCGGCAGCGGCGACGAGCAGGGAAGGTGGAAGCTGAACATTGACACAATGTGGACGCGTTGGAGGTCGGGACACGGCCCGTATCCGCAGACCGTCCCCACCCCGACGCAATCGCCCGTGAGATTGCGGTTCGGGGGATGACGGTTCGCCCGCCCGTATTCGCTGGATGGGGGCGGCCTGGACGGAGGGGAGCAATGGACTTCGGGAGGCAGCCGCACCTTGCTTCCAGGGCGAGATGGGATTGCCGGAAAGGGATCCGCGGCGCCTTGACTCTGTCCGCCCCGGTCCGCACCTTCTCTATTCCCTTTCTTTTCCGCTTCTACCGCCGCCCCCGCCGTTATGAAGACGCACGAACCGCTGTCCGGCGTCGACGCCGCCTGGTTGCGCATGGACGATCCCACGAATCTGATGACGATCACGTCGGTGATCGTGCTGGAGGATCCGATGGATCTGTCCACGCTGAAGGTTCTCATCGAGGAGCGGCTGCTCGGCTTCCTTCGGTTTCGGCAGCGGGTGCGCGACCCAGACGGGTCGCCACACTGGGAGATCGATCCCAACTTCGACCTCGATCAGCACGTGACGCGCTCGGCGCTGCCCGCCCCGGCCGGACAGGCGGCGTTGAAGGAGCGGGTGAGCACGCTGATGAGCCGCCCCCTCGATCGCACCAAGCCCCTCTGGGACATGGAGCTGATTGAGGATTACCAGGGCGGGAGTGCCATCATTGCCCGCCTGCATCACTGCATCGGCGACGGCATGGCCCTGGTCCAGGTGCTGTTGTCCCTGACCGACGAGCACTTCGATCCGGACCGTTTCCCAGAGACGACGGACTCCGACTCCCTGCTACCGGGCGCGCTGCGCGGCGCCGTGAATTCGGTTCGGGGGGCCGTCTCGGCCGGGCAGCGACTGTGGGCCGAAGGGACGGAGGCGCTCCTCAATCCCTCCCACGCCTTCCGGCGCGCCAAGGAGGGCATGAGCCTGGGCGCCGCCCTCTCCAAGATTGCCCTCCTCGGACCCGACTCCGATACGCCGTTCAAGGGCGATCTCCAGGTGGGGCAGAAGGCCACGTGGTCCGATCCGATCGACCTGAAGACCATTAAACGCATTGCGAAGCCGATCGACGCAAAGGTGAACGACGTCCTGCTGGCCGCCGTCGCCGGGGCACTCCGCCACTACCTGCAGACCCACGACGAACCAACGGACGGCGTGATGGTGCGGGCCCTTCTCCCCGTCAACCTGCGTCCCCTGGAAGAGGCCTTCGAGCTGGGCAATCGCTTCGGACTCGTCTTTCTCGACTTCCCGGTCGGCCTCGACGATCCCATCGAACGCATCCTCTCGGTGCAGGAGCAGATGGGCGACATCAAATGCTCGTCCGAGGCGGTGGCGGCCTTCGGGGTGCTGGAAACGCTCGGCCACTTTCCTACTGAGGTGGAGACGCAGGCCGTCGAGCTGTTCAGCAGCAAGGCCAGCGCGGTGATGACGAACGTCCCCGGCCCGCAGGAACAGCTCCACATGAAGGACTGCCGCGTCCAAAACGTCATGCCGTGGGTGCCGCGCGCCGGGCGCATCGGCCTGGGCATCAGCGTCTTCAGCTACAACGGCGACGTGCGGCTCGGCATCGCCTGCGACGGCCACCTTGTGCCCGATCCCGACGCGCTCATCGACGGCTTCGAGCAGGAGGTGACGACACTGGCCGATGAACTGCTGTCCGAGTAGCAGAGGAGATGGAGCGAGGAGTTGAGTGTGGGCGCGCGTCGCGTTCTGGCCTCCCTGGTTCATACCAAACTCCGCAGCCGAACTCGTTCGGCAGCTCCGTTGGGGTATGTGAGTATTGCAGCCTCAATCCATACACGGAACGGGCTGCCAATGGGCACCGGCGACGACACGTGATGCGTGATACCAAATCCGTCTGCAAAGTTCAGAGAGACAGAAAAATCGGTATAGGCGCAAGCGATTGGGGCTCACGTACATACCTTCATCCCGACAGTAGTCGGGACAGGCTACCTACACACTTTCAAACCCGAATCCCTCAACCGGATTCGGTATGACTCGTGACTGCCGATCCGGACACTTGACGCGAAGCGCGGGCACCCTCACGCAATACGCATTACGAACCTTCCGTCGATCGGCAGTGCCGGAGGGTTTCGCCCCTCACGTACGAAGAATCAGCGTTGACACCGCAGTATGTGCGTGAGAACCATATGCTTGCGTCCATACCGACACATCTGAACCCCCGAACTCTACGAGAGACCGCGTTCCCAGAGGATCTGCTCGAACAGCGCCTCGAACTGTTCGGCAGCAACGGCCCACGTCAAGTGGTTCCGGACATGGGACTGGCCGTTCGCGCCGATGCGACGGGCCTCGTCCGGATTGGACTGTAGACGCTGAATGGCGTCGGCAAGGGCCGTCGGGGTGTCGGGCGGGACGAGTATCCCGGTTTTGCCGTCGTCGATGATTTCCGGAGTGCCGCCCACGTCGGTGCTGATGGTGGGGGTGCCCACAGCCAGGGCACTGAGGATGGCAAGGCTAAAGTTCTCTTCCCGAGAGGGAAGAACGGCCATCCGGGCCTCGCGGAGGGCCTCCCCGAGTTCGTGGTGCGTCATCCACGGATGGAACGACACCCGGTCATTAAGGCCGAGACGGTCAATCTGGGCGCGCAGTTCGTCTTCCAGAACGCCCCGGCCGATAATGCGGGTGGGAGGGGCGTCGTCCCCAAGGTGTTTGAGGGCATCGATGAGCGTGTCGACGCCCTTGTGGGTGGCAAAGCGCCCAAAGAATACGAGGGGTCCTTCTTCCACCGCAGCCGGATTGTGATCGTACTCCAGAAACTCACGGGGAACGCCGTTATGGACGACATCGAGCCGCTCCTCCGGAATCCGGTACGCGTCGTGAAGCATGCGGGCGGCATACGCACTCGGCGGCACGCTCCGATCCGCTTTGCGCGCAATCTCGCCCTGAGCGAGGTACTTGTGCTCCGTGAGAAACAGACGCGTCCGCGTCCACCAGCCGAGAGGACCGTCCTGCATCAACGCCGCAGGGTATTCCGAGTACCGGGGCGTCGCGACGAGCCCGAAGTCGAGGTCGGGACGCAGGGTCGGAATGCGGGCCCCTTCTTCGCCGTTGCACTGTACCACGACCGGCCCGTCGGCCGTCTGGATCAGGGAGCGCACCGTGCGAGCCACCGAGTACGCATTGAGGGGCCGAAACGGGGCCGCTCGTCGACTCCACAATCCAAAAAACGTGGCCCATCGAACCTGATAGGGCAAGTCGTCGGGGACGTCGATCTTCTCCCATGGGGGCTTGGTGTATACCACCGTGACATCGTGCCCCCGCCGGCTGTACGCGATTCCCAAGTTGTGCGTTGAGCGTTGCCCGCCCCCACTGTATGTGGACCAGGGCGAATAATTCACGGTGAGAACAATCTCCATGGAGAAAAAGGAGGGGTGCTGGGAAACAGAAGCGGAAAGAAGCGTAGCGGCACAGGGCAACGACATCGGTACGCCCCCCACCCGTGGATGCTTCCCTGTGGACTCCGACCTGTACAGGGGGATCGAAGGAATTCATCCGGTCAGCCCGGCCCAATCAGTGTCCTGGAGGGGCCCGTATGACCGATTCGGAAACAACACGGGGGACGTCTCCGGAAGCGCTCGTCCCCTCGACACGCGCAGCCGTTCACACACGGCTTCTATCAACATCCTTCTATAGATGCATCGAAAGGGAAGAGATTGTACAGGCGAATGCGACGAAGGGGCCAGTTTTCGATACAGGTTCATGTGAGGGATGCAAAACCGACATGGGTCACCCGTAGAGCAGAGGGGGAACGGGGGACTCGCTCCCCTCCCCTGCATTCCTCGCCGTTCGTTGTTGTCCTCGGATTGCGCCGTTCGATCAGCCCTGATGGATCTCCAACGAAAAGCCCACCTTCGCTTCGCCCGCCTCCGGATTCACTGGGAGCGGTTTGCCAACTCACGTTGGGGGAAGTGGATTCTGTGGACGCTCCGCCAGGGATTGACGGCGGCGGTGGCCGGCTATCTGATCTATCGGATGGCCAAGATCGGATGGTGGGAAATCTGGCAGTCCATGCCGCGCACCCCGTGGTTCTATATCATCTTCGCGGGGATGTATTTCACCCTTCCGATCTTTCAGGCCCTCATTTTTGCCTTGATTTGGGGCCGATCGCCGTTGGAGCTGCTTCCGCCCTCCCTGAAGAAACGGGTATACAACAAAGATGTGCTGAGCTACTCCGGCGACGTATATTTGTATTTCTGGGCGCGTGATCGCGTCGCCGACTGGACCGATCGGGAGCTCATGCATGCGATCAAGGACAATGCGATCGTGTCGTCGGTAGCCTCCACGATTGTCGCGTTTGGGCTGTTGGCAGGCTTTCTGTTTAGCGGCTACGTGGCGCTTCCGGACTCCATTGCGCAGCATGAGGTGCTCTATTTGATTGGGGCCCTCATCGTGATCGGGATCGTGATCGCAGTCGGCGTCAATTTTCGGTCGATGGTCTTCGGTCTGTCCGGGCGGGTGCTCGCATCCGTGTTTGGACTCCACATCGTCCGGCTCTTCGTCGTCATGACCCTGCAGATCCTGGAGTGGAACGTCGTCGTGCCGGGGGTCGCCCTCGAGGTCTGGTTTACGTTTTTGTCGCTGCAAATCATCACCGGACGCATTCCATTTCTGCCGAGTCGGGACCTCATCTTTATGGCGGCCGGGATTGAGCTGGCCGGCGCCGTGCAGGTTTCCAAAGCGGCAATTGCCGGGGTGCTGGGGGTCCACAGCGTACTGGACAAGGGGCTCAACCTTCTGCTCTTTGGGGCCGTATCGGTCTGGGACCGCAAGACGATTGAAGAACTGTCGGAGATGGAAGCAGACGAGGAGATGCCGGATGCAGCCGTGGAGGAGGACGAAGCGATGACGACTGCTCCTCAAGGATCGTCGCCCTCGTCGTGATCCCGGATGGGTTCCCCAAGCCGATCCGGTTACGGCTGGGCACGATCATGCTCAGGGGAAAGGACGTGCCACAATTGATGGGCCACCCGGTCCCAGTTGGCGTCCCGAACGACGTGGGCACGGGCGCGCCTCCCGAAGCGGGCTATCCGGCGCGGAGCGCGGAGGAGGGGACGAATGGCCTGCGCGAGCGTGTCGGGGGCGGAGGGCGGAACGAGGAGGCCGGTCTCGCCCTCGTTGATGGCGTCGGGAATGCCGCCGGTTCGTGCTCCAATCACGGGGGTGCCGCAGGCATTGGCCTCCAGAAAGACAATGCCGAATCCTTCTACGTCCGGCACGGCCTCGCGGGCGGGCATCACGAACAGATCGGCGGTGCTGTAGTAGGCGGGAAGCATCTCGTCCGACACGCGGCCCTCAAAGTAGACGTGCCCGTGGAGGCCCAGGTCCGCCCGCAGTTGTTCGAGCCGTGACCGGTCGGGCCCGCTTCCCACAATCAGGTAGGCCGCGTCGGGAACCGTCTGGAGCACGGCTGGGAGCGCGCGAAGGACCGTGTCGATGCCTTTGCGGGGAACGAGGCGGCCCACGGTCAGCAGGAGGGGGCGTCCCGATAAGCCAAGGCGCTCACGCAGTCCCGTGGCCTCGTGGGGACGGAAGGCGGAGGGGTCCGTTCCGTTCGGAACGACGTGCGTGCGCGCCGGGGAGACGCCTTGTTCGTGCAGGAGATTCCGCGTGTACCGGCTGACGGGGACGAACACGTCCACGTGACGGAGGCACCACCGACGGAAGGCGTCGTAGGCGCGGCCGAGGCCGGGGATCGTCGATGCGGGATTGAAGAGGAGCTCGCGCCCATGCGCCGCGCAGACAATGCGCCGCGGATGTCCGGTGAGCCGGCGACTTAGGAGCGAGGCGCCCACTGTTTGCCACTGCGCGTGAAAGGCGAGGTCGGCGCGAAGGGCATGGGCGCGGCGGATCACCGTCGGGAGGCCGGTCACGGGGAGCAGGTCGGGTCGCCCCGGCACACGTACGACCCGAAACGGCCCCGTGCGGTCCAACGCAGAGGCCTCTTCGTGGGCAGGGGCCACGACCTCCAGGTCCGAAGCGAGGCACGCGAGGCGCCGGGCGAGTTCCCGCGAATACGTCTGGATCCCCCCAATGGCGGGCGGGAAGTCCTGCGTTACAAAGAGAAGGGTCATTCAGGAACCCGGCCAGTTATGCAAGAACGGCAACGCAGAAAACACTGGGAGTCGTGATCCGGCATGTTGGAGGGAGAGCCGTTGTGTACAGCACAGCGGGGGAGCGCTTGTCGGTCCCCCGCTGTTGATCCACACACGTTTTTTCACTGCGGAACGGCGAACATCCCGCTATCGAGTGCGCGCTCACGCTGGCTCTTTCACAAGAAAGAGGCGTGAGTAGTCATATTCGAGCACAACGTCGAAGAGACGGTTCCACGGAAGCCCCAGTAGCAGCAAGAAATACGTGGAGGCTTCGAAGAAGATGCTCGTGGAGGCGTAAATTCCGAGGTGCATCCCCACAACGAGCATAACAACAGGGGACGGGAAGGGAAGCGGGGGAATTCATCTCGACACGTGCGTGCGGGACAGAAATCGCGGGTGGGAGTACGTTGCCTTCACGATGGGGATGTTACTTCGACGATGGCGACGACGGCTACCTGAATGGCGCTCCCTTCTGATCCCGGCCCCGAAGAATTTGACGTATGCTCCTCGAATTCCAACCCCTTCTTATGAGCCGTATTCTTGCGCTTCTCGCATCGGGCGGGTTGAGTCTATTCCTTCTCGGAACCGTTACGGGGCCAGCGGGCGTCGTCGCACAGTCGGCCCGTATCGTGGACGACTTCGAGCAGTATGACACCGGAGAACCCCCGTCCCGGTGGGTGCGGGTGGACGGGCGGGACGAGGTGCGCTCGGTTTCAGAGTCGCTGGAGGATGGAGAGCGGTTCGAGATCTTGACGGAGAACGGGAACCAGTTCATCCGGCTGTACACGAAGGGCGAGTACATTCGCTTTTCTCTCCGCAATGGGAACGAGTTCGACTGGAATCTCAACGAGCATCCGCGGCTGCAATGGCGATGGCGTGCGCTGAGGTTACCACAGGGAGCAAGCGAAAAGGACAAAAACGACACTGGAGGATCCGTCTACGTGACGTTCGGCACCGACTGGCTGGGCCGCCCAAAGAGCATCAAGTACACGTATAGCTCGTCTCTCCCGGTGGGCACCACGATCTCCTTCGGGCCCCTCAAGGTGATTGTGGTAGAATCGGCCCAGGAGCCGCGCACTGGGAACTGGAAAACGGAGACGCGACACGTGGCGAACGACTACCGGCAGGTCTTTGGCGACGATCCGCCCGATAAGCCGGTGTCGATTACCCTGTCGGGCGATTCGGACACGACGGGAGATGAGTCGAAGGTCGATGTCGATGACATCACACTTCTGCCATCCCGTCGCTCGAAGTGATCCGGAGAGGACCCGTGTTGCGGACAGAGCGGGCCTGATGTCCCACACATTTCAAGGCGTCCTTCGGAGAATTTGGGATGCCTTGGACATCTGCCTGCTCGGAAGCTGTGCGTGCGGACCAATTGCGCATCTGCAGGTTTGAAAAGAGCGCGCTATTCGTCCGACCACCCTCCTCCGCCCGATGGCTTCGCCGCAAGAGGGATACGTCCTGCACTCGTACGGCCCCGACCGGTACGTACAACACGCCGTGGCGTCGGTACATACCCTCCGTCGACACGATTCGGATCGACCGGTTGCGCTCTTCTGTCCGGAATCGCACCAGACGCTTCTCGAACGGCACGGCCTAGACGCGCACTTTGACGTGATCGGGGACCTTCCCCCGACGCACCAATCCATCGTGGGATTCAAGCATCACCTCGATCAGTTCAAGCCGTTCGACCGCAGCCTGTTTGTGGACGCCGACATGATCTGGTGCCGTGATCCCGATCCGCTCTGGCACCAGTTTGCAACGTTCCCATTCACGGCGACGGGCCTGCAAAACGCCGATCATTTTTTTGGGGGGCCGAAGGGGCTCGGGGTCCTTGTGGACATGATGCTTCGCCGTCGGCAGCGCACCCTGAAGCGGTTCGGCCTCACCCATCTGCCGCGGGTCCAGGCCGGGATGATCTATGCACAGGACGACGCCACCACGCGGGAGGTGGTGCGGCGCGCTGCCGACTTCCTCGATCAGTCTGATAACACCCACTTCCGAAGTCGACTCAACGAAGGCCGATCCGAAGAAACGTGCGAGTGGAGCCTCGCGATGGCCATGAGTGATTTGGACCTACACGTCTTCCCGTGGCTGCAGGGCCGCAACAGCCCGCAGCTCGACTACATCGACGCCCTCGTCGATCACGATCCCGCCTTCACGGACGTCACCTATCGCTTCTACACCTCTCCGTTCGTCTACAGTCTCCGCGGCCTCCCGAACGCCCGCCTCCGCGACGCGCTGTTGGGGCTGGCCGAGCAGATGCCGCGCATGGGCGAGTACGTTGAGTTCACTCCATACGTCGTCCACTTTGGGTGGCTCCACCAGAAGGAGCCGTTCTACACCTTTGCCGAGCGGGCCTGGCACCGACTAACGGACGCGGCCCGGCATCCACGTCGTGCTGAGTGAATCGGGAGCGGCCCTGTGGCAGCTCCCCCATGATACCGAATCCGGTTGAAGGATTCGGGTATGAAAGTCCGTAGGTGTGTAGGTATG
>CAYOWD010000181.1:0-8896 GCA_964407535.1 uncultured Salinivenus sp. | reverse complement strand
CGTCACGAAGCGGTAGGAGAACCAGGTGGCGCCGTCCATCGGGCCGATGGCGTACGTGCAGCCCGCGTCCCGAAGGCGCGAGAGGGCCTCGGACAACACAGCGGTGGCCGCGTCGGCGTCGGCGGCTGCGTAGTGGCCCACAAGCCCAACGGTATGGTCGTCGTAGGTTGGGGTGTCGGTCCACCACAGGCTGCATCGGGCCCGGCACGAGCCCCCCTCCGGATCGAGGGCGAGGTGCGTATCCGGGGCATGGAGCGTGATGGCATCAGCGGTGAGCCGAGAGGCCGTCGGGGGCCCGTTGAGCGTGGCGATGGCGTCCGGGGAGCGTCGTTCGTCAATAACCATGGTATGAGAGTGGTCGAGTGTGGATGAGCGTAGAGCGTGAGTCGAATCGCGTTGGCCTCGTGTTGGCGAGGGCTATGTTAGAAGAGTCCCCAGGGCATGTCGGGAGGGAATCGGTTGCTGAGCCACAAGAGAGGGACCCCGATCGCTGAGGTGGAGGCGACAAGCAGGGCGCGACGCACCTGCACGAGGAATGTGGAGCGGGCCTCCTCAAAAAAGCGGGGCCATTGCAGGTACAGGCGGGCGGTGAGCAGTACCGCCGCGAGGAGGCCGCCGGCCCGGATGAGCAGGGGCCATCCCAGGGCGCCGTTTGCGAGAAGGAACGGCGGGAGGAGGGCCGTGCAGGTGCGGAGGGTGCTGCTGCTCAGAATGCGAGTCGTCGAAAAGGGGTGTGGATACGACCGCAGCCGCTCGACGCCGATGAGGCTGAGGTAGGCGGCGTAGGCCAGCGTGTAGGGATAGATGAGGGGAGCGGCGTCGCCCGTTGCCGCGAGGAAGAGCCAGCCGAAGCCCACGGAGGCGACGCCCAGCACGTTGTGCACGGTGTGAAGCGTGGGCGGGCCGTCGGCATCGTCGCGAACGCGGGCCGAGCTGGGCCAGAGGAGGGTGTAGCCGAAGTAGAGGGCCGCCGGGGCAAGGAGCCACGTCCAGCCCCCAATCATCCAGGTCACCACCCCCACCAGGGCCGAGGCGAACGTGGCGCTGTGGTCGAGCGTCGTTTCCCGATGCCAGACCGACGCGAGGACAAAGAGCGCGGTGATGACAAGGAGTCGCGCCGCCAGTTCGTAGGCGGTCATGGCCAGGTGGGTATCGAGCAGTGCATACCCGCCGATGGGAATGAACAGGTTGTCGAGGCCCCGCCACGCAATCGCCTCCAGCAGCATCAGGAGAATGCCCATGATGAGGGCAATCAGGAGCGATTCGAGGCGGCCCGTGTGGGTGGCCAGCAGGAGGGGAATGTGGACGCACAGGAACGCGGCGAGAAAGAAGCCGGCCGAGCCCTCGCCGCTCTTGACGCCGTCGCTTGTTTGGTACAGCGACTTCCCGTAGTGCAGGCCGACGAGGGCAGCGATCGGATCGGCGAGGCCGAGCAGGAGGATCGGCACCCCGAACAACAGCGGATCGCCGCCGGATAGGACGAAGAGGAGGACCACCGCGATCGCGTAGTGGAGCTCGCCGTAGGACGGACGGTCCACGCTGTGGAGGACGGCGCCCACGTTGGTTCGGAGGGCGGGCAGGAGGCGGAGGGGCACGAACGCCGCCACGGCGATGCCGCCGAGCACGACCACGGGCCACGCGGCGTCGAAGAGCCACGGGAAGATGAGGGTGACACCGCCCATGAGCACGTGTGCTCCCTTTCGGGCCGTTTCTGGATCGAGCGCGTATCGGGTCTGGAGGCCCCGAAGTCCGCCGAAGACGGTGCCGAGGAGCGAGAGAATGAGTATGATGCCGAGCCAGGGAGGCATAAGCGGTTGGTGCTCGCATTGGGCAGGGAGGAGAGCGGAGGCGGGGGAACTAGCGGACGTCTTCCAGGACGAAGTCACCGTAGAAGAACGTCTTGTCGTGGGCGTGAAGCCGTTCGGCCCGTGCCCGGCAGGGCTCGAGGTCGTCGGCAAGGGCCGGGGGACGATGGCGGGGGACGAACAGGTTCCAGTAGGCCAGTCGGGCACCGGTCCGGCCCACCTCCGTGCATTGCGCGAGCAGGCGCTGATAGTGATCGTGGCCCACATATTCGAACATGTCGCTGAGATTGAAGGCGTCAATGGTGTTGGGCGGCGTGTGGGCCAGCGTCTCTTCTAGGGACGCCTGGTGCCACTCCAGCCGATCGAGCCGACTGCGAATGACCTCGAAGTACTTGGCGCGCAGGGCCAGGGGGCGGGCTGTACGGTGCCGGCCGGTGAGCATCCACTGCAGGTAGGGATTGGCCGAGGGGTCGAGGGCGGTTAGGCCGTGCCGAGACCGGGCGAGAAGACGATCGGCCACAGAGCCGCTCACGTGCTCGAAGAAGCTCGGGTCGCGCCCCAGCCGGCCCAACAGGAATTGGGAGAAGAAGCCTCGGAAGAGCAGGCGCCACCGCCAGTGGTTCCATTCCGCATCGTAGAAGCGCCGGCGTTCGTCGACGGACTGATGTTCTTGAAGCAACCGGTCGACGCGATCCGACGACTGCGTGAGCGGCAATACGAAGCGACGAAACAGTCGCAGGTAGCGCTCGAAGCGCCCAGCTGCCCCAATGCCGTGGTCGACGAGCGAGAGCCGGTCGTCCCAGAAGCGGGTTGCCTGTGCCTCCAGTCGGGGGCGGCACCGTCGGTACAGGGCCCGGCGTCGACTGCTCGGCTCCGACCCCACCAGCTCCAGCACCTCGCTGTGGGAAAGCGTGCGGTAGGCCGCCACCCGGAGGGCCAGGCAGGCCAACTGGGCCGCGCTGAGGTCAATGGCGATCACCCGCCCCGGGTCGCGCGTCAGCAACGCCAGGGCGTTGTCCCCGGCCGAGGCGATGGAGAGGCACACGTCGCCCGGCTGCACGTCGAGGCCCTCCACGAGGACATCGGCGTCTTCCCAGCATTGGGCGTAGCGGATGTGCGAAACGTCCGCGTCGAGCGTCGACGCCGTCGGAGCGGAAGCAACGTCAGGCATGAGAAGAGGGGGGTGACTAATGCAGGAAGAACGGGGTGCTCCCAGTGGAGCTCGGTCGCCGCCGTGCCGAGGCCAATGGGGCAGCTACATGCACCTGAATCGGGAGAAACGCCGTCGGGGCGTTTGGTGGACGGCTACGGCAAACAGGGCACGTTGGGAGTCGGAGGCGAGCATCTCGCGATCAAACCCGCCTCGCAATGCTGCGTCCTCATGGATCGGCCCCGTGGCGTTGACAAACCGGACACCGCCCCGGAAAAATCGGCCATGACCGGTCATTCGGGGCCTATTGTCCGTGTATTCCGGATTGCATCGGACCGGGGAGAGGGCTTAAGGGGGGGGGCGAGTGGACCCGGAACGACGGGCGGCCTGCGAGGGGCGACCATGCCGGTCGGGGGGGAGCGGCAGGGACGAGAACGAGGGGCCGACCGGAATCGGGGGCGCGGTTCCTGGATCGGTTCGGCGAGAGAGAGCAGACGGGAGCGTCAAACGCTTCTTCACGGATCGGTTTGCGCCGGGCGAGAGTTGCGTTGGTCCGGTGTCGCAATGCGCCGCCTCCGTATTCTGTCTCCTCATTTCGCTTTCGTTGTGAGCACGCCGTCCGACGACGACACCAGCACCCTCATTGGCCGCCAGCCTGTGCTTGAAGCCCTGGAGCGGGACGACGTGGGCATTGAGAAGGTGATGTTGCAGCAGGGCGTCAGCGGCGAGCGGATTGGGGCCATCCGGTCTCTGGCCGACGACCGGGGGGCGCCGGTGCAGTACGTCCCCGAGGCGCGGTTGCAGCACGAGGCGGACGGGGCCGCCCATCAGGGGGTCGTTGCGATTACGGCGCCCCTCCAGTATCAGGAGGTCGACGACATGCTTTCTGAGATTGCGCCGACCTGGGGCGTGGTCAAAGAGAAGAAGCCGCTCCTCCTCGCCATCGACCGGGTGACGGATCCCCGCAACTTCGGTGCGATTCTGCGGAGCGCCGTCGCCGCCGGGGTGGACGGCGTCCTCGTGCCGACGCGCGAGATGGCGCCGCTCAACGCCGCGGCCCTCAAGGCGAGTGCCGGCACGGCCCCTCGCGTGCCGATTGCCCGGACCGACAACCTCGCCCGCGTGCTCACACAGGTCAAGGAGCGCGGCTACTGGGTGGTCGGGGCGGAGGGGGAGGCTGACACCGCCCACTGGGACGTCGACTGGGATCGCCCCATGGTGGTGGTGCTGGGGAGTGAAGGGGAGGGGCTGGCCTCGGACGTGACGGAGGCCTGCGACGAGCTGGCCGCCATTCCCATGCGGGGCCCGGCCGAATCGCTCAACGTGTCGGTCGCCGCCGGGCTCCTGTTGTTTGCGGCGGCGCGGCCGCGGATCGAGGCGGCTGAGGCGTCGACGGCAGAGGGGGAATGACGAGATCGGACGCGGATCGTCCCTCTCTATACCAGGGCGATCGCATGTTGGCATTCACCTGGAACGTAGAATGCACGTGTGCCGCTCCCCACTCAATCTGCCCGGAATGAGTGGACGTGTGGACGCATAGACGCAATACCGCTGTGCTCAACCTCTCTTCTGTGTGCTGCGGAGAGCAAGATGCGATTGCCCTGCTTTCCATCCAGCAGCTGGACCTGGCATAACCGGCGGGAGTTGAGAACACGGCCGCGACGAGAGGGCGGCCCCCAAACTCTCAGCTCCGAAATCGAGCGCACTCAGGCGCCCGTCGGCTCGGGGGCGGAGCGGTCGGGCGGATAGAGGGCGTCGAGCCCCGTGCCCTGGTAGAGCACGGCAAGGCCGCCCGTGAGGAGGTAGAACACGAACTGCGCGGCGTGGGCGAGCACGGCGTACGTGAGCGCCGCCTCGGCAGGGACGCCGTAGAGGTGGACGAGCGCCTCGGTGGTAATGTAGTGATAGGAGCCGATGCCGCCGGGGGTGGGCACCAGCATGCCGAGCGCGCCGATGGCCATGAGCGCCCACGCGTCGCCGAGGCCGAGGCCGTACGGCACGGCGAGGTCGAGCATACGGAGGGGAATGTAGGCCATGAGCGCGTAGCCGCCCCACATGCCGACGGTGGAGACGAGGATGGCGACGCGGCGCGGCGAGCGCAGCAGGGTTTCCATGCCGCCGCGAAAGGAGAGAAGGGCCGGCTTCACCGTCTCCTCCCAAAACTGCGCCGCGGCCGAATCGGGACCGGTGAGGAAATAGCGAATGAGAACGCCCCCGAGGACAACAACGAGAACGAGTCCCACGGCGCTTCCCACCAGCCATTCAAGGGGCAGGGACAGGAGTTGCTGCCAGGCCGGGGCCAGAAACTGGTCGCGGAGGACGGCGAAGCGGTCGAACAGCAGGGCTACGGCACTGAGCAGGGCCGCGCCGAGGACGGCGGTGTCGAAGATGCGCTCCGAGACGACCGTGCCGAGGAGACTGCTGAACCGAATGTTGGAGCGGGCCGCCATGTTGGCCGTGCGCGCCACTTCGCCCATGCGGGGCGCAACGTAGTTGACCATGTACCCAATCATGATGGAGGAAAACGACGCCTCCAGGGTGTTTTGGGGCGTCGTGTCGTCATCGAGCCGATCGAAGTCCGGCGTGGTGGGGAGGGCCTCAATCAGAATCTGCCAGCGCCAGGCGCGGCACAGGTTGCTGCCGAGGACGATGACGACCAGCGGGGCGAGCCACCGCCAGTCGGCCTTCCAGAAGGCCTCGACCATCTTGTCGAGGTCGACGCCGTACAGGGCCAGGGCCAGGAGACCGGCGGCGAGCACGAAGCTCCCAATTTGAAGCAGGCGACGGCGAGAAAACACGGGTACGGCGGGGGCGGTGGGGAAAAGAGAGCGGCTATTCAGTCGGGCGCAGATCGACGACCTCGACGTTGTCCGGCGGGGTGAAGGAAAAGGGCGAGTCCGTGCGGAGGGTGTCGGGGTTCACCGTGAGGTCCTGCAGTCGAAGGTCGATCGTCGATCCATTCCGGTCAGTGGCGCGCATTCGCGTCACGATGCGGTCGGACTGGCGGACCCACAGGGTCGCCTCGGCAAATCGGGCATCGGGGTCCGTGGCGGAGATGGACAGCCGGGTGTGGGGGCGATCCAGTCGGGGGGCCGGGCGCGACGATTGAACCTCGTACCGCTCCGCTGAGGCGGTGAGAAACGTCTCCGGCGTCACTGTACTCTCATTTGCTTCCGCCTTGTTCACGACGACCTGATTGTCATCGGGGGTGTAGATCCAGGTCGTCGTGCCGTTGGTGATCACGGTTTGCTTGGGGGTTTCCACGCGATACTTGTTGCCGGAGAGCAGCACCGTGCCCTCCATACGGGTCGAGTCGCTGGAAAAGTCCGAGGTGAGGACCTGTGTAAAGGAGGCCTGGAGGCCGTCCAGGGCGTCGTAGGCCGCCTGGACCTCCGAAAGCGTTGGCGAATCGGACTGGGCCGGGGCGGATCCCACGAGGCCGAGGGCGAGAAAAACGACGAGGGGGAGAAGGCGATGCATGAATGGAGGGCATCGTCGGGATAGAAAGACGTGTGCTGGAACCGTGGTTACAACGGCCAACTGGACAGATTATGGCCGTTCATGCACGAAGGTTCGAGAAAATTGAACGCATCTCGGTGGCGCTACTCCTCAAGATCGAAAGAGGCTCGGCGCTCATGGACGGCGCCCTCGTCTGTGAGGGTGCTTTCGTACAGATGGACCTGTTGGGCCCGGAAGGGGGGAAGGTCGGCGGCATCGTGCGCATCGAGGAACGCGTGCACGGTTTCCGGGGAGCGGTCATCCAGCCGGGCGAGGGTGACGTGGGGGCGATAGGTGCGCTCTTCCGGGTCCAGGCCCTCGGCTTCCAGGGCTCTACTGACGGCCTGGTAGGTCGAGAGGAGCGACCCGGTGCGTTCGACGCCGACGACGAGGACGCTGGGGTTGCGACGGGAGGGCAGCACGTCGAGGCCGTAGGGATGGCATTCGGGGGCCGGGGCGCTGATCGACGCAAGGGCGTCTTCGTAGCGGGGGGCGGTGTCCGCATCGGTTTCGCCAATGAACCGAAGCGTGATGTGGTACTGCGCGGGGGCGGTCCAACGGGCGTCGAGGCGGTCCGGGGCGCGCAGGGCGGCGATGGCTGAGCGAACGTCGCCGGGCAGGTCGAGGGCGGTGAAGAGGCGCATGGCACGTCGAACGGTCGTTTACACGGATTCCAATCGGAACTGTCGGAATTCCACAACCAATAGTCTCCGGCAATGGAACGGGTAAAGGGTTGAAGGTGAGAAGGTTATGGGGGGGAGCGTCGTCGATAGAAGAGGAACGACGGGTGTCGTTTTAACCTGCCATCATGGTACGGAAACAGTGTTGTAAGGTTAAAAAATTGAAAATTGTAAGGTTAGAGGTAGGAGTGTTGTGCTAAGTCCGGGTGCGGAATCCGAATTTGGGGAAGCAGATTCTCGGACAACGTCACTGTTGCTGTTATACCAAGTCCGGCTGCAAACTTCTGGTATAGAGAGGAGCAATACCTATTCGCAGTCAGGCGTTTTTCCTGTCCTACATCGCAGAAGAAGGTTCTCGTAGCGCCGTTGGAGTCCAACGGCGCTACAAATCCGGTTCGCAGACCGGAATGAATCTACCGGATTTGGTACTATACCAACTCCGCAGTGCAACTCGTTGCACAGCTCCGTTGGGGTGTAAAGGAACTCCCCGGTCTGTACAGGGGGTACTGATACGTGAATGGGGTTCTAAAAACGATTCCGACTATTCACCTACCACGGTCTAGGAGAAAGGAGATCCTAGATCTCCAGGATCTCCACGAACGAAAACGAGAGTTTACCTACCTGTGCACGGATCAGTATGTGCGTTGACGCACGAGTGCGTCTGGCCCATATGCTTGCGGCCCTACCGACACATCTGCAACCCCGAACTTTGTAAGCGGATCTGGTATCAGAGGCGTATTCACGAATCGATCGTTTCGTCGTAGTGATGAGCGACATGAAGTTGGAAAAGATCGTTTCGGGGGGACAGACCGGAGTGGATCGGGCGGCGCTCGACGCGGCGCTGGCGCACGACGTGCCGGTGGGCGGCTGGTGTCCCAAGGGGCGGCGTGCGGAAGATGGGTGCATCCCAGACCGGTACCCGCTGGAGGAGACGCCGTCGGAGGCGTACGAGCAGCGCACGGCCTGGAATGTGCGCGACAGCGACGGCACCCTCATCATTACCGACGGTTCGATGGAGGGGGGGACGGCCCTCACGATGGACGAGGCCCGCAAACGAGGGCGACCGGTCCTGCACGTCCGCACTACGGATGCGGTGCCCCTCCCGATGATTCGGGCGTGGGGGGCGGAGCACGACGTGCGGGTGCTCAACGTGGCGGGGCCGCGGGCGAGCGAGGTGGAGGGCATCTACGACGACGCCCGGACGCTGCTCGACGCACTGCTGGAGTGTATGGACCCCGTTTCCCCATAGCAATATACCAACTCCGTAGCCGAACTCGTCCGAGTCCCACCAGTGGGACCGCCTGACTAGCCAGGCAGCTCCGTTGGAGTATGTGAGCATTGCAGTCTCAACCGTCAATCCATACACGGGAGCGGTTTGCCAACGGGACCGACGGCAACACGTGATGCGGGACTCGTGAAGCTGATTCAAAATCCCTCACGTTAATAACTACATCGGCAGGTACCATGTCCCGGGACGTGGCATGCAGGATGAGCATTGACACCGCAGTATCTGTGTGAGGCTCATATGCTTGTATTCATACTGATCCATCCGGAACCCCGAACTTTTTAGTCGGATTTGGGATCGGAGACCCGGCCGTTGGCCCGTTCGTCCCAGTCGGAGGGGGGTCGTCGGTGGCGCTGGGCGAAAAGGTCTTCGCCGTCCTCAACCCGCCCGGCGGCAATCCAGAACAGAGTGACGATGGCGGCAACGGCAATGAGGACGAAGGTGCCGAGGGCGGGCCAGAGGGGGGCCTCGTACCCAA
>CAYOWD010000180.1:0-8959 GCA_964407535.1 uncultured Salinivenus sp. | reverse complement strand
GCTTCCGTCTAAGCCGAGTAGCTGCACCGTCACGAAAAACGCGGCTGGACAGTACCACGTCTGCTTCCTCTGCACAGAGGAAGTCGATCTTCTCCCGAGAGTCAACGGAGAAGACGGCGCCCCAAGCACCCGGACAGCTGGATAAGACCGATGCGTTTGAAGTCGTCGGCACCGCTGGTGGAGATCTCAGATCTCCTTGAACGGTAGAATCCCCCGGATTTATCCGGGGAAGAAGTCAAGCGGGGTACACGCCCCTGCGCCGATAACCGGACCGCAGACACGTTTTACGGACCGGTCGCCTCGTTCCTCCCTTGCTCTCCTTGAATTGATGCTTCATTCTGCATGACTACACGCGACAAGCTCCAGTCGATTGCGATCAATCTGTGGTGGAGCTGGAACCCCGACGCCCGGTCACTTTTCCGTCGGTTGAATCCCGAGGTGTACAAGACCTCCGGCAACAATCCCCAGGCGGCCTTGACGCTTGCCCGCGAAGAGGTGCTCAACGATCCCGACTTTCAGGATGAGGTCGATGCGGTCTACGACCGCTTCCAGACGTATATGGACCGGGAGCCGGAGATTCCGGACGCCCCGGATATTGCGTACTTTTGCATGGAGTACGGCCTCCACGAAAGCATGCCGCTCTATTCGGGCGGGCTCGGGGTGCTGGCCGGCGATCACGCCAAGGCAGCCTCCGATCTCAATCTGCCATTTACAGCGGTGGGACTCTTTCTCCGCGAAGGCTACTTCCGACAGTCTTTTGACGTAAATGGATGGCAGGAAGCCACCTATCCCGTCCTCGATCCCGCCAAGCACCCGCTCTCGCTGGTGACGGGGAAGGGAAGCAATGATCCCGTAACGGCAACGGTGCAGGTCGGGACGCATCCGGTGCAGGTGCGGGCCTGGAAGGTAGATCTAGGACACACGGACCTCTATCTGCTCGACACGGACTTCGATGCCAATCCGGACGAATATCGACCGCTTACGCGGCGGCTCTATCAGGGGGGCGACTACGAGCGCGTCCGACAGGAGATTGTGCTCGGGATCGGTGGGCTGCGTCTGCTCCGCAAGCTCGACGTGGCGGCCGACGTGTACCACGCCAACGAAGGCCACTGCGCCTTCTTGATGCTGGAGTTGATGCGGGAACGGCTCAATGCGGGCGACACGCAAGAGGACGCGGAGAAGTGGGTGCGCAACCGAAGCGTCTTTACGACCCACACGCCCGTCATGGCTGGGCACGACCACTTCGAGCCCGACCTCGTTTCCGAAGCCCTGGCGGGCTTTCGGGACAACCTTTCGCTCGACACCCACAACTTGCTCAGCTACGGGCGCGTCAATCCGGGCGACCACGAGGAGAGCTTTACGATGACGGTGCTCGGCCTCAAGCTGTCGCGGGCTGCCAACGGGGTCTCGAAGCTCAACGGCCACGTGGCCCGGCAGCAGTGGCAGGACATGTATCCGGACACGCCGCTCCACAAGGTGCCCATCGACTCGATTACGAACGGGGTGCATCTGCCGACGTGGACGGCCGAACCGGCGCAAGACTTTTTGAAAGAGCACCTCGGCGGCGACTTCACCGAACGCCACGAGGCGGAGATCTGGACGGGGCTCGACGAGGTGAGCGACGAGGCTCTGTGGAATTACCGCTCGCAGCTCCGGGAGCGCCTGATCCACTTTATCTACGAAAAGGTGCAGAGTCAGACGCTGCCGATCCACCCGGATCTCGATCCGGATGCGCTGACCATTGGGTTTGCGCGCCGCTTTGCCACCTACAAGCGCGCCCCGCTCATTTTCCGCGACAAGGAACGGGCAAAGGCGCTCTTCGACGACCCCGAGCGGCCGCTGCAACTCGTCTATGCGGGCAAGGCGCACCCGGCCGACGACGCCGGCAAGGAGTTTATCCGGCGCATCTACGAGGTGAGTCAGGAAGAGCCGTTCGAGGGCAACGTCATCTTTCTGGAGAACTACGACATGGAAATCGGACGGATGCTCGTGTCCGGGTGCGACGTGTGGCTCAACAATCCGCGACGGCCCCTGGAGGCGTCCGGCACGAGCGGGCAGAAGGTGGCTGCCCACGGCGGGCTCAACCTCAGCGTGCTTGACGGCTGGTGGCCGGAAGGGTACAACGGCGACAACGGCTGGGCCATCGGGCCAAAGCCGTCCGGCGACTACGGCGAGGCCGATCCGGAGGTGCAGGACGAGCAGGATTCGGCCTCCCTCTACGAGCAGCTTGAAGAGGAAGTCATCCCGGCCTTCTATACCCGCGACGACAACGGGCTGCCCTCCGAGTGGATTTCGAAGATGCGCGAGGCCATGACGGGGCTTCCCGCGCCCTTCAGTGCGAAGCGGATGGTAATGGATTACGTTGAGGAAATGTACCGCAACGACGCGTAGCCCGAGGAATGGCGGGCGAGGGCGCCGTCCCGAGACGACCGATACGTACGCTGTGCCCCTTTGTCGACGGAGTGGATCGGCAAAGGGGCACAGTCGTATCTGTGGGGGAGGCTCATCTGTTTGTCGATTACGCAATGTGAAGGCGTGCTATGGCCGCGATCTCCGTAGACGTGTATGCCGACATCGCGTGTCCCTGGTGCTATGTGGGCCGCGCTCGGCTGCAACGGGCCCTTGGTCAGCGCTCGGGACTCGACGTGTCCCTGCAGTGGCGCCCCTTTCAGTTACAGCCCGACATGCCTGCGGCGGGACGAGACTTCCGGACGGTGCTGGAGCAGAAGTTCGGGAATTGGGAGCGGGCCCAGCAGATGTTTGAGCGGATCCGGCGCCTCGGGGACGAATTGGGGCTCGCGTTTCAGTTCGACGCGATCGAGACGGCGCCCAACACGGCCGATGCTCACCGCCTCGTGCTCTGGGCCGAGGCGCACGGCCGGGGCGAGGGGATGGCGACGGCGCTCTTCCGGGCGTATTTCTCCGAGGGCCGCAATGTGTCCGACCGCGCCGTGCTGGCCGATTGTGCGGAGGAGGCCGGGCTGGCAGCCGACGAGGCGCACTCCCTTCTGGACGGGGAGGCGTATGCGGAGGAGGTGCGGGTGAGTCAGCAGCAGGCCCAGCGCCGCGGCGTGACGGGCGTGCCGTGCTACGTCTTCGACGATGCGCGGGTACTCACAGGCGCTCAACCGGTGAATGTGCTCGTGGAGGCACTTGATGCCGCACAAAACGGGTCGTCTCAATAATCAATGCCACGTCGTGCGTACGTCGGCAGCGGCTAGGCGATCGGACGGAAGTCGTACAGCGATCCGGGAGGAGCCATTGAAGAACAAGTTGTGTCAATACGTAATCACGAGGGAATACGGACATCCCGAGTCGCCGGAAAGCAATGTTCAGCTATTGCTGCGGGGAAAGCGGCGCGACGTCGTAAAGAGATGTGCGGGATCCCCCATCCTGTTCCCCATCCACCACGTCGGTAAATTCGGGGCGATTTGGCTCCCTTTTCAGGAGGGAGCTGTAACGGCTTACGAATTCACATCCTCGTAACTTGTTTGGTGTGGTTGTTGCACTCCATTCACACTGCAACGTGAGTTAGTGCGTTTTCGAAAGCTGGAAGGGCTCTTCTAATCTTTCGGAGGTTCATTCCTCACCAACGAATCCCACTTGGTTATGCAAAATAATAGTGCCGATCCGGTTGCTCGACAGCGACAGCGCGACCGCGAACTGCGCGCGGCCGTTGACGTGATGTTCGAAGCGCTTTCCCACATTCAGGCCTCCCTGGAGACCAGTACAGAAGAGAAGCGGATGGAGTCCTACAAGAAGTTCAAGGAGGCCCTCTATGACCGTTTTGAGCACCTTGTAGAGGAACGAGAGGCAGCCGCACAAGAAACCACGTACGGCGCTGCTCATGCTGACAGTGGAGAAGCGCAAAACGAGCCGACGCTGGACGATTCCGACGAGGAAGACGACACCCTTGAAAAGATGTGGCCCGCCGTTGCGGAGAAGGCGTAGCGCCGGTTCTCCGGTCAATGCGGATTCTTCGTACAGACGAGTTATACCAAATCCGGTAGCTTCATTCAGGTCTGGGACATGGTTTTGTGGCGCCCTCGGAACCCACCGGCGTTGCTGACCCGCTTCTTTGACCGGATCAACAGTCAGGACTCTTTTTCTTCCAAACCGGAAGTTTGTACCCGGACTTGGTATGAACCCACCATCTGCATCAACGTCAAGACGAGCGCCTTAGACGGACACGTCCGCCACCTCCGCTGATGGTGCTGAAACAGGGCCGTCTGGAAGGTGCCTTCTCGGTCCCGCGGCACCTCCAGTTCGATGGTGCCGACCCGAGTCGTTAGACAGGCGGACTCGTCCGCCACGTTCATACGTTCCGTTCCTATATCCCCGTCAATCGTCGGCATGCTCGCCAGGTTCGGCCTTCAGATGTTCGGTCATCTCCGCTTGCAGAATCTGGTTGAGGATCGGCTCCAGAAGTACTTCCATTCCTCGGTCGCCCTGGAGCAGCTGTTGGATCTTCTCACCGTTGATCTCGATCTCAAAAGTAGCCATCGTGGTTCTGCTTTTGGTTGTTGGTCTGGTTCACTCACAACCTGGCAGAACGCGGTGGCATTTTCTATTCAGCCGGATCAGTTACACAACTTTGGACACAACCCACCCGCCCTGTTCTACGCAGAACAAATTGTGGCAACGCCCCCCGACGGCGATGTGAGAACGGAGGAAGCAATCTGATTCCAGAGGCATCTCACAGTCTTGACACGCTACCCGTCATTGAAACGGCCAGTAGTTTGTGACCGTTATCTCACTTCCATCTGACACGTACTCGATGAGCCCTGCAAACGGCTTGCTGAGAAGCTCGTGTCTAAACGCCGGCGTAAGCGGACCCTCACACGACTGCGGATCGCCGACCTGCCCGATCCCTCCCCCATACCAGACCTGGTAGGGCGTTCCGTTATCCTCGTATACGTATCGCAAATACGTCTGAAAACTCTTGAGCCGAATCCTCTTGTGCTTGAGCTCCGACGCGGCATAGGATCGTCTCTTCACCGGGCGGTCAACGAGCCCATACCGATACCCCTGTCCAGCACGCGGTCCCCTGCACGAAACAGGGGCCTCCCCAATGATCGGCTCCAAGAAATACCGATTTCTAATCTCCGAAGCAACGTATCGGATCTCTACCGAGCCCCGTCCCGATTCCCCCCGGAACCCAAGCTGCCGTAGAACGGCAAGGACAAATCGAACGATGGCCTGGCATTCTCCCCCATACTTCTCCAAGACCGCAAGCGGCCAGGCGCCGCCCTGCTTCCGATGTTCCGTTCTAATCTTTTCTCTCTCTGTCTGAAGCAACGTGTTCAAATCCTCCGCCTCCCTCTCCGCTTCAAGGATGAACCGTCGTTCCTGCTCGATCTCTTGGCTTGCCTGGTCTGAGTAGTAATCGATGTGCGCATCCACCTGCTCCATCGTCTCTGCATCCACCAGAGCGTCATCTACATCCTCTAGCGCACTACGCAATGTATCCCTGAGCCCCCTGCTCAACCCACGAATCACGTCCCGACTATCCTCAATCTCCCCCTCCAAGTGCCGACATCTTCTCACAATCCTCGCCAGCGACGCTTCCCACTCGTCCAAATAAACCCTCCGACTGCTCGAAAAAGCGCGGGGGCTCCGAAGATTAATGTAAGGAAAGAACCTCGGCCAATCCACCTTTTCCATATACGCTTTCAGTCTCGTGTCCCCCTCCACCTCCAACTCGTCCCATGTGGATAATTGCTCGAATCCTCCGACCCCATAATCACCGAGTTGGCGAAAAAGCCGTTTGATGAGCTTGACGGAGGAGCAAGAATCGATCTCGGCCACCCTCCTCGTGGCCTCCCGCATCCGAGCGTGCGTCGCTCCATACACATACGTTCGCTGGTTGTCTTCCTGATATCCTGTGGGGGGACCAAAGGTGACGAAGACGGTATGCGGCCCCGATCGTCCAAGATCAATCTTGACGTGGTCGCCTCGAAACGTCCACTCAATCTCTTTCTCCAGCGTCCGTGGCCAGTCCGGCAACGGCGCCTCGCCGACAACGACCACTTGGTCTCGCTCTTCGGTAAGCAGGAATTCATCGGACTGAAAACGAAACGACTGCTTGGAAGAGTGCACCGGACGCCCAAAAATCCGCCCCTGCACCCCGGACGGCGCGGTCTCACCCTCTCTCCAGACCCTTAGGCCCAATTGGAGGCGCATCGTCTCATTTCGACTATAGCTCACGGGCGCGTTCCGCACCACCCGCTGCTCCTCCGTCTGCCACTCTGGCTTCAAGTATCGATCTCCTGAACATCCCCAGTCGATACGAAACTGTTTCGGCCCCCCTCCCTCCGCAATGTCATTCGTTCTGAGAACGTGGTGGTCACCTTCAAACGTAACACTTTCAACACACCCCCTAAATAGCGAGTTATGGTATACATTCAATTTCCCTGTTTTCCCTTTTACTTTTTCCGATATTCTATTATACATACCCGAATACAAAATAGATATATCCCAAATCGAGCGTGCATCTCCAGTCGCTTCATCCCCATTTCCACCGATCCATCAGGCACGCCAGTCTGGCTCGTACTGATCCGTGCACAGGTAGGTAAACTCTCGCTTTCGCTCGGGGGTGGAGATCTTAGATCTCCTCTCTCCTTTCTCCTAAACCATGGTAGGCGAATAGTCGGAATCGTCTTTGCCGATCTCTGTACCTTTTTAGATTAGACGCCGAATCTCGTTCAGGGAGGCGCGCAATCCGGTGACCGCAATCCCCGAAAGACCTGACAGATCTACAAGGAACGGAGCTGCAACGGCGCAACCGAGCCGGAAAAATCTCCTCATACCAAATCCGGTTGATTAGTTCAGGATTGCAGTTCGTGATCTGACCCGTCCGGCCCACCAGTGATATAGGGGCAGCCTCCGGATCCGCTCCAGCTGCCGAGAGAGGCGAACGCACTGCTCAGAACGAAGGCCCTACAGCTCTTCGATTGAATCGAACGTCCGGTTTGCGATCGGGGCATCTACCAGCGGCCAGAGCCGCTCGGCCGGCTGCAACTCCGGACTGTAGGGCGGGAGCCACATCGGCGTAATCGGGACGGTGTCCATCGCCTCTCGAACCCGACCTGAGAGGTGATAGCCTGCCTGATCGAGCGCTAGAAGGACCGGCCCCTTTCGGCGGGCGGCAAACGCCGGGAGGATTGCCGCAAGCGTAGGGCCGCCCAAATGCTGGCTAATCCAGAACTCCGTCTCTCCGGTTTCGGGCCGAACAAAACCGTATATCCAACGCCATTGGTAGCGCGGGTAGACCCAGGCAGTCGGGCGTCGGCCTCGCTTTGCCCACACGTGTCGTAGAATTGGCTTCAGTCCCACGCGGTGCTCATCAAGGGCCCAGACCTCTAGGTCCGGACGGGCCTCTCGAAGCGCCTTTGCCGTCGCAGGAAGCTTATTTTTTAAAAGCGGCCTGCTTTTCGGCAAAGGCCGCTTCGTGCCGTCGGCGCGGACGTTGGGGCGTAAAACCGAGGCGCCGCAGATACTCCCAGCCGCGCTGGTTGCAGGCCGTTTTTCGACCGGTGGCCGACTCGATCCAACGGGCGACCTTTGGACCGCTCCAGGGCTCTCCATCCGGGGCCGTTCCCTGCTCTACCGGGGCCGTTCCCTGCTCTAGAAGACCGGCAAGCTCGTTTTGCTGTATAGCAGAGAGCATCGGCTTGCCTCCGGGGGAGGCGCGGCGACGGTCCCTGATCGTGTCGGGTCCTTCTTCGTTGTAGCGATGAACGGTCTCACAAATCCACTTCTCCGAATATCCGAGGACCTCACGGATTTCACGGGCCGATTGACCCTCGGTTTTGAGCCAGAGCATGTGCCACTGGGCCCGCTCGGCGGGCCGACCCGCCTCACGGTAGCGCCGGTAAAGCTCTTCGGCGGGCAGGCAGGTCTCTACAGAAAGAAAATGGGACATCGATGTCTTTCTTGGGGGATAGAAATATCAACTCCCTTGAGACGCTCAATTCCGAACTTTTTAGCCGATTTGATATGACAGGCCAACGCTGATTGTATATCCTGCGACTGGAAGAAGGCGTGTGTCTTCCGTCGGCGCCTGCACGGGAGGGCATTCACATCTTTGAGGCTGCGTTCACGTACAGCGACTTCCAGATCCACAGCCGGTCGAGTCCTACGTGGATCGGTTCATCGCCGAGGGCAACGAGGGCTCGATGGACGTACACCGTCAGCCCATTGCGCCCCGTCTGCACGTACGCATCCGGATCGTCGGGGGGCGTGGTGGAGACGGTGGCCCGATCGACCCGGCCGCCGCAGCAGCCATGCTGCGGGCGTGTGCGCAGGGTGAGCATGCCGCCCCGCTCGCGAGCGTAGTCCGCCGCCTCCTCATCGATCGATAGGTCCAGTTGGGGCTCGGTCGTCGACATCGGCTTGAGGGGGGCTGAACGGGGCGGAGCTGCGGCTTCGTGCGATTACGGGTAGGACGGAAGACAGCGGACCGCGGTCGGCCGTCTTTTTAAAAAGGCGTTTCTATCAAATACGACACAGCCAAATACGACACAGCGTGAGCTGGTGGGATGGAAAGACTCTCGCTACACCTCAGCCGTCCGCCGCTCAAACTGCGGCCGGGTCGCATTTGCGATGCGCACCAGCGTCAGCATCAGCGGCACCTCCACAAGCACGCCCACCACCGTCGCGAGCGCTGCCCCCGAGGTGACGCCGAACATCGCTATTGCCGTGGCCACGGCCAGCTCAAAGAAGTTGCTGGCGCCGATCATGCCCGCCGGCGCCGCCACGTCGTGCGGCACGCGCCAGGCGTAGGCCCAGCCGTACGCAATCGCAAACACGAAAAACGTCTGCACGATGAGCGGCACGGCGATCAGGGCAATGTGGAGCGGGTTCTGCAGAATCACCTCGCCCTGGAAGGAAAAGAGAAGCACCAGGGTCAAAAGCAGGCCGATCATCGTCACCGGCCCGAGCCGCTCCAGGAAGACAT
>CAYOWD010000179.1:0-8981 GCA_964407535.1 uncultured Salinivenus sp. | reverse complement strand
TCCGGTCCGGTCCTACGGATCGGCCAATTCGCTCTTCTTTCACCAATTCCCTTAGTCCTTTGGATACGACAACGCTTCCTACACTCGATACGGAGGTGTCCCGTATTGGACTTGGCACCTGGGGCATTGACAGATGGCAGTGGGACGAGCCCGACACGCAGACGACCATCGACGAGCAAACGGGCATTGATACCATTCTCGCAGCACTGGACCGCGGAATGAATGTCATCGATACGGCGCCGGTGGACGGGATGGGGACGGGCGAAACGCTCGTCGGAAAGGCCCTGGGGGAATACGGCCGGCGGGAGGAGGTCGTCGTCGCAACGAAGACCGGACTCGCCTGGAACGACGACGGACGCATCGTGCGCCATGCCGCCCCCGACCGCATCCGGGCAGAAATTACCAACTCGTTGGAGCGCCTCGGCACGGATTACATCGACCTGTACCAGGTGCACTGGCCCGATCCGCTCGTGCAGATGGAGAAAACAGCCAGTGTACTCCGTGAGCTTCGCAATGAGGGACTTATCCGCGCCATTGGGGTGAACCATTTCTCGCCCTCCCAGATGGATACGTTTCGGCGCGCGGCCCCGCTTGCTACAGCCCAGGCGCCGTACAGTCTCTTTGAGCGCGGCATTGAAGACGGCGTCCGGTCCTACTGCCAACAAGACGACATCGGGCTCCTCACCTACAGCACACTCTGTCGGGGGGTGCTCAGCGGCAAAATGCAAGAGGACCAGCCCTTCGGGACCGAGGACCTTCGCGAGACGGAGTACCTCGAAGCCGTGGACCGGCTTGACCAGTTTGCCCGTTCGCGCTACGGAAAGCGCGTCATTCACCTCGCCATGCGCTGGGTTCTCGATCAGGGCGTCGATGTGGTCCTGTTGGGGGCTCGGGGGCCCGGTCAGCTCAACCCCGTCGACGCCGTAAGCGGCTGGACCCTCACAGCAGACGATATGGATGAGATTGACCGCATTCTGGACGAGACCCTCGAAAACTCGACCTCTCCGGCGTTTATGGCACCTCCGGCCCGCAACGAAGTCGAGTAATGCCGATCAACGCAATGGTGCATCGGCCTCCGGATGACTCGGAAATGGTACGAGGGAAAGAATCCGAGTTGCCTGGTTATTCGGCATCATCGAGATGGGGGAGCGCTTACGCCGCGGGCGCGCTGCCCGAAGCGCAGGCCGGGCCGGGGTTTGCTGAACGGCCCCCGGTCAGGACTCGAACCGCGCGAGCATCGCTCGCCCTCAACTCAGCCTCCAGTTGCGGTTCCCACACTTCCTCAGCACGCTGTCAGGGTCGTGTATGCCGGCCCCATCGCCGGGACGCATCACGCAGGAGGCGGTTCGGGCCTTCGCCCCGACGGCCGAGGGACACGTGAACGTGCGACCGGGGGGATGGCCACACTGACTTCGAGGCCTACGCGGAGGGAAGAGGGTCGTACCGGGACCGGTCGGGGGCCGTGGCCGGGGCGAGTCGCAGGGCCTGTCCGCCGCTCCGTCCCAGCTGCGCCGAAATCGTGTCGGCCGACGTGACGAGCCCCCGCCGAATGCTGTAGTCGTGCGGGTTGTCGAGGTAGTCGGCCGCGGCGGTGTCCTCGTAGACGTGGGCCACGTAGTCCCGATTGGCCGGAAGAAACCGAAGGGGCACGTCGAGCGTGCGGGCCTCTTCGTTCGTGGCGGTGCCCACGTACCACGCCTCCTCGTCCGCCGCCCGCCGAGCGATGGTGAGATAGTTGCCGATCTGGGCGTTCAGGATCCGGCTCTCGGCCCAGTCGGTGGGGAGGTGCGCCAGAAACTCGGCGGCGGCGTGGCCCTCATAGTGCTCAATGAGGTCGGCGGCCATCTGGAGGGGGCTGTAGAGAATCACCATGAGCGCGATCTGTTTGGCGAGCGTGCTCCGCACCCGGTGCTCGGGCTGGACGGCCTCCGGGGTCAGGTTGAAGATGCCGGGCGTAAAGTCGAGCGGTCCGGCCAGCATCCGGGTGAACGGCAGGGTGAGCGTGTGGGACGGCGGATTCCCTTCGCTCCAGGCATTGTACTCCATGCCGCGCACGCCTTCCCGCGTCATCATATTGGGCCACGTGCGGCGAATGCCCGTGGGCTTGATGGGCTCGTGGGCGTCGATCGTGATCTCGTGCTCGGCGGCGAGTTTGACAACCTCCCGGTAATGGTTCACCATCGGCTGGCTGTGATGGTGAATTCCCTCCGGCCGGATCATGCCGGCGTACCCCGTCTTGACCGCCGGCACGCCGAGTTCGTCGTACAGCGCGAACGCCTCCTCCATCTGCTCTTCGTAGCTCGGCACGTCGCCGCCGGTCTCGTGGTGGCCGATGAGGGCCACGTCCTGTTCCGCCCCGTACTCGACGACCGCCTCCAGGTCGAAGTCGGGGTAGGCCGTGGTAAAGTCGAAGGCATCGTCCCCGCGCCAACTTTCCCAGCCCTCGTTCCACCCCTCCACCAGAACGGCGTCGATGTCGTGCTCGGCAGCAAAGTCGATATACTGCTGTGCGCGCTCGGTGGTGGCGCCGTGCGTGCCGGTGCGGCCCCAGGTGTAACTGCCGAGGTGCATGCCCCACCAGATGCCGATGTACGTCATCGGCTCAATCCAGGACGGGTCCTCAATCTTCGACGGCTCGTTCAGGTTCTCGATGAGGTGCGACTCGACGAGGTCGCCCGGCGTGTCGGCCACCTGGATCGTACGCCAGGGCGACCGGTGCGGCAGATCCGCCTTCACCTTGAGGCCGTCGGGCCACGGCACGAGGACGCTCCGCAGGGTCGTCGGGGCCTCCGGGTCGGCCCGCAGCGTCATGCCTGCGTAGTCGGTGAGGGCGGCCTCGTGGACGGACAGGTAGTGCGTGCCGTCCGGCGTGCGCATCGTGATCGGCGTGTTGACGGCCCCCGGACGGTCCTCCTTCGAGGTGGGCCGGAGCGGCACGTCGGTGTCTTCCTCCTCCAGGTACGAGTTGTAGCTGATGGCGGCCGCCTCGTCCACGATGGCGCTGAGGGACGTTTCGCTGTACCGCCACTCGTAGCCGTCGTAGTCGTCGGGAATCCACCAACTCGTATTGTCCTCGCAGAATCGAAAGTGGGTGTCCTCCGACGCGATGCGGAGGGCGTCGAGGTGCGGCTGCTCGGGCCACCGGTAGCGGAAGGCGATGCCGTCGTTGTAGGCCCGGAAGACGAGCGTGACCCGGCGGGCCGGCGAGTTGGTTTCTTCCAACCGGAGCGTGCATTCGCGGAAGTGGTTGCGGACGGAGTCGTCCGTCCCCCACACGGGCGTCCACGTGGTGTCGACCGTGCGGGTGTCGTACTCCACGACCGCAAAGCCGTCGCGCAGGTCCGGGGCTCCGTCCAGCGTGATGCCGAGGGACGACGGCGCAATGAGCGGGTCCTCGTCCGCCACGACCCGGTAGTGGGGGTGGCCCTCCGGCAGCGACACCTCGACGTGGAGCGTCTCGTCCGGCGACGATAGGGAAAACGGCGGCGACGGATTGGCAACAGACACGGCCCTTTGCACATTCGATCCAACAGAACGCGGGAGGCATGAGAAAGGTAACCTGAAACGAGGGCGGACGCAACGGGCTCGCAAATCGAAGGCGGGGCTGCTTCCGACTGCGGCGTCAACGCTGATTCGTCGTCTGGGAGTGACAAAGAGGCACCGTCCGGCATCGGGGATCATCGGACGCCCCGTATTGCGTACTGCGTGGGAGGCCTGTGCTTTGTGAAGACTTGCCTGCGCCCTGTAAGACCACCCGGGCCTTCACAAGTCTGCTGGATGTACGAGCGGCACGAGCCTACAGGCATACCGACGATTGCCGCTGCACTTCTTTTTGGTGTTCAACTCCTGACCTTCATGGACATAGCAGCGTACCTGAACCGACTTGGCGTTGCGCCCCAGACAATCGGGGCCCTCGACGTAGAGACCCTCGGCCGACTTCAACGGGCCCACGTAACGACCATTCCGTTTGAGAACCTGTCGATTGTGGGCGATCCGCACGGGGAGTGGGAGGGCCCCGGCGTGTCGCTGGCCCCTCCGCCCCTCTACGACAAGATTGTGGACCGCAACCGCGGCGGGTACTGCTTTGAGCTCAACGGCCTCTTCCACGAGTTGCTGGTGGCGCTCGGCTATGAGGTGGACCGGTGTGCCGCCCGCATCGTGTCGGCGCTCCAGACGCCGGCGAACCATCACGTCAATCTCGTTCATCTGGAGCAATCGTACCTGGTGGACGTCGGCACCGGCCCGCCGATGCTGCGCACACCGCTGCCCCTGAACGGAGCCCCCCGTACGGATACGGCCGGGATCACGTGGCGCGTTGCGGAGAGCGATCGGCCCGACACCCGCTATCGCGTCGAGAGGCGGAGGCCGGGCGAGACGGAATGGACGGGCCGGTACGTGTTCACGCCCATGCCGCGGCCCCTGTCCTACTTCGGCCCGGCCAACGAGTACCTCCAGTCGGCCCCGGAGTCGCCGTTCACGGGGGCGCCCATCGTCGCGCGCTCCACCCCCGGGGGCTACGTGAAGCTCTCGGCCGATGCCCTTCTGGTGCGCCGACCAAACGAGCGCGACGAACGCTCCGTGTCCGCAGCGGCCTGGCCCGACGTCCTGGAACGTGAGTTCGGGCTCCGCATGGGTCCAACGTAGTCCGAAACGCGCTCGGGGCCCAGGGTACGTACAAGGGTCCCCGTGCCGACGGCATCGGCTTCGTTCGTACTCGTACCCATTCCCTCCGTCGTAGTACCTTCTTGTTCGTCTGCTGCCCATTACAGCGTCGGCCATCAATCTACACCTGAACCAGCCGTCCGCATCGGTGTGGACAACAAAGGGTGAAGACGTGATTCGTGAGCCGATGCGGGCGGCCTACTCGCAGGCAGCCTCTGCAAAGCACAGGCAGCCTCTGCAAAGCACAGGCAGCCTCTGCAAAGCACAGGCAGCCTCACGCAATACGCAATACGAACCGTTTGTTGACCAGCAAGAGGGAACGGGATTCCTTCTCCCATTCGAACAAAGAATTAGTGTTGACACTGCATGTATGAATGCTGCCCCACCCGCATCACGGAAATCGAGTCGCGCACCGCGTTTTTCGAGCACCTGGCGGAGATGGACACGCTGAAGGACGTAGTGGTGCAGGGGCTTGACCTTACGGACCAGCGGGCCGAGGCGGCCCTGCGGTCGACCTCCACCGAAAATGCCTGCTTCCTGGGATGTCGCCTCACCGAGGCCGCCGAGCAACACGTTCGCGCGACGGGCGGCACCATCTTTCCGGCGTTCGTGGGGCTTCCCTTCAACCCCTACCGCGGGGAACTGTACAGCCCTGCCGAGCTGATGGCGGGCTATGAACGAGGGACTCCGGAGACGCTTCACGAGACAGTGGACGCCCGCATCTACCAGTACTTTTCGAAGCGACGCGAACACGGGAAAGAAGCCCCCGTCATGGATGCGCTCGCCTTTCGGATTCACGACCACGCCGTCGACGATGCCTTGCGGGACCTGCTCTCGCCCGACGCGGGAGCGGACCGTCGGGTCGTGGGGATTATGGGCGGCCATCAGCTTCCGCGCGACACCGACACCTACCGGGCAGTGGCCCGCATCGGCCGGGCCCTGGCGCAGGAGGGGTTCTTTGTGGCCACGGGAGGCGGCCCAGGGGCCATGGAGGCCGCCAACCTGGGGGCATCCCTGGCCGATTATGAGGCCGAGGCCCTCGACGAGGCCGTTCGCACGCTGAAAACGGCTCCGCATTACGACGATACGGGCTACGTGGAACGGGCCCTGGAAGTGCGCGACCGGTATCCCGACCGTACCGAGAGCCTGGCCGTCCCCACCTGGTTCTACGGGCACGAGCCCACCAATCTGTTTTCGACCCACGTCGCCAAATACTTTGCCAACAGCATTCGCGAGGACGGCCTGCTCGCCATCGCCCAGCACGGCGTCATCTACGCCCCCGGAAGCGCGGGCACCATCCAGGAGGTCTTCATGGACGCGGCGCAAAATCACTACGAAACCTTCGGGGCCGCCAGTCCCATGGTCTTTTTCGACGAGACGTACTGGACCGACGAAACGCCCATCTACCCTCTTCTCCAGACCCTGGCGGTGGACACGCCCTACGCCGACCACCTCCACGTGACGGACCGCGTAGAAGACGTCCTCTCGACCATTACGGCCCACGCTGCGGAGCGAGACGCCTAGGCCCCCACCGGGCATGGGAGGCAACGAACATTGCAACGATTCGCTGAGGAATGGACATCCATCCAGGGCCACTCGTTTGCGTATGATCGCTGTGACCTCGTTCTTTTTGACTGCCTGTTTCTGCCATGCTCGAAGAGTACAAAACCTTTGCCCTCCGCGGCAATGTCGTGGACATGGCCGTCGGGATTATCATCGGGGCGGCGTTCAACGGGGTCGTACAGTCCCTGGTCAAAGACATATTGACCCCGCCGCTGGGACTGCTGATGGGCGATGTCGACTTCGCGAATCTGTTTGTGGTCCTGAAGACGGGGACACCCGAGGGACCGTACGCCACGCTGGAGGCTGCCCGATCGGCGGGCGCCGTGACGGTCAACGTGGGGATATTCATCAACAGCGCCATCAGCTTTCTCATCGTGTCGTTTGCCGTATTTCTGCTGGTGCGCTACGTCAACCGTCTCCGCGAGCCGGAGGCCACTCCCGAGCCGGCGGCGCCGACGATGAAAAAGTGCCCCCAGTGCGTGTCCGACATTCCCATTGCCGCCACCCGGTGCCCGCACTGCACCTCTCGCCTTTCGGACGATTCTGTCGCCAACACGTCCCCCGATGAGTAGCGAACGCATTTCTCAGGGTCCGATTGACGGCCTCAAGGTGGGCCGCTTCGGCCTGGGTTTGAACATGAAGGCGGTCTGTTACCGCATTGGGCGAACCCTGATCGACACGGGTCCCCCCAACCAATGGCGGGCCGTGCGCCGCTTCGTGCAGGAGCAGGCAGAGAAACCGGGGCTCGACCGCGTCCTCCTTACTCACCATCACGAGGACCACGCCGGCAACGCAGCCCGCGTCCAGGAACTGCTCGACGTGCCGGTGTATGCGCCCGCAGCCAGCCGGGAGCTCCTACAAGACGGATACCCGCAGGACACGTACCGGTGGGTGGTGTGGGGGCGTCCGCGGCCGGTGGAGACCGAACCCGTGCCCGACGAACTGACTCTTGCCGACGACACTCCCCTCCGCACCATTCCGGCCCCCGGCTACAGTGACGACATGGTGTGCTATCTCGCGACGGACTACGGCTTTCTCTTCGCAGGGGATCTGTACATCGTCCGGCGGCCGCAGTACCTTCGTGCCGACGCAAACGCCCCGCTCCTCATTGACAGCCTGCACGACGTGCTGGAGCACGACTTTCAGACCCTGTTCTGTGGGCATCAGGGTGTTGTGGAGGCAGGGCGGCAGGCCCTCAGCGACAAGGCAAAGTACATGGAAGCCCTCCGCGGCGTCGTTCAGCGCCGCAACCGCTACGACAAGCTCGGCGTGCAAGAGATCGCGGACGAGATTCTCGGGCGGGAGGGTCTACTCTACTGGGTGTCGGGCGGCGATTTTGCAAAGCGCAACCTCATCGCGTCGTTTCTCAACGACGACACCGAGGAGCCGAGTGCGATTGTGGAGTAATACCGAATCCGGTTGAAGGATGCGGGTTTGTAGGTATGTAAGTAGCCCGTCCCGACCACTGTCGGGATGAAAGTATGTACTTGAGGCCCATTCGTTTGTGCTTGTGCCGCGATTGCTGAAAGCCCGAACTTTGTAGGCGAATCTGGGATCCCCCCAATCGAATCCGAATACGGGGTGGGGCCTGGCGGCATTGGGACATCCTGCCGGCTTTGGGCAACGACGGCCCCCTCGGTACTCGCTCCTCGACAGTGTCTACGGGAAGATGCCCATCTGGCTGTACGAGGTGGCAATCTTGTCGATGGCACTCACGAAGGCCGCGGTGCGGGTGTCGATGCCGTGCTCCTTGCGAAGCGCCCGGATCTCTTTGTAGGCCTGCACCATCGTGTCTTCGAGGCCCGAGTTGACGAGGTCGCGCTCGCTGGCCCCAAAGCCGATTTGCTCGATCAGCGTCCCAAGCAGGTCTTGATCGAAGTCTTCCTCCGTCAGCTCGTCGACGGCCTGGAGAATGCGCTCGGCGTTGAGCTCCTCGAAGCGGCGGCTCATGCGCCCGTGGCGCACGTGGGACAGGTTGCGGAGCCACTCGAAGTAGGAGACCGTCACGCCCCCAGCGTTGAGGTAGACGTCCGGAATCATGAGGGTGCCCTGGTTCTGCAGAACGTCGTCGGCCTCAGAGGTGACGGGGCCGTTGGCGGCTTCCGCCACGATGCTCGCCTTGATGCGCGGGGCGTTGTCGGGGGTAATGACGCCCTCCAGCGCCGCCGGGATGAGAATGTCGCACGGCAGCTCGAGGGCGCGGGCGGAGGTGTCGATGTCGTCGGCACCGGGAAAGTTGAGCAGCGAGCCCGTCTCCTCCCGATGGGCCACCACGTCGTCCACGGACAGGCCGTCGGGATCGTGAATCGCGCCCTCAATCTCGGCAATGCCCACGATGTTGGCGTGTCCTTCCTCCTCCAGAATCTTGGCGGCATGATAGCCGACGTTCCCCAGTCCCTGAACGACAATATCTTTTCCCTCCACGCCGGGCGCCAGGTCAAGTTGCTCCATGTCGTCGTCGAAGCGACACGCTTCCCGGATGCCATAGAAGACCCCGCGGCCCGTGGCCTCCGTGCGGCCCCGCACGCCGCCCTGCCCCACCGGCTTGCCCGTCACGCAGGCCAGCGCATTGAGGTCGTCGTCGCCCACCTGCTGAATCGTATCCATGATCCAGGCCATCTCGCGTTCGCCCGTCCCGTAATCGGGCGCCGGCACATCGATCCCGGGCCCGATAAAGCTCTTCTGGTTCATCTCGAACGCATAGCGGCGCGTAATGCGCTGCAGCTCGTCGCGGGAGTAATTGCGGGCGTCGATGC
>CAYOWD010000178.1:0-9064 GCA_964407535.1 uncultured Salinivenus sp. | reverse complement strand
CTCCGAACAGCTGGCCTCTATATAAACTAACGTACTTTTACTGTCCTACTTAGCCTGTTTCCTCCTTACGAGGACATGACACACTTGCACATCGGATTAGCGGCCAGTCTTTGGAGAAGAAGACGATTTGAACGCCTGTACGAGAGCAGGCGTGACCTCCGTCAAGTTCGTTACGTCCTCAAAGAAAGGAGCAGCCCACCCGTAGACAATGAGAGGAACAGGATTGCGAGTATGTTGTGTGTGCGACGTGTTCTCCAGGTTGCCGTGATCGCTTGTGATGAGCAACGCATCGTTGGAAGGATCGAGTTGCTCCAGAAGGGAATTGAAAAAATAGTCAAGGTCTTCAAGAAGAACCGTCGGGGGCATATCGATTCGGGTGTGTCCGACCTTGTCAGTATGGAAGTACTCGAACAAGGTCAATGAGTGATTGCGAGTGATTGAGGCTAATACACCGGCTGCCTCCGAAAGAGACTGTTCAGGAACGTCGAGATGGAGGTCAGTGCGCCAAGAGGTGCTGGTAAGGTCGGCGGCAAGAGCACGTTGCTCCCGTAGCGCCGTGAGGTCGCGGAGCTCTACGTTGGCCGATTCGCAGCAGTGAGTTGTGACTGTGGAGCGGGGCTGCGTAGCCTCGAAGTATTGGGGAGGAAAAGCGTTGGCAAATGCGAACGTATTTTGAGACTTTGGAAGAGACTTGAGTCGCTGAAAGATATTCTTTTTGTTTAGGACCGCGTGAGTTTTAGAGTGTGGAAAGGGACCGAAATGACGTCCTACGATCTCTGCACAGTTAACGCCGGTGAACAAGCTTGCTTGTCCAGTCCCGCTCTGAGGAAGTCCCTCGACTCCGAGGGTAGCATCAATTGAGCGAACGAGGTGAGTTTCTGACTGAATATCACGGAATGGTTGGTGCCATTTTTGTCCTCCGAGTTGATGAAGCGTGGGTTGCGTAGAGTCGGCGAACGGATTGAAGGGACGATTTGGACCAAGTCCAACGCCGTCCAGAAAAAAGAATAAGATGTGCTTCATTGTAGGCGGGAAACGATGGCGGCGAGACCGGTGAAACTTCTTCTCTTTACGTACACGTCTGGAACGATAAATTCAGATCACGGCAGTGCGGTCCTAAGGGTAGAAAGTAGCACACTGCGGATGGCATGCAGTTGAGAAACATCCCTAAGAACACGGATTTGTATAAAATTTATCTTTCTGGGTGCCATTGTGTGTTAGGCGGGCCGAAGTGCGCTTGTCTACTGAAAAGGATGTATAGGTATAAAATCGTAGATGGGTAAAATCGTAGACGGGAGTTGAACTTTGTTTCCTGTTTATTTATGCTTAGCCAGGTCTGGAGCAGTGCGACGCACGGAGTAGAGGCGCTTCCAGTCGAAATTGAGACCAACGTTGCATCTGGAATGCGAGGGTTATCCGTCGTAGGATTGCCTAGGGCAGCGGTACGGGAGAGTTTTGACCGCGTGCGAGCAGCACTGGAGAATAACGGAATTCCCGTTGAGTGGGGGCGAATTACGATTAATCTTGCTCCTGCCGACATTCCAAAGGAAAGTGCAGCGTTCGACTTGCCGATGGCCGTGGGCTGGGTTGCTGCTAGTACCGATCTCGTGGAAGAGGCTGTATTGGAACGATACTGGCTTACTGGGGAGCTTGCCCTGGACGGGACGGTGCGGCCCGTGAATGGGGTGCTGCCAATGGCCATGAAGGCTCGAGAAGAAGGGTGCGACGGAGTACTGGTGCCTGACGATAATGCCGCAGAGGCCGCTGTAGTGAATGATTTGACGGTGTTTCCAGTTGAAAATGTAACCGACGCGTTCGATATTCTCGAAAATCCGGAAGGACCTTCCGCGCCTGCTCCCTACACGAATGACCTGGATGAAATATACGAGAATGCCCGCGACTATCCGGAAGATATGCGCGATGTTCGGGGGCAAGAAAATGTGAAGCGGGCCATGGAGGTCGCGGCGGCAGGAGGACACAACGCCCTGATGGTTGGACCTCCCGGGTCGGGAAAAACGATGCTGGCACGGCGGGTCCCTTCAATTCTTCCTCCCTTATCATCCGATGAGGCGCTCGAGACTACGAAGATTCATTCTGTGAGCGGGGAACTGCAAAGCGAGAATGGATTATTGGCAACTCGTCCATTTCGGGCACCGCACCACACCATTTCAGACGCAGGATTATGTGGAGGGGGCGCACATCCGTCTCCCGGTGAAATTTCTCTCGCGCACAATGGAGTTCTGTTTCTTGATGAGCTTCCTGAGTTTCAACGTCGTGTTCTCGAAGTCTTGCGGCAGCCTATGGAGGAAGGCCAAATTACAATCAGCCGTGCTCAGTCCACGGTGACGTATCCAGCACAGTTTATGCTCATTGCTTCAATGAATCCCTGCCCGTGTGGACACCTTAATGACCCGAACCAGGAATGTGTATGCACTGCCTCTCAGGTGCAGCGCTATCTTGGGAAAATCAGCGGCCCACTGATGGACCGTATCGACCTTCACGTGGAGGTTACTCCCGTTGAGTTTGAAGACATGAGTGCAGACCGAGAGGGCGCGTCATCCGATTCAATCCGTGAACGTGTTGTGAGGGCTCGAGGGGGACAGGAGGACCGGTTCAGGGGGACGGACGTTCACTGCAATGCCCAAATGGGAGCTCAGGACGTTCAGTCTTACTGCGAATTAGATGAGGCTGGTATGAATATGATGAAGTCCGCAGCGGACCGCCTAGGGCTGAGCGCGAGGGGATATACGCGAATTTTGAAGGTTGCGCGAACCATTGCTGATCTAGAAGAGTCGGGCCAGATCCAGTCTAAGCACATATCGGAAGCAATTCAGTACCGCTCGCTTGATCGAGACTGGTGGAACGGATAAGGGGGCTGGAAACAATACGGGGACTCTGTTGTGAGTTCAAAGGACACGAAACCTTAGTTCTACTGACTCCTTCATGAAAGGGGTACAAGCTGACTTTTTGCGAAAGGGCGGACTGAGGTTCGATATTTGTCACTCTTTGGTCCAACCCCTAGGTTATCTTAGGCAACAACACCCTTGCAATCTCTCAGGGCCTACTCGTTTACTTCGCTACTTTTCCAATCGGGGCTTATGCTCACGAATTTCGCACTTCGAGCTAAGGTACTGATTCTGATCGGAGCGCTCATTGCTGTTTGTGGTGCCGGGGATGCGGTTGCACAGGAGCAGGAGAATGAAGATCGTCGTCAGGCACAGCCGCAGCAGCGTGGTCAGGCACAGCCGCAGCAGCGTGGTCGTCCGCAACAGCGTGGTCAGGCACGTCCGCAGGGTCGTGGTCAGGCCCAATCACAGCAGCGCGGCCAAGCGCGCTCCCGTCGCTCGGGACAGGGGCAGCAGCAAGGCGGGCAGGCACAGACGCAGCAGGAGCCGCAGCAGTCTGAGCCGTTCATTCACGGGATCTCGGTTGGAGCGGGGCTGGCGATATATCAGGGCGACTTTAGCCGCAACCCGGAGCACAACCCCATTGTCTATGTCGCTGGCAGTGGGAAACTCTCCGTCAAGGTCGGAGCGGATCATCGGCTCGGACGGTTTGACCAATATGGGGTCGGAGCTGATCTCGTTTATAGTCGGCTTTCGGGGACATCAACGCGGGAAACGGGGTTCAGTGTAAACTCTGTAGCGTTGGACTTCTACGGGGATTACGAACTTCCGTACGTACGACAGGGGCTGTTTCGCGTCTTCCTTGGAGGGGGGCCGACCTTTCTGATCTCGCCTTCTTATAAGAACTTTGAGAATCTGGCGAGATCAGAAGAGAATTCGAGTAAGAAAGGGACTCGGGTGATTGGGTCTCTTAAGGTGGGGGTGACGGTGCTCGATAAGTTTGAGTTTGGGACCCGAATTGCCTCTACCGACCTTCTTGATGGGTATGAGGGCTTTGGGGGAGGTGGCGGGGTTCCGGACATTGTTTCTTTTCTGAACTTCACGTATAGGTTCAACCGAAAATAAGACTCGGTTTTTCCTCGGGGTACGAAATTTGCTACTCACACTATATCCTGTATCATAATAAGGCCACACAATAATGAGAGCTGGAAAGCGGTCAGCAAAGATTTTGACTCTTTTCCTACTGAGTTGGTGTCTCTGCGGGGCTGCAGAAGCCTTCTCGCAGCGCATTTTTGTTAATGGGGGGGCTCATGTGGCGTCCAATTCGATTGAAAGCCAGATCTCAGGGACCAACCCAGCCTTCCAGGGAGGAGTTCAGTTCTCGACATCGGAATATCTCCGGCTCCGGCTTGGGGGAACGTATCAGAACATATTCTCGATTGACGGGCTCGCTCAGTACCACTTCCTCGGCGACAGTGAACCGGTGAACCCGTATTTGGCTGCAGGATATGGGTACTATGTAGGAGATACGGAGCGTGGGCTGGTGCCGCTTGCAGTTGGTATGGAATATGGCATCAGTAAAAATCTTGCCGTCAACGTTGAGTTCGGCGGTCGGTTTGGAGTGAATGAAGTTCAGAACGGTCAGCAGTTGGATCTGGATGTCATGTCGGCCGTTCTCCCGGGGATTGGGATTACGTACCGTCCGCAGCGTATCGAGCGCCGTCCACCGGGGCAGGTGCCGGTCGAAAGTTCTGGCGATGGCACCGAATCGGAGTTTGCTGGTCGCGACGCCGACAGTGAGGTCGACAGTCCGTTTGACGATCCGGTCTCCGGTGATCAGACAGCCATCCAGAAATTCGACATTCCGTACACAATCGACTCGCTGGAGAAGGCCGATCCCTTGATTGTAAAGCGAGGAGGAGCCCCATACGACGATCCGGGACAGACGCCCATTTCGGGGTCGCCGACGCTTTCGAATGACGGTACGATGGTGCGACTTCCAGACGGATCCTTCATTATGGGACTGACCGATGAGGATCCCCTGGATATTCAGAATGCGGGTCGGAAGAAGGTGACTGTGAGTTCGTTTTACATCGATCGGTTCGAGATTACCAACCAGGAGTATCGAGACTTTCTCAGTGACCTCTCGGGAGACAAGCGAGAGGCTCGCCTTCCGGATTCTTCTGCCTGGGACGAAGCGGCGAGTCGAGCCAACTGGAAAACATACTTTTACGGTTCTGAGCGAGGAGACTTTCCGGTCGTAGCGGTGACGTGGGAGGACGCAAATGCATTTTGTAAGTGGGAAGGAAAGCGTCTACCAACCGAGGCCGAATGGGAGTATGCGGCACGAGCTGGACGAGTCGGTGGCGTTTATCCGTGGGCTGGGTTCTCACCGCGTGATCCGCAGGGACGTTACCTCTCTAACTTCAATCCGGGCCGACAGGGACAGGCGGCAGACGGATACGCGTTTACAGCCCCAGTGGGATCCTATCCTCCCAACCGATGGGGACTTCATGACGTGGCTGGTAACGTAGCGGAGTGGGTTGCAGATGCATACACACCGAGTTACTCGGCGCTTTCTGGACTTGACCCGGTTTACAAGGATAAGGAAGAGAATCGCCGAGTGGTGCGCGGTGGGTCCTGGTCATCCAATGCCTTCCAGATTGGCGTTGGGGTTCGGAACTTCCAGCCGAAAGATGAGGCGTCTGCCCGAATTGGATTCCGGTGTGCTGCCGACGTTAGTTCTATTGAAGGTGGTCAGGAGTCGCTTGGGCCTGGTCCATCGCAGCAGTCCGGCGGACAGCAGCCTGGCGGACAGCAGCCTGGCGGACAGCAGCCTGGCGGACAGCAGGGTGAGGGGGAACTCCAGCCTCCGACTGAAGAAGGAGCGGAAGCTACCCCTGAGGGGGAGGAAGGAGGACAGCGATAGTGGGTCCGTCGCAGAAGACCTTGCACGTCGCGTCGCATTTGATACGCTGAACTTGTACAGTCAAAGTTAGAACACCATGGCTACAGCGAAGCAGGAAGCTATACTGGAGCGAATCAAAAAAATCCTAGGTTTCTTTATTGGGATCTTTGGGTCTCTAGCGATCCTGGGGGTCTTCTTCAAGATCCTGAAGTATCCCAACTGGGAGCTCTTCATGCAGCTTGGGTTTATCGGTGAGGCCGCAACATTCGTCATCATGGGCGCGTTGGAAATGGGGCAGGCCTTCATGATTGAGATCCCTTCGGGAAACGAGGAGGAGATCAAAGACTCAGCAGAGTCCGCTCAATCGGGTAGAGCAGCCGAAGCCTCTGGTGCTCCGGTAAAGGCATCGGCACGAAAGATGATTGAGAAGAAGGTCAATGATGACTTGAACGTGATGATGGGAGCACTCGGAAAAGAGATTAAGCAGTTCGGAGGAGAGATCCACGAAATGGTGGGGGAAATGAAGCAGGCACGAGTGGCTGTGCAGGATATGCGTTCTAAACTCGACGAAGTCGCCTCGGGGACCCTTGCTGAGGATGCGGAGCGTCTCGGGAAGGGAATGAGTTCCCTGGGTACAGAAATGGAGAACGCCGGAGGGGCTGTTCAGGAGATGCGCGATGACCTAGATGAAATGCTTCGTCGGTTCCGCCAGTTCAACGATCCCCAGGTTACCCCGAATGGAGTTTCTGATACAAACAAAACTGTAAACTAGCCATGGCTAAAGGTGGTGGAGACATTAAACAGCTAAGGTACAGGGTCATGTTGGCCTTGTATCTGCCCATCCTCCTCTACTCATTCAGCACCTTTGATCTGAAGGAGAAAAGTGTGGCCGCAAAATCTGTAGAGCCAGTTCTCGTTGGGGGGCAAAAAACGGTAGTACTGGGACAGGAATACAGTGCAAGCGCCTACCTGAAGGCATCAAAGCTTGCCAAGGGAGGGGAGATCACATTGAGTACGGATGATGAAAAAGTTGTTGTTGAAGGTAAGGAAAATATTAGGATCGCGACTGCGGAGCTTCTTGCCGAAGGGGAGGATCAGAAAGAAATCGATTATTCGGTCACTATGAAGTATGACCAGCTCAAAGGAACAGCATCTCAGAAGCTGGCCGGTTCCTTTACAGTCCGACGCCCTGAGCTTGTGGCTACAAGTGTCGCTACGAAGTCTCTGTATCGACGGACGAGGAACGAGATTCGAATAGATGTCCCTGGACTTGAGAATAGGCCACTTGAGTTGCGGTCTTCATCAGGAGGATCGGTAGACGGACGACAGCTCACGATGAGTCCCACGGCGAACAACGTGACCGTGAAGGCATATCTTCCGTCGGAGAAGGGCGAGAGTGTGCTCCTGGGAAGTAAAGAGTTTGCTGTAATCGACCCGCCGCGTCCGCAGCTTAAGGTTCTGGACGCGAAGGGAGAAAAAATCGCGAATGGAGAAAGTTTACCGCGCGCACGCCCTGTTCTCCAATTCAAGGTTGAGCCCGACGCTGAATTTGCGAAGAGTTACCCGCAGGATGCCAATTATGAAGTGAGACGCGCAAAGGTCTCGCTCCGGAAGGGACTGAAGGCGAGTCAAGAAATTGGGACATACGAACTTGACTCAGAGTCCAAGTTGAAGGGGAAATTGATCCGAGGGCTGAACGAAGCTCGGGCAAAGCCGAAAGACCGGCTGATTATTCAGCTTCTGGACGTTGTGCGAATTAACCATGCTGGAGAGTCCATCCCCGTCGAGCTGGGAGAATCCAGCCTCTCTTACAGCTTCATTCTCTCCTAGTAAGGGGGAGATCACCACTCTTAGAATCGTTCACCAATCCTCCAACGCCATGATCAAGTCGGCTCGTACGGCGCTTCTCCTTTCCTTCTTATCCGTCGGACTCCTGGTAATGGGGCCGACCGATGCTTTGGCACAGCGTTGGTTGCAGACCTCTCAGTTGCTGTCTGAAATTACGGAGGAAACGCCCACCCGCGCGCTCCTGGATACTCTGGTTCAGGTCATGGAGCGAAAAGAGGGCATCAAGGTAAAACGCACTTCAGACTCGGAAAAGATGTCCCTCTCGGAGCTTCGGGAGAAGCTGATTAATGAACAAGGAATTGGGCTCACGAGTGCAAACTTCGTCTTTATAGATTATAAATTTCAGATCCAGAACCGAGGGTTTGAAGAGAAAATTCAGACCTTTCAGTTTGTTTATCGACCCCCGGGCGGATCTGAAGAGGACATCCAGATGTTGCACTTGGACGCCACGGAGCCATGGGTGCAAAATGTCCTTCGCAACAAAGGCACGACACTGGTTACAAATGAGGCGGCTCTCCGCACCTTTAGTGATCAGCTCGCCTTTGCGCGGCTGGTTCAGGATGGAAAAATTGTAGAAATTGCCGGTCAGACGGTACGAGAGGGATTTGAGCGGAAGAAACGTCAGCTCGTTCAGAAAATACAGCGTCTCACGTACGAGTCGATGTAGCGTCAGGGATCAGTGTCATTGCTTTTTGAAGGCGATGGTGGGGTGGCAGAGCCTGGTTGAATGCACCGGTCTCGAAAACCGGAGGGCCCGCTATGGGTCCCGGGGGTTCAAATCCCTCCCCCACCGCCTTCGTTTAAACCCGACTAGGTCTTCCTGGTCGGGTTTTGTCTTTTTCCAAGTCTTGTCTGGATAGATCCTCTTGCGGTATCGGAGCTCCTCTCGCGAGAGCTTCTGTGATCAAAACGCTTTAAGTGCGTTGGGGAACACCGGCGTATCTGGCGACAAGTACGATCCCAACATTGGTGCTTATCCGGAACGAGAGATGGGCGACTAGTGCAGAGAGGGAGAACTAATACCAAATCCGGTTGATTAGTTCAGGGTTGCGGTTCGTGATCCGACCCACCCGCCCACCAGTGATATAGGGTCAGGGTCCGGATGCGCTCCAGCTGCCCTGAGAGGCGAACGTACTGCTCAGAAAGAAGGCCCTCCAGCTTTTCGAGAATCGACCGTCCGGTTCGCGATCGGGGCGTCTACCAGCGGCCAGAGCCGCTCGGCCGGTTGCAATTCCGGGCTGTAGGGGGGAAGCCACATCGGCGTAATCGAGAGGGTGTCCATCGTCTCTCGAACCCGACGTGAGAGGTGATAGCCTGCCTGATCCAACGCTAGAAGGACCGGTCCCTTTCGCCGAGCAGCAAACGCCGGGAGGATTGCCGCAAGCGTGGGGCCGCCCAAATGCTGGCTAATCCAGGACTCCGTCTCTCCGGTTTCGGGCCGAACAAAACCGTATATCCAACG
>CAYOWD010000177.1:0-9132 GCA_964407535.1 uncultured Salinivenus sp. | reverse complement strand
ACATTCACACTCGTGAATCCTTCACCGACCGGTGTCGTCACCGGGCCCTTAAGGGCCACGCCCGTCGACTGAATCGAATCAATGACGTCGGGCGGAAGGGCCGGTCGACCGCGATCCACGGCCATCTGGCCGAGCACCCGATGCCGATCCCACTCAATGTCGAGACCCGTGGCCTCCAGAACCCGAAGTGTAGCCTCCGTAACCTCCGGACCGATCCCGTCGCCGGGAAGAAGCGTGATATCGTAAGCCATAGAAGCGAACAACAGTCTTTGACGGGACAGAAACAGAAAAAGCCCTGCCGGAGCGGCAGAGCTTGTAGTACAGGCGAATGGGCAAACCGTTTACTGCGGCTTGGACTCCCGGTTGGACGAATAATTGATCCGCAGGGCCCCGGCTTCGCGAAGCTCCTGCTGTACCTCGTTCACCGTCCGCATCTCCGAGTCGCGGTCCACCTTCAGGGACGCAATGAGCTTGGGCTGCTCCTGCAGCTTTTCGTACATGATCGTCCGGATGGTCTTCCGGTTTTCGATCAACGCATCGTCGATCTGGATGGCCGTTTTCCCTTCGTCCTCCCCCTTCTTAAGCGGACCGATGTGAATCTTCGAGATCAACCGCTTCTGATCGATCTTCGTGAGGGCTTCCGCCTCCGGCAGTTGGGTGCGCACCTTGATATTTTCGTCTCGGAGCACGGTCGAGACCATGAAGAAGATCAGGAGCATAAATACAATGTCCGGCAGCGAGGCCGTCGTGAACTCCGGGTCCGTCTCTGTACTTCGACGCTCAAAACGGGCCATTACTACGAATGCTCAGTCAGTCGAAAAAACACGCAGGAGGAACGCGACCACTCAGTCGCCGGTGTCCGGCTCCGCAATTGAAATCTGGGCCCCGAAGGCATCACGGATTTTGTTGTCGTCCTCCGGATCCAGCGTGTTGCGATACGCCTGGTAGCTATCGTAGGTCTTTCCGCCGAGGCCGACGGGATCCCCCTTCGGCGTCTGGCCGGTGCGGGCCATCTGATCCCAGATCTCTCGATAGCTCATCCAGACCTCGTCCAGCACGTCGATGTAGGTTTCGTAGGGGGTCTTCGCGTCCGTCTTGATCGAGATGACGGCGTCGCTGGGCGACTCGGAGAGGTCCGGATTTTCTCCGTAATTCAGCACATGCTTCTTCACGCGGGAGCGGAGCTGGTTGATGTTGGCGGGCTCCTCCTCCACCAGCAGCTCCCCCTGTGCATTCACCAGAATCTTGAAGAGATTGCGCTCTTTCACGGGGGGCGGCTTCTGCTCGGGATCCAGCTTCGGGGGCAGTGTCATCCCGATTCCCGTATCCACATTGATCGTGGTGGTGACGAGGAAGAAGATGAGGAGGAGAAAGGCGATGTCCGCCATGCCCGCCGTCGGAATCTCGGCTTCTTCGCGATCTTCGCGCCGCTTCTCAAGGAGTCCAGCCATGACAGGAGGAAAATCAATACGCGAAACCATCGACGGAGGGACTTACCGGAATGCACCTCGGACGATTTTCCGGAGCCCCGTTCCGAGCATGCCCACCGCGAGGAAGGCAAAAAGAATCACGAGGGTGTAGACGCCGGCCCGCGCCCACGACCCGAGCACCGGCCCGAGCACGAGCATCACGACGCCCGGCAGGGCAACAATGCCCACCGTAAGGGGCTGCACCTTTCCGTACCACAGGCTGAGCAGCCCGGACACCCCGATTCCGACAATGCTGAGCCCGATCAGGGCGAGGGTCGTCCAGAGGGCGATCGGAAGAAAAACGTTGTTCATAGCGCATCGGCGTTGTTCAAGGAAGGGGAACCAGCGTGCCCGCTACAAGCGAGCCCAGAGCCCGAGCGTCGCTACGCTTCATTCTCTCCGACCTGCTCCGGAATCGCCTTCTCCCCGGTGACGGGTTCGTCCTGCTCAAGCGCAACGAGGGCATCGACGAGTTCAATCGAGGCGTCCTCCATCTCGGCCACGATGCGGTCGATTTTCGAGACCGCGTAGTTGTAGAAGAATTGCAGGATGACCGCCACGATCAACCCAAACGCCGTCGTGAGCAACGCCACCTTAATGCCCCCGGCCACCAGTCGCGGCGAAATGTCGCCGGCCGTCTCAATCGCGTCGAAGGCCTGGATCATGCCGATCACCGTGCCGAGGAAGCCGAGCATCGGCGCCACGCTGATGAAGAGCGAGAGCCAGACGAGCCCCCGTTCCAGAAAGCTCATTTCAATCGATCCGTAGGACACGACGGCCTCTTCTACGGCGTCGACCCCTTCGTCGGCCCGGAGCAAGCCGGCCTGAAAGACCGACGCCACCGGCCCGCGCTCCTGCGCACACACCTGCTCGGCCTTCCGAATGCCGCCCTCATCAAGGGCTTCCTTGACGCGCTGAAGAAAGTTTTCCGTATCAATGTCGGCCAGATTCAACGAAATAATCCGCTCAAACGAGATGGCCAACCCAATGATGAGACAAATGAGCACCGGCCACATCCACGGGCCGCCTTCGTTGAATCGCTCCACGAGAATGTTGACGGTTTCCGGGCCCGCCCCTCCCCCACCACTTTGTTGTGGCAACAGGAGAAGCAATTGAATCGCGAACTTGTCCAGAATCACCATAGGTGAGCGACGTCGCTATCAAGTCTGTGGGCAGAGAAAAAGCAAAAAGACGCGCGCTCCTTCCGCACCGAGGACACAATCTTCGATACGAAACCACCCGTCGTGCTCGGCGGCCTAGCTCTCTGAGCGCCAAAATCCTCTACTAGTATATGCAGCTACGGGGGATTTGTCAACGACGTAAAACTTAGGTAATCGGCCCAGAGCCGCTCAAATGGGACTTCTTCTTAACTTCTACTCAATTGGATAGCGGTCCGCCCATTTTTGCGCGACGGACCACGACTGCAGGGCCTTGGCCACGGCCGGATCCGTCTGGTTTTGGACGCGAAGCCGCACGCCGGTGCCGAATACCCGCTGCGCCACATGTTCTTTGATGGCCGACTCGATGCTGGTCCGCGCGGCCCGGACATCTTCTCGGTCGAACGCACCTCTCGGGGCGCCCTCCGCCCCTTCAGTCCCATCTGCAGACGTGGCGGAGCGCGAAGAGGGCAACGGTGCCCGCACGCCTCGCTCTGCCGCGTACCGGACGAAGGCCGGATAAACGGACGCCGGGAGCGAGAAGGTGCGCACGAAGGCCTCCGGCCGTCCTTTCCACTGCGTCCGCAGGGAGTCGGTCCGCGCATCCACCCAGCGCCGGGTAAAGTCACGGAGAATGCCGTCTTCCTCTACCGCACGATGATACGGATTCCGATCCTCCGCCGGCACAACGCGATCGGGCTGAATGCCGCCGCCGCCAATGATGAGTCGTCCCGCGTCCGTCCGATGCTTTAGCGAATCCGGGACGGCCGACGAATCCCGCGGCACCATCAACGTCATACTGGTATCCCGGCCCTCCCCGTGGGTACGTTGTAAGAGTCGCCCCGACGGCGTGTAGAAGCGGGCCACCGTGAGCCGCAGTCCGCTCCCATCCCGCAGGTCAAACTGCTGCTGGACGAGGCCCTTTCCAAAGGTGCGCCGCCCGACGATGAGGGCACGATCGTGGTCCTGCAGGGCCCCCGCCACAATTTCGCTGGCAGAGGCCGACCGCTCGTCTACGAGCACGATGACGGGGGCTTCCTGCAGCAATCCGTCTTCGGTGGCGTACCGGGCCCCGCCAAAGTCGTCGTGGCGACTGCGGGCGGTGACAATCAGCTGCCCCTCCACCAAAAACTCGTCGGCCACCCGTTCGGCCATGGCCATCAGCCCCCCGGCGTTGCCGCGCAGATCCAATACCAGCCGTTCCATTCCGTCTTCTTTCAGCGACGCAATTGCCTCCGACACTTCCCGCTCCGTCGTCCGGGCAAACCGACTCAGGCGAATGTATCCGGTCTGGACGTCCATCATGTACGAGGCCTCCACCGTCTGGAGCGGCACCGTCCCCCGCGCGATCGTCGTGTCAATGGACCGACTCCGCTCGGGCCGACGCAGCGTCACGGACACCGTTGATCCCTCCGGTCCCTTCAGCTGGTTCTGCACCTCCTGGTGCGACCACCCCACCGCGCTTGTGCCGTTGACCGCAATGATGCGATCCCCGGCCCGAAGGCCGGCCTTTGCACTCGGCCCTCCGGGAAGCACTTCCACAACCCCGATGGTGTCCTGCCCGCGGGCCCCCCCAATCAGCTCGTAGGTAACCCCAATTCCCTCAAAGGACCCCCGAAACGTTTCCTCGACGTCCTTCATCCGGGTCGCTGAGATGTACGTCGAGAACGGATCGAGCGTCTCCACCATCGCTTCAACCGACGCCGTCGTCAGGCTGTCGCCCGACACCGGCTCCACGTAGGCCTCTTGGATGACGTTGTACGCCGACCGAAGCGTCTTAAGGGCCTCCGATTGCGGCTGCGAGGGCGACAGGGGATAGACCCATTGGCCGAGGACCACGCCGGTGGCGATAAGACCGAGTCCTGCAAGTACATACGCCGCTTTTTTCATTTCAGAATGGATTGGACATGGACACTGCGAATCCACATGTCCATATATCCCCCGCGTACCCACGGGATCCTACTTTCGATGCCCAACGACGCCTCCCCGTGCGGCCTCGTCGGACGGACTGGACGAGGAAAAAACGCCGTCCGCGTCCAGTCCGAGTTTTAACGTGCGATCATCCCGTCCCAACCGCTCCTCCGTTGGAATCTCCGGACATGGCTGCTACCTTGAAGCCAGGCCGATTGCATCTGGCTCTATGCTGAGCCCAGGAGTGCGTTGGAGCACAGTGGTTCTTGCTTCCATGCCTCCGTTCATTCCGAGCAGACTGGGGGCACCGAAGGCAAAGAAGCATCCGAACTCCGATCAACGCCCCGACTGCGATTGCCCTGACCTTGAAGCCGGAAATTTCCTCCCTGCTTCGATTGGCATTCTCTACGACTTCTCCCTGTTGGATCGTTCATGACGAACAGCGACGTTGCATCCGTACTCGAACAAACCGCCGACCTGATTGAACTCACGGATGGCAATCCGCACCGGGCCCGTGCCTTCTCGCGGGCGGCCCGCTCCATCGACGACCTGGACACGCCCGTCGCGGATCACGTGGAGGCGGAGTCGCTAACCGACATCAGCGGCATCGGGGATGCGATGGCCGACCACGTGGCCGACGTGGTCCGCACCGGCACCTTCCCGCTTCACGACGAACTGCTCAATGCCGTTCCCCCCGGACTCCTCGACGTACTGGAGGTCAAGGGCCTCGGCACCAAGCGCACCCGTCGCCTCTGGCAGGAGCTCGACATCACCTCCCTCGACGAGCTGGAAGCGGCCGCCGAAGAGGACCGGATTACGTCGCTCAGCGGATTCGGGGCCAAGACGCAGTCCAACATCTTGGAGAATGTGCGTCGCCTCCGCTCCTACGAAAACCAGTGGCGGCTGGCCGATGCCCAGGCAGCCGCCGCGCCGCTTCTGGACGATTTGCGCGACCACGACGACGTGGAACGGGCCGCCCCCACCGGCGCCCTGCGCCGCAGCTGCGAAACGATGGACGCCGTGGCCCTCATTGCCGCCACAACCGCCCCCGACGCCCTGGCGTCATGGCTCGACGACCGTCTCGACGCCGATCTGTCTCGGGACGACGGCACGCTCGCCACAACGCTCCCGGAAGGCATCCCCCTCCGCCTCCACCTCGCCGCCCCGGCGACCTTCGGCACCACGTGGTGGCGCACCACCGGCAGCGACGCCCACTGCGCGTCCCTGACGGACACATACGGCGCTCCCGACGCCCACGCCCCCGAAGAGGCCCTCTTCGACGCCACCGGCCTGCCGCCCATTCCCCCAGAGCTGCGCGAAGATCGGGGCGAACTGGCCGCCGCGGCCGACAACGCACTGCCGTCGCTCATTCAGGTCGAGGATCTGCAGGGCTGCCTGCACAACCACTCCACCTACAGCGACGGCGCCGCCGCGCTCGACACCATGGCCGAGGCGGCTCGGGAACGCGGCTTCTCCTACTTCGGCATCTGCGATCACAGCCAATCGCTTCAGATTGCCCAGGGCCTCTCCCCCAGCGAGGTGCGCCGACAGCACGAGGAGGTCCGCCAACTGAACGACTCCATCGACACGGATTCGTTTCGGGTCTTCCACGGCATCGAGAGCGACGTGCTCGCCGACGGCCGCCTCGACTACGACGACGAGGTGCTCGATCTCTTCGACGTTGTCGTCGCAAGCGTCCACACCGGCTTCAACATGACCGAGGCCGAAGCCACTGAGCGCGTCATTCGGGCGGTGCAAAACCCGTACACGCGCATTCTGGGCCATCCCACCGGGCGCCTGCTGCTGTCCCGCGACGGATACCCCCTGGACCACGAGCAGGTCATTGCGGCCTGCGCCGAGCATGACGTGGCCATCGAGCTCAACGCCAATCCCTACCGGCTCGACCTCGACTGGCGCTGGGTCCGCCACGCCACGCGTCGCGACGTACTGATCTCCATCAATCCCGATGCCCACTCGACGGAGGACCTCGATTACGTCCGCTGGGGCGTGCGGGTCGCGCGGAAGGGGTGGCTCACGCCGTCGGACTGCCTGAACGCCAAATCGCTCCCTGAATTTGAGGACTGGCTCGCTCAGGGCTAAGCCCCCGGGTCCCCTTCTTTGCTGTCGCGAATGCGTGCCCCCGCGTCGACGTACGCGCTCCCTTCTTCACATAACGGGGCCGCATCCCACTGTGAGCACAATCGGATGTCAACCTCCTACCTCCGTATCGGCCTCGCCTGCGCCCTCCTGTTGCTCGGGAGCCTCGTGTGGTGGTTCGGCACTGGATCCGGCGCCCGCTCCCCTGCTCGGTATACGGTCCCTGGGCTGGGGGACACTGTGGCGCTTCGATGGACCGACGCGCACCAGCCCACCATCGCAACCGACGACCCGACGGATGCCCTTACGGCACTCGGGTACGTCCACGGCCTCAATCGCGGCTGGACGGCGGTCCTCTGGCGCCAGACGGCCCTGGGACAGCTCGGACGCTGGTTTGGACCGGGGGTCGTCCCGATCGACCGGCATGCGCGTCGGCTGGGACTGGCACGACACGCCCGCATGACGTACAGGCGCCTCCCAAAGGCCGAGCAGGCGCGGCTGCAGGCCTATGCCGACGGCATGAATGCCGCCCTCCAGACCCAACACGTTCAGCAATCGGACGAGTTTGTGCTGCTCGACATCTCTCCAAACCGGTGGGCCCCCTGGCACACGCTGCTGGTCGAGCGGCTCCTGGCGTGGACGGCCACCGATCCCCTGTCTGTGCCCGCCTCCGCCCCCGACGCCGTCGCCGAATTCAGTGAGACCGACCGCCAGTTCCGACGCTGGCTGCACCTGCACGGCGGCGCGCGCAGCACGGCCTGGGCCGTCGCCCCCGACTCGACCCATCCCACACTCTTTCAGCGACACGTGCTCGGGGCCTCGGCCACCCCGATCGTGCAGGAAGTACAGTGGGCCCGCTCGTCCACGACCGCTCCCACGACCTGGGCCACCCTGCCCGGAGCCCTCCTCTTTCCAACGGGGTCCACCAACGACCACGCCTGGGCCTCTCTTCTCTACAGCCCCACCGAACTCACGCAGATGCCCGCGGACTCCGGCGACGTGCAATACTGGCATGAACGCCTCAGTCCGGCCGGCAGCGACGAGCAGCTCCTCCGCGTGGAGCGCCTGGACGAAGCCCTCCTGCTCGCGACCACGGCGTCCCCCCCTCCCCCAACGACCGACTCAATTCCGACAACTGACTCAATTCCAACAACCGACTCAGTGCGGACGGACTCCCTCCAGGCCGACACCCTCCGGTCCTCCCCCGTCCGCACCGCATGGGTCGTGCGCTGGCCCGGCTTCTCTACGACCACCGATCTTGACGCGTGGCTCCGCCGAAGCACCCTGTTAACGGCCCAAGGCGACGACGCCCCGTTCACCTTGTTTGCCGCCGACGGGCTGCGCGTGTCCGCAGCCGGCGAGCGCACCGTCCTCGGCACCCCCTCCGTCGTCGTCACCCCCCACGAGGATCTCACCGCAGTGGGCCGATCGCCCTGGGTGCGCTTCCAGGCGGCCGGAATTGTCGACGCCATGGGCCGCACCGATCGCGTGGCCGTCGGTCGATGGAGTGCAAGCGATTCGAGCACCTGGGCGGCGGCCCTCATGCCGTCCATGCGGCCGGTGCTCCGGCCCTTTACGCAAGACGAGGACTCGGCGCAAGATAAAACCACCTACCTCCAAAACTGGGACTACAACTACGACCGCATGAGCATCGGGGCCGTCCTATTCGATACGTGGATGCAAGACTACCGCACGGAGATCGGGCAGTTGCCCTCCCCCACCGACCCCGCGTTTTACGTCGACCCGTCGGGGGCCCGAGCTGCCTTCCGTCACACCCTCGACACGCTTACAACTGCACTCGGCTCCGACCCGCGTCAATGGCGCTGGGAACGCCTGGTGACGGACCGGCGCCACTTCCCGGTGTGGTCGGCCGACTCGCTCATCAGTGCCGATCTCCGCGACCTCCGCACCACCCGCTACGCTCCGCTCGACCGCAAGGCCCGCGGCCACCCCTCGGCCCCGTCCGGCGGCCCCTCGATCGTCGATCCGTCCCCGGTCGCTCCGTCCCCGGACACCTGGGAAGGCTGGATGGTCCCCGGCACGCCCATGACCGTCCGCCGCCATCGCTTTGACCCCGAGGCGTCCTTTGCCCGGTGGCGCCTGCGGACAGACCGGGCTCGCCCCCATCGCCTCGGCTCCGCCCCCACCACCCACGAGACGCGTCTCGTCCCCAAAAAGAATCCGTAGCGCCGCTGACCCCAACGGCGCTACGGAAATCACGTCCTTCCGAATCGAAGGAAGATGGGATTACAAGGGGGGTTCCCTCCCTACATCGGGAGTTGTGGATCTGAACCGGAGTGGGACTGATACCAAATCCGCCTGCAAAGTTCAGGGCTCCAGAAGTGTCGGTGTAGGCCCAAACGAATGAGCCTCACGTACATACATTCACACTTACGTACTTCCAAACCCGAATCCTTCAACCGGATTCGGTATTAGGCACTGCCACTACTTACCGGACAGTTTGCTTAGGGCACCGAAAAATCCTTTCCAACCGTCAC
>CAYOWD010000176.1:0-9154 GCA_964407535.1 uncultured Salinivenus sp. | reverse complement strand
GCGAATAGGTATTGCTCCTCTCTATACCGGAAGTTTGCAGCCGGACTTGGTATGAGAAGATGTCAACCCGGTCGGGAGAACCCAGACCGAGCGAGGCGGACGGGCCTTCGCGTTCTGCTCGCCCGTGTCGGCATCGCGCCGCGGTCTGATTTGGCCGAATCGGACGTTCGAACTCGCAGCCGGGGGCAGGCAGGCCGTCCGCAGTTCCCGTACGCGGGACAAGCCGTTCCGCGCTGAAAAGCCCCATCGAGGAGGCGTGGACTGTGCCGGCCTCACGTCCTTTTCGGGTTCCTATCGCCTCTGCCGTACAGGGGCCCCCCGCGTCCCTGTGGATTGCAACCTAGATGCGGATGGTGCCCAGGGAGAAGCTCACGGCGTAGCGAGCCCCACTGCCGAGCGCAGCGGTGCTTGGGGTGAAGCTTGCCCCAATCTCGACGTTGTACGTGCCAACGTCTAGCCCGAAGCCGCTTGAAAAGGTAAAGGCCTGCGGTCCGAGCGCCCGCATGCCAACCCGAATCGGGACGGGACCGGCGTCCAACTTGCTGCCGAGATGAACGGCAAGGGGGTCGGGCACGGCGCCGGCGGCGTCATTCAGACTCACCGATACCCCGCCGTTGAGAATAACGATCCCTTGGTCCCACGTACTGTTGAGATGCAGCGCCGTCGGAAGGCCGGTGGTGAACGAGGACCGGTCTCGTTCGACCTCCTGATAGACCTCCCTGCTGAGGCTGTCAAGCTGGGTCTCGAGTCGGTCGCCGATGTCCCCATTGAAATCCCCACTGTCGAGCCCCCCGAACCGAAACTCGTTGTGCTTCGGGGTGACGGTCTGGGCGTCTTCACTCCAGCGCACCAGGCCGAGGTCCGTTATGCTCACGGAGGTGTGGAGGCCCGGGCGAACCGTGTACGTGGCTCCGAGGTCCAGGCCGCCGCCGACCCCGGAGACGGATCCCGATGAATTCGTAAGGTCGTCTGTGCTCGTGTTGATTGGACTGCTCTCGAACGCATTAAAGTTGTCGTACACCGCACTTGCAGCCCCCGCTGCCCGGGCCGTGTAGTCGAATTTGTGCACGACGTCATCGTCGCCGATCGTCACCGTGGAGTTGAAGTCCATGTCCGAATACGCAAGGCCGAGAATGAAGCTGGGAGATACTCCAACCGAGAGCGACCAGTCCGGAAACCGATAGCTGAACGACCCCCTCACGTCGACGGTGCTATAGACGCGTGAGCGTCCATCCAGGGGGACGGTGCGGCCTTCGGTTCCGCCGGGATTCGTTCCCCGAAGAAGGATGTCGAGGAGCCCCCGATTTGTGCCCGTTTTCTGAATGGTGCGACTCCGGAGGCCCATCCCCATGGCCCATTGCGCATCGTCGGGCCGATAGGCGACGGCCACGGGCGTTACTTCCACGTAGGTAGCAGCGCTCCGCTGCGAACTGCCGAACCAGTCGTCCAGCACCTCTTTTTCGCGCTCATCCGAAAGAACCTTCTCCCGCTCTTCGAAGAGCGTGTTGTAGTTGTTGTACTGGAGGAGGTCGCCGCCCACGTACGTCCCAACGCGCAACAGCTGAATCTCGACGTTGTGCGTCGCCGGCCCGACCGTAAGATTGGCCGGATTGGAGTACATGACGGCTGGTCCGGTGTCGAGGGCCGACGTGCCGCCCCCGCTTCCGACCGCGCCGACGCTTCGCATGCCGGACTGGGCCCGGGCGTCGGTCGTACCTCCCCCGGCAAACAATACGCCGAGGAAAAGTGCAAAGAGCAGAGGGACAAATCGGAAGGAGGACCTCATCATACAGGCGTCGGTTTGCCGGGTAGCGAAGGGAACATTGATCATGCCCCCGATCCCTGAGAAGGAATCATACTGAATCCGGTTTGCAGAGTCGGGGCTGTAGGTGGGGAGGGGCCTGTACCGACAGTGGTCGAGTACATTGTCCCGGCGAATCGGAACTCGTTCCGAATCGGGGGGAACGGATTCCCATATCGATGCGACGGGGGAACGATACGTCTCGCACGAACGGAGAACGCCGTCCTCCAACATGCTCACAATGGATCGGGGACATTTTCCGAATGCATGGGTGCCTTTTCGACGGGGTCCCTCCTCCCCCCAGAGAAACGATATGCCTTGGGCGCCGCAGCGTCCGTCAAACCCAGCGGACAGGATGACCCACCGGCGATCAGTTGGTATTCACCAAGGCATCGGTGTTGACTTTGAGATCAAACCGGAACGTGTCATCGGCTCGAATGCGAGCATTGACGTTCGGATTGTTCGTCTGCGTAAAGTCCAGCCGCAACTGAATCTTCCGTCCCTGGGCAAGCGCACGGAGGGCCGCACGGTCACTGCCGACCTCGAGCTCCTCCGTGTTTTTGACTGTCCCGCTCGACCTTCCAGTGCCCCGTTCTTTGGGAGCCGCCTCGACCGACAAGGGATCCGCCAGGGTCTTCACGTCCGCCTCGTTTTCATCCAGCACGACCAGCTTCAGGTCGCCGCCGAGCGGGAGCGTATTGGCGTACTGGAGCCGAAACGAAGCCGACTCAAGGCGAACACTATTCTCGGGATCCGTCAAATCCTCAAGACCGGAAAAGTCCGCCTCGATTGTATCCCGAATCGTAACCTGCTTGGTGTTGTTGGTCCCCAGGCCCCAGTTGACCTCGATGCTATCTGCCACTGGAAGGCCTGCCTGCGTGGTTGCTGCTGCGTCTCCCACGCTGACAATGAGATTCTCCCTGTCCTCCACATCGGCCGCGATCTCAAACTGAACTTTTTCTGTGCTTCTCAGATCGGTGAATGTCACCCTCTCCGTTATTTCATTCTCCGAGATCTGTATATCGCAGGGAGCGCAGGTCCCGATGGACCTGCTATCCAATGCGTTTAACAGATCGAACTCAAGGGGATCGCCCTGAGCGTCGAGCAGTATGTCGTTCAGGTAATTCAGATTGAACGATTCAAATGTGAGCTCCGGACTGGGCGTGTCTCCGGGGCTTCGAATCTGCAAGCCCCCCACTTCAAAACGGGGAGAGAGCATCGTAATCCTCGCGTCTCCTCCGGTCAAACTCGAGTCGATTCGTCCGGGGTTCAACACGTCTACCGCGCCTGTTGTGGTGAGCCTGTCGTTGCTGTCTGGGACAAAGTACAACGTTTCGACCGCGAGCCTCCCGTTCTCGTTATCGCCTCCATCCAGACAGTTGGGGCCTCCCAGGCACACGGTGAGTTCGTCGCTTGCCAGACGCCCAGAGCCACCAGCATCAGCACGTACAGTGACGTCCACCTTATTCATAACGGTCTTATCAGCCCATCTCGTAATGGGAGCTGACCTTGTATCCCCTTCCCCACGGCTGCCGAGTCGGGGAAACGTCTTCGTCACGTCGAAGCTGCCGTCGATGTCGCCGAAGTCCTCGGAGACATCTTCACCATTGTTTGTAAGCGCAATCTCGACATCCTCTAAGGTGACTCCCGTGTTGTTTCGAACGTGTACTTGAAAGTTCGACCTCTCCGTGGCGGCAATGGCCCTAAATCCGGTCTCTCCGCCATCGAGGGTGAAGGTCTTCGGACCAGCCTCGTAAGCGGCGTTCTCGGCCGGGCCAGACAAGGACGAGTTGCTCGCTTCCAAGGAGAACGTCTCCTGAGCCCGGACAGTCTGGGTGGCCAAATCGTCCCCTCGGGAGAGAAGCGTTTCTTCAAATCCCTGGTTGACGGAGATCTTATTCTCAATCCCCTCCGGAATCGGCTTTGTCACGGAGCGTGGTCCCACTGCCGCGTCCGCGGTCGTGTCGATAATCGGCTCGTTTTCACTGTCGGGGCCACCGATGAAGGCGTACGTCTTGGCGGCAATGAGCGGAGGGGAAACGTTGACCTCCGTGTTGAGGGACGGATCGCTCGTCGGCGTATCGCAGCTAACGAGGACGACGAGGACAGCGATGGTCAGCCCGACGCTCTGCCACGTGTGATCGGAAAGCGACATAAACACACAGGGTACACGTTCGGAGAAGAAGCGGGCCGGTGCGACTGCGTACGAGAGGCCTAGCGTCAAGAGGGAACGCATCGTCGCCGGTCAACAGAAACGGCCTCCAAGCAGGAGAAATCGGGGCGCGCCAAATCGGCATTGATTGTTAACACCGGAATCGGCAACCAACCTGGGGCATAGATCCAATACGGCTTGCCGCATCAGGAAAAGCTTGATTTCACCGCTACGTTACAGTCCATTATTTACGCGTGTAACAAAATGTTGCGTTTGTAATCGGGTTCCTGACTCTTCCTAATCTAAAATAACAAATTTATGTTGTCTAACTTTACGGTTGATAAAATTGCAGACAAACAAACCGGCCGGTGCTGGCGACTTCAGGGGTGAGAATAGGGCTTGAGCGCTAAACAGGATAAGCAGTGTAGGGTCCATGCAGTAAAGGATCCCGTCATGAGATCCATTACATCCGCGACGGCACGCGCACCTTTCAGGACGGGGTCGACGACAGCGTGCCACCGGCCCGAAAGCAGCCGAGGTGCGCGACGATCCGTCCCTAGGCGACCGTTCGGTGTCTCCGCCCGAATGGAAGAAGCTGCTGGCCGCCTGCAAGCGCATCGCCCGGTATGGGTACCGGCAACTCGCAAAAACCAACGTCGTCAAAACGTGGACGGCGGACGAGGGCACAGACGTTGCTGAAATCAGGAAAGGAGGGATTCGGGTCTTTTTTTTTTGAGGATGAGCCCGAACCGGACAATGGACCGTCCCGCTTGATTCTCACGCATGGGTACCGGAAGCAGACGGACGAGACGCCGGATCAGGAAATTGACCACTTTCTCTACCTTCGGGACCAGTACTACAGGCACAAGTTCGACGCTGAGTAGTCCGTTTGTCCCGACGATAACAGCCCCCACACACGCAACCAACCAACCGACCATGCCCGACGAAAACACCGTCCGTGTCGCCGACTGGCTCGCCGACGATTGGAGAGCCCTGCAGCACGATCCCACCTTCGTTGCGGAGGAGCTCATCCTCGACATCACCGTACAGATTGCGGAGGCAATGGAAGAGGCCGGGTTTGAGACGCAGGAGGAGCTCGCGAACGAGCTCGACGTGTCGAAGAGTGCCGTGTCTCAGCTTCTGAGCGGCGACCAGAATATTTCACTCAAGCGGCTCGTCGCCGTCGCCCTGGCTCTCGGCAAGAGCGTCGAGGTCGATCTCGTTGATCACGATCCGCCGGATGTGGAGGCCGTTCCGACGAAGACGAAGCGCCTGGCCGTGGACGGCGGAACCACACAGCGTACCGGTGACCAGATGGCCGCCTGGATCAATCGTGCGGGAACGGGACTCCAGCCCGATACCACCGTTAATGTGAACGTTGGACCCGTCCAAGAAGGTGATGTCGACGACGATCCCGCCGCGTAAACGACCCCTACGCTCTATGTCTCCCCCAATCCAGCTCATCGATTACGTTCCCGAAGAATATCACTTCGAGGCTGACCCTGCGTACCGTCTCGATCCTGAGCGAGCTGAGGAGATTTTGGACGAAGAGCCGAGCGTGAGCATCGACGTGGACTGGTCGGATCCGAAGGTTCCCCCGGACGCAGACGCTGAAGAGGGTGATCATCCCGACGAGGCGTTCATCTTCAATCTCACGGTGCTTGTCAACGATGAGGACGATGCAGGGGGCACATACCGGATTCGTCTCCGGTTCCCTGGGATGTTTCAGCGTGCCGCGCCGGATCAGCGCTTGGACGACGAGGACGCGGACAACGACTATCTGGCCCACACGCTGTCGTCCTGCATCTCAATGCTGTACGGAGCGGCCCGGCGAACTCGCGACGATGACGAGCCAAACGCCGTACGGAAAGTTTCTGTTGCCCCCCATTTCTCCGATGCAAGTAGCGCAGAGTGTGCTGGGGACAACAGCGAGGAAGAAGAGCAGGGAGAAAATAGTCCCCCGGAAACGTAGTGCTTCGGCCCATGGAGGGAGCTGCTGCTGGGGAGGGCATCCAGGATAGATGAAACAGCCTGCCCCCAGCGTCCCCCCAGGAGGGGGGGGAGGCAGGATTGGTGCACCCATACCGACATGCCTGCAATCCCGAACTTGATAAGTGGATTTGGTATTATCCCCACAAATACGAAAGCCCCTGCGGGGCAGGGGCTTGCGGCGAACCGAGGTGGGCCCTCCTGGATTTGAACCAGGGACCTCTCGCGTGTGAGGCGAGCGCTCTAAACCGCTGAGCTAAGAGCCCGTGCTTTTTTGTGTGTCGACAGTCGCCCTAACGGCGGGCGGGCCGTGGAGTGCCGCGGACTGCGTCAAAACTCGGCGAACCCCGGAACGGGCTAGGGGGCACCGATGGTCGTCAGGGAGGATGTGGACTGCGACGAGTCTGGGGAGGAGGAGAGGTCGTGTTCGAGGAACACCGGCACGGAGCCGGGCGCCGGGTCCTGTTTGGCCGAGGGCGCCCGATCCGGGGAGACCGACTCGACGGCACTTGTGGGGGCGTAGAACCGATCACTCTCTACCACGGTCACCCCGATGAAGAAGCCGACGACGAGAGCAACCGTGATGGACGAGGCCATGCCGGCCATCACGAACGGACGGTCCCATAGTCGTGAGCGTGGAGGGGGGGCCGGGGGAGAGGGCTCACTGCCGGGCTCCGGAACCGGATCGTCCGTCTCCAATGAGGGGGGTGGGAGGCTGTGTTCGCAGAGCAGCTTGCGGGTCTTCTTCAGCCGCTGGACGTGGGCTTTCAGGTCCGGATTGGCCTCCACGTACTGCTCGAAGATTGCTTCGAGCGACGGATCCATCGTGCCGTCCACATACTCACACAGCCATTCGTCGAGCCACTTGTATGGGACCTCGTCGCCGTCGTTCGGCCCATCGTCCGCAAAGGGCGTCTCGCTGTCCATGATACACGATTAGCCGGATGACCGTCGCAGTGAAGCAGGAAGCGCCCGCCCACATCGAGCATTGAATCCCCCCGAGATTCATCTGTGGGAAGGTATGCCCCCCCAGGCGGTTTGTTTCTCCGTCAGGCACGCGCAGGACGAGCAGTCGGCGGCAGGAGTCGGCGCAGCAGCAGGGTTACGATCAATGCGGCCTCTCGGGACGCCCCGCCCTTCAGTTCGTAGTCGGCAGCAAGAAGCGCGGAATAGGCGTCCGTAATCGACGTCCGGTCGTAGCGCTGGGCCGCCTGCTTGTACTCGTCGGCAAAGAAGGGAGGCACGCCGATGAGACTGGCGATGTCGTATTTGTTTTTGCGCTGGGCCCCTGGAGCCTGCAGCTTCCAGAGCTTGTCGAAATACCCATTGAGCACGGCCACCATCATAATGGCTTCGCTCCGGGGGTTGGAGGCCTGCTGCAGGATGCGTCCCGCGATCCGCTCCGCGTCAGCGTGGCGGCCCTCTCCGATGGCGGCCTGCAGTTCGAAGACGTTGAATTCGCGCGTCTGGCCGCTGGCCGCGAGTACATCGTCGGTCGTCAGCCGGGTGCGGTCGCCCGCAAACGTGATGAGCTTTTCGATCTCGCTGGCCGCCCGTTGGAGGTCGGTGCCCACATAATCGGCGAGCATCTGGTTGGCCTTCGGGTCGATTTCGTAGCCCTGGCCCTGCACGTAGCTCTGGATCCAATCCGGCATCTCGTTGTCGTAGGGCGATTCGAACTCCGACCACGTGGCGTGCTCTTTCAGGGCACGATAGGGATGAGCGCGGAGGTTGGGCTTGTCGGTGCAGGCGAGCAGGACGATGGACTGCGGGTTGGGCTGCTCGGCGTAGGTTTTGAACTCGCGGTTGTTGTCCATCTTCTCAAACTCCCGAACGATCACGACGCGTTTGGGAGCCCCGGCCGGAAAGCCCTGACAGAGCCCAATCACCTGCGAGGCCTCGGTCTCCGACCCGTACACCACGTCGAGATTGAAGTCGTGCTGGTCCGGGTCGAGGGCGTTCGCAATGAGCAGCTCTTGCAGCTCGTCGATGAGAAACGTTTCCTCGCCGTAGAAAAAGTAGAGTGGGTCGAAGTTCTGGTGCCGGAAGGCAGTGGCGAGGTCGTCGTATGCCGGACCTGTATCCTTGGCCATGTTCGAGTGCCGAGTGTCGAAGTTCGAATGCAGTGGCGAAGTTCGAGTGCCGAATTACGAGTCGAGGACGGGCAGTGCTCTATTCGAAAGTCGCAATTCGACACTCGCCACTGTCAGCTGGGAAGCGGTTCGTCGCGGTCGGAGAGGTGGGCGCCGTGGAGGCGATAGCCGAGGTCGCGAAGCCGCTCGGCGTCGGTTTGGGTGAAGCGGTGCACCAGCTCAAACAGCGTGAGGGCATCTCCGTCCAGCGTGCCGGTGCGGTGCCAGTCCTCCACCGAGAAGGAGGAGAGCTGGTCGACGAGGGCCTGTCGCGCATCGATCACCTCGTCGAGAATGTCGTGGATGTCGCGCTCATTCCACCCGTTGTCCTGGACCTCGGCCTTGATGTCCACAGACGCAAAGGCCGGATCGTCGGTCTCCACGATGCGTTCCGCCCGAGAGGGGCGCACCCTGGTATCGAGGGTGGCGATGGCGCCGTACAGCTCCTTCATGGTGAGGGTGTCGGGACCGGGCCGGCCGCTTTTGATTTCATCGGGCAGGTCGCCGACCACCGACCGCAGCGCCGCCACCTCGTCGGTCAGGTAGCCAAGCTGATCGAGCAGGGCGTCGCGCAGGGCCTCCGGATCATCGGCCTGAGCATTCTCGATATCCGTCGTGTCTTCCATCGGCGTCGCGTTGGGCGTTGAGTGTTTTGCGTTGAGCCGTTTTGCGTTGAGCGTTGGGCGTTCGGGGATGAGGATGCGGGGCGTTGCTCCGGGGACTATTCGGCGGCGTGCGTCTTACGGGGCGGTCCTTCGCGGTCGCCGCCCCAGTCCTGGTCGCCCTCCGTGGCCATCCGCTCCTCGCGCGTGTGGGTGGTGTCAAGCTCGTCCATCCCTTCGTCGGCCAGCCAGTCCAGGAAGTGCTGATCCTTCACGCTGTGGAGGTTGTTCTCTTTCTGGAAGTCCCACTGCTGCCCGAACTGCTTGTTTTTGTACTGGTCGAGGTATTCAAGCCGATCCTGCAACTGTTCGGTAGGCTTCAGCAGCTCCTGAAGATCGAACACCGCTTCGTCGCGGCTCTGAAACGTGAGGTCGTACTCCTTCGACATCACGATGGCCTCCTCCGGGCACACCTCCT
>CAYOWD010000175.1:762-9168 GCA_964407535.1 uncultured Salinivenus sp. | reverse complement strand
GACCTATCGAATCCATCCCGAAAAAGTTTAGCAAACTGCTCACGGCTCAGTAATTCGGGGTTCGCGCTCCAGAGCCTCAACAAAGGAAGTGGATTTCGGAATCCACCTATGAACGATAGCATGCTTGTAGTGCGACACAATCCGCTCAATCGGATGTCGCACCAGGTAGACGTACTTGATGTCTCCCAACGTTTGTGCGATGCGTCGAGGCACCTCCGACTCAAGGGGAGCACTAGTATAGTTGACAGACGCCTCCCCCACCGCTGCATGGTCCTGCGCTCCTTCGAAGAGCTGGCGGTACCACTGTAGCCCTCGGTCCCAGTTGGTCGTGAAGAACCGGGGCTCTTTGAGATCCGATATAAATATGTCCGGATGGTGGCGAAGGAGGCTACTCACGGTCGTCGTTCCCGCTTTGGCAGCCCCGACGATGAGAAAGTTGGGAATCATGAAAACGAGCCTTATGGGGAATACAAAATCTGCTTATAAAGTTCGGGATTGCGGGTGTGTCGGTATGAACACAAGTGCATGGACCTCCCCCCACCGACCCGTCCCCCCAAGGTATAGTGGTCGAGGACATTGCACTCCCACACTTACATCCCTCCAGACGCCGTTGAGACACTGACTACTGGGGCGGTAGCTCACATTCCCAACGGAGATGCCTAACTAGTGCTTTGAGGCAGAAGTCCCTCAGCGGATACGTCGTTCCTTGCCAACGCCTCACGGGAAGCAATACGGCCTCCGGAGCCCGAAAAAAGCGTTTGGCTCGAAGGAATGTTGTCACCAACTACCGAAAGACTTGCGTCCGATTGCACTAGTGAGGCTGTCCCACTAGTCTGCGGAGTTGGTATAAAATGGCCTTGGCCCTCCCCGCTCCCAGTGCCCCCCGAAAATTGAGAGGCCCTAGTGGTCCTCGTTCTGCAAGGCCCCCTTGACGGCCTCCACCTCCCGCCGAATCTCTTCCTGAATGGACGCGAGACGGCCTTGAAGTCGTCGGATCCGTTCGAGCCCGTTCCGTAGGGAACAGTCCTTGTTCTCCAGGGATGCGGGCTCCGTCCCCCGACGCTCTTCCTCGCCCCCATCGGCCAACTGGGCTGCCTCTCCAGGCGGGGGTGGGGTGTCTCCGCCTGCAGGGGGAAACCGATCGTCTCGAATCTGTGCGTGCAGGGACTCGGTCGCCGTGCTCGGGGACACGCCGAGTTCGCAGTCTAGGACCTCGGTACAGCGCTCGTACTGACGAAGAGCGCCCGTCCGATCCCCCGCCAACGTCCATAGTCGCATAAGATGCCGGTGGATGCGCTCCCGGGCCGGGTCGATCCGAAGGGCACGCCGTCCGTACTGGATGCCGCTGTCGTACGCCCCCTCCCGTTCGCACCAACGCGTGAGCCGGTCCAACATGCGCAGGAGCATATCTTTTAGTCGCTGCCGTTCCTCCAGGCACCACTCCTGGTACCAGTTTTCCAGCAGGTCGCCGGTGTAGAGGGCGACCGCCCGCTCCATCGTCTGCACCTGATCGGCCGACATGTCCTCGGCCGTGGAATCGCGCACCGCATCGAAGGCCTTTTCGAACACGGCGGCGTCGACGCGGTCCACAACGCCCGGGTCGATCTGGACCCAGTCCCCGTTCGCCCGACAGAGGCCGTCGACCTCGGCGTCACTCGTTTCGACCGGCTGGCGCAGTTGCCAGAGCGCCTTCCGCAGGTACGCCTTCGTCCGCTCCGTCGTCCCGTGCTTCCACAAAAGCGTCGCAAGCTTCTCCCGGGGATGCGAGCGCCGATGGAGCAGCAGATAGACGAGCAGCTCCTGTGCCTTCTGCGACAACGCAGATGCAATGGGATCGCCGTTGAGATATACCTCTAGCTTCCCAAACATTGAGACCGACAGAGCAGGCATGACAATCCGCCGTACTATAGCAAAAAACGTTGGATTGCGCTACATAAGATTATGCTTACTTTTATTTTATGCATATGTTTATACAGAAAAGTACGTAATTGAGCGTACAAAAAAAATCGTCCGCCGACGCCAGGGACACTTACATCGATTTCTTCAAAGGAGGTCCCACGTTCAAAACTCCGTTATGCCACACAGAGGGGGAACCAGCTCCCCGACACGTGGCGGATGTCCCGTGCTTCCGGAGCAGCTCCTCCCCCTCCGCTCCCCCCACTGCTGTCGCCTCAATCGTCAATCCATACCCGAAACGAGCTGCCAACGTGTACCGACGACGACACGTGATGCGGGGACTTGTGAGCCTACCGATCCATGCACACGAATCGGTCCCGCTTCCTTTGCGCATCACGCGCCTTGCGTGAGAACGAAAGGGAACGTGTACCAGGATTGGGGGATGCATAACGAGCATTGATACTGCACTACGCCCCTCTTTCAAACCTACCCACTTCAACACGTATAGCCCCAGGGAGCATCCCTCATCGCACTAAAACCGACCCCTACGATCACCTGTCGTACGCATCCCCGCTTGCAACCCTACGTGTCTTTTCGTAGAATGAAATTGCACTTCATACAGTATCGTCCCTCATTCCTCTTGATCGTCTTTCGTTGTTATGCCCGAATTTACCGGTTCGACCGACGAGAAGCACGTCTTTACCCTCCCTTCCGAAATTGAGCGCGTCCGCTGGCGCCGCAGTCAGGCCGCGCCCAAAGGCAAAGTGGGCCTCCAGATCCGCACCATCTTCTGCGCGCAGGGCTCCCAGATGGAAATTCGCCTCGAAGATGCGCAAGGCACCGTGCACAACACGATCTCCGGCGAGCTGCCCGGCGACGAGCTCAACCTGTCGCTCCGCGTGCCGGGGGATGCGGTCGGCGGCCTGCTCGCGAAGGTCAAGATGCCGAACCACGGCCTCTCGAAGGAGTCGGAGGCGCTTCGGATTGTGGATCCGGTGCGCCCGTACGGAGCGCGCTGGTCTCAAGAAGAAGTCAAGCGCGGCGACATCGTCGACCTGACGACCGAGGTCCGCGGCGCCCCCGACGGGCGGCGGGCGGTGATCCGCCTGTTTCAACAGAAGCGAGGTGCGCCGGTCCCGTTCACCCAGATCCGGCAGCGGGTCGAGAAAGAAGCCGTACAGGCCAAGTACATGTTTCAGTATCCGGGCGACACCGCCGATATTGTGCCGGAGTGGGAGGCATCGGACGGCTACCGGCAGCCGAAATTCTTCTACACGGTGAACGTAAGCGGACGGATTGCGGACTCGCAGGATGCGAAGACGCGGGGCATCATGACGTTCGTCGACGACCTGACCGCCCAGGTCGTCGATGCCCAAAGCGGGGCGCCCTACGCCGACCAGGACGTGGAGGTCACCTTGGCCGACGGGTCGACCCAGTCGGAAACCACCGATGGAAGCGGCATCGTGGAGCTGACGGAGATTCCGCCGGGGCCGGCGAAGGTCAAATTGCCGGAGCTGGGCGGCCCCGCCGAGGCGCCGGCCGAGGCGCCAGAGGAGGCACACGAGGTAATTGCGAAGCCATCACAAGAGGAGTCTTCTGAGGACGGAAGCTCGCGAGGCGAATCTTCTCAGGATGCACCGCTGTTTGCTCAGGTCGTGACTGGATCGGCTTGGCGTGTCTGGGTTGCCCAGGGCGGGGGAGCGCTTCCCTCAGGCTGATGCTGAACCTCCGTTGTTTAAAGAATTGACTCTTGGAGACCGCATCCTGGAGTCGCTTTTCGTTGTTGCCTTTTTGTACTGCTGCCCATCTTTTGGGCTCTCAACTCCCTCAGCTTTTCGTTTGCGATATGACCACCTTTCCCCTTCAGTCCCACAAACGGATTACGAGCGACACCCTCAGTGACTTTTACAACCGCGCCGCCAGCGCTTCGACCGGTGGCATGTATCCAGTGGGCGCCAACGGCCTCTGGCACGGCGGGATCCACTTATCATTCGGTCAAGAGTCGGACCTGTCGATTGGCGGAAAGTCGATCAAGAAGCCCCTGATTCACGCCCCCACTGGGGGACGAATTGTGGCCGCCCGGCTCGATCCGGACCCCGAGCAGGCCACCTGTGCGTTTGGACACACCAACTTTATTCTGACGAAGCACACGTGGACGCCCGCCGCCTCCGAAGAGGACGGGACACCGTTCTATATGCTTTTCATGCATCTGGCTCCGGTGTCTCTGGAGGGCGTTGCTCAGGAGGCGGGCGCAATGCCCTGGCTCACCGGAACGCCTCTTCTTCGCGTGACCGCTTCCAGGGGACTAAGAGTGCGTTCCTCGCATGATACAGAATCTACTCATAAAGGAAGCGTCCCAACCGATGCTCTCATGAAACCTCTCGGGGAACCGATCGACGGGACATCGAGTGACGGAGCCTCAAATGACGAGACCTCGGGAGACGCAACGCGGTATCGCTGGCAGGAGGTTGAGGTCCTCAGACAAAACCTTGAGGGCTTCGTGGCCCTCGGGGAATTGGACGACAAAGGGACCCTTAAGACCCCGTGGACCAAAGAGGCCCCGCCCCCGGGGGGAACGGACATCGTCGGCAAATTAGAGTCCGGGGAGGTCGCTAAGTTGGACGTGCCCATCGAAGCCGGGGAGATGCTGTGGTGGATGGGCCAATATGGGAAAGAGCTCGAATGGGACGCCCGCTTTGAGTCCTTGATGGACGATGCCATTGCCAATACGAGGGAATACATGGACGATGCCATTGCCTATTGGACGGGGGAACGAATGAACGAAGGCTTCGAACATCCCTCGCCGATCGAGCGGGCGCCGACGGTGCACTGGGAGGTCTTTTCCGGAGAAAAGGTTCTCGGCGCCGAGCAAAACGGACAAGAAACCTCTGGACAAAGCGCTCAGCAAGAAGACGCTGAATCGGGCGACTCCAGTACGGACGACTCCAACAATGAGACGGGGGGGACATCGCTGCAAATGCCTTCCTGGACGACGCAGACCGCTTCCTCGGACAAGCGGACGATGGCCCCGAGCGAGTCCGACGCCCTGTCCCTGATCGAAAAGAAACGATCGGAGTCCTCCATCCCCGACCCGCCTCCCTACCGGAGTTGTGAACTGAGAGAGAAGCAAACCATTTACACTCTGGAGGCAGGGAAACCGCTGCGCCGCTACGCGGTCAAGAACGTGAGCGAGTGGGGCATCCAGGACTTGGATCGAGCCATCGAGAAGAGCCCGAGCCGCCAGAAGTCGGAGAAGGAGGACCTGAAGGCGATGCGGTGGTGGAAGGCGGCAAAGGAAGCGGGCGTGAAGCTGCCCGACAGCCCGAAGGTGTGGCACTACCACCCCGTAACGGCGCTGAAGGCGATTGGGAGTCAAACGCCCCAGTTCTTCGTGAATATAGGTGGAGAACAGAAAGAGGTCACCACGTACGAAGACGTTCGGGACCTCATCTTTGATCACCACGGGGTTCCCCAGGAGATTAGTGATATTGAAGAGCTCTACAAAAACGATGATCAGGACGATGTCCCCAGCTACACGACCGTCGTGGAGGGGGATCTCGACGGGACGGACGTGACCGTCAAGCGTCCCGGGTCCACCTCCTCGGAGGACTTTGCCTCCGTCGAGGCCGGCTATATCAAAGACAAGCACGGCAACATTACCGGCTGGAAGGCGGGGATCTATGATTTTGCCTCCGATACGCCGGACCTCTACGAGATGCTGATCAAGGAAAAGAAGATGCGGCCCGATGAGCCGAAGAAAGGTGTGCCGGACCTTTCGGACTTCGATGCCAACGTGTGGGCCTCCATCAGCGAGTCGGAAGCCTGCCTGAAGGGCATCAACACCTGGGACCGGGCCCACGTCACAATCGGTCCCATCCAGCAGACCCTCGGCGTCGGCGGGGCAAAAGGAGAACTCCAGGGCGCCCTCCATACCGCCCGGCTCAGCGCCCCGGAGGCATACAAACGACAGCTCGGCCGCTACGGTCTTCAACCGCAAGACGGGTCAGAAGGAGACGCTCAAGGCGCGAAGAAGGCCCATGCGACCCTGCACGGCGAGCCCCTTACTAGCTCCGCGAAAAAGGAGCGGCTCCAGCAGTTTGCCTGGGTCGACCGGCTTGCGGAGGCCTTCGGGGACCCAGCGCTTCGATACTGGATGCTACGGGAGGGCTTCAACCGGCTGGAGGAGATCCGGAACCGATCGATGACACTAGAGGTGCCGGTTGAAGGACAAGACGAACCGACTGAGATCAACACCACCATCGGAGAGATTTTTCGTCGGGACCTCTCCCAGGCCCTCCTACTGGACTGGCACGTCAACTCCCCGGCGGACGTGTGGTCTCAGAGCACCGGCGACAACTACTGGCTTCTCCCCGTCCAAGATAAGTTTGGGACGTGGGAAATTACCTCTGCGTCCGACCTTTCCGTCTCAAAGAATCGGGAGCGTCAGCTTGTGGCAGAGCTTCTACAGGCCCGGATGGGCAACATGACCAATCCGGCTCGGCGAGCGGGCAAGATCCTGAAGTATGCAGGCCCAGATCGCGTCGCAGATATTGCCAAATCTGACGGATACAACCTCAGCGGTTACGAAACCCAGAATGCCCTAATCGAGGATTTCCTTCAGAAGCGGATGAATGCAAAGGCCGTCGAGGCGTGGTCGAATTTCACACCGGACCAAACGGTTCTCACCTTCGAAAAACACGACGATACTTCATCTGAAAACTAATGCTTATCTTCTCCGACGCCCCATTCCCGTCGTTCTCATTGCGACTCTGGTCTTTGTCCTTGGTAAGTATCTGCGTAGCGCTAGTCGTGGGCGCAATGCCTGGAGACAGAAATCGTTTTGGCAAGTCCGCCAAACAGGTTTCTTTTCTTGAAGACACGAGTCTAGCCCCCCCCGTCGAACAATTCCAAGACGACACGACTCGTTCTCCTGCCATTGAGGTGAAGCCTTGTAGCATACACGCGACCTATCGGAATCGAGAACAAATGGGACCTCCATATCGACCTGCCCGGCAGGGGGTCGTTCCTTCACTGCACGAGTTCACGTGCCGGTGGGCGGTCGGCAATGATCTAAGTATCGATTCGACCCAATTGCCAATGTACGTCCGCCCGACCGGTGACAGCATTCGACTCGGGGAAGACCTCTTAGTCTACGCCGTCGAGATGGTTCAGCTGAAAGAAGAACCGACGCATACTCCCCACACTCTGTACTTTTTAGCGGAAATTGCGGACTCTCTCTACTACAAGGAAATCGATGATGCCCGTCCACATAGCTTTACTCCTTCCCATATTAAAGTTCGGTCGCTTCGTCCCCTGAACGTATCAGATGCCCAGACTCAATACATCTGGTTTGAGTACGCACGGTCCGGGGAGATGCGAAAAGATAGCACGAGAACCTGGGAAAAGTGGAAAGCGCACATCTTCACTTATGACCGGCGCCGCGGCGTTCGTCATCTTCAATGGGTTCCAATTCGCGCAGAAGAACGGAAAAACGGAAAGCTCGTCGGCGCCAAGCAGTGGGACGTGTCGGTGCCGGAAGCCGGGTTTATGCAAGTAGAGAAGCGCCTGCAGAAGGGCAAAGACCTAACTCTGGAACCTCCGGAGCATTGGCTCGGCCTTCATGTGATCGACTCGACCGCGGCGGGCACCGAAAGCGTCCGGCCCTCGCGCGATTAGTCTTAGCACTGCGAAAAAGAAGCGGCTCCAGCAGTTCGCCTGGGTTGACCGCCTGGCGAGGGCGTTGCGCCCGGCGGGCTGCTTGCCCCCCTCGGGGAGCCGACCGCTACAAACGGCACGCAGTGGCAGCAGGTGAAGGCCCTTCGGAGCCGGGTGACCGGCTACGTGAAGCAATCGGAGGTGGAGGCCACCGACGCGGCCCCGGTTGGGGAATCGGCGCTCGACACGCTTGAAAGCGGCAAGATCGCTACGCTCGATGCCCCCATTGAGGCGGGCACGACGCTGTGGTGGGGCGGGAGCTTTGGGCTGGACGCCGACAACTGGCTCACGCCGGAAATGATCGAGAAGGGCCCGTACGTCACACGGGCGCCGACGGTGCACTGGGAGGTCTTTTCCGAGGAAAAGGCGTTTGGGCTCGAGAACGGGAGCGGGGAGGGCGCAGAAAGCAGTGCAGGGAGCGAAAGCAACGCAGAGAGCGAATCCGAAAGCGGGGGCCCCCCAACCGCGCTGGAGATGCCCTCCTGGGAAGCGATTGAGGACACGAACAGCGACCTCGTAATCGACCCGGAGCAGTCCCCGGCCCTCGAGGAACTCCTGACGCGAGAGGAGAACGCCGAAAACGTGCCCTCCGGTCTTCCGGCCTACCAGGAGCGAGACCTGGGGCGAAAGCGCATTTTGCACCACGTGAAGGACGGAAAAGAGCTCCGCCGGGCGGCGGTGAAGTTTCCGAGTGAATGGGGAATCCAGAACCTCAAGAAGGCCCTCAAGGACAGCACGCGTCACAGCGAGCGGGACGAGACGAGCTACAAGAAGATGCAGTGGTGGGATACGGTA
>CAYOWD010000175.1:0-752 GCA_964407535.1 uncultured Salinivenus sp. | reverse complement strand
GTAGATGCGACCCCTTCCCGTCCGACGGTGTGGCACTACCACCCGGTGACGGCCCTGAAGGCGCTTCGGGCAAAGGCCTCCGTCTACCTGACCACCGACGAGACGCTGCTTCGGGAGGACAGCGGGCCGCAGGTGGAAGCCCTGCAGGAGGACCTGATTCGTCTGGGGTTTGACCTGGGGCCGGTGGACGGATATTACGGGGCGGCGACGGAGGCGGCGGTGACCTGCCTGCAGGTGGAGACCTACTACCACGTGGTCGATGGGCGTCTCGATCCCCGGTCGCCCTTTGAGCTGGAATTGCCCGATTGGGAAGATGCTAGCATGTTGGACACTTTGGGGGAGGCTCTGGGAGAGGCCCCGGAGGGGGATGTTTTCGAGGTGGATTGGTCGGACTGGGCGATCGACGGCGTCCTGGGAAAGGGAACGAAGGCGGCCATGCGGGGCTGGTTGGATGAGGAGCTGACGGCGGAGTATCCCCGCGAGATCAACGTGGCGAAGAAGCACCCCGATGAGCCGATGGGCTTTATCCTGCTGGATCGAGACAACTGCGACGGGGCCGTGTACCACTACCAAAGCGGAGTGGAGAACAGCGATACGGTCGAGAGAGACCGAATGGAATGGTGGGGCCAACCACCAATTGTGTACACCTTGGAGCGGGTGTGTCGGACGTGGGCCGATCTCGACCGATGGGAGGAGGAGTGGTGGGACCCGGAGGAATGGGACGCGCCGGATCCTCCGCTGATTCAGATTGG
>CAYOWD010000174.1:417-9188 GCA_964407535.1 uncultured Salinivenus sp. | reverse complement strand
ACGAGGAGGCGAAGCACTCCGGCGAGAAGCCCGTGATTGGCGTCAACACCTTTACGCGGGAGGAAGAGGGGGCGGACGAGACCGCGGAGGAGGAAAACGTGGAGCTCATGCGGTCGTCGGACGACGAGAAACAGCATCAGCTTCGCACCCTGCAGGCCTTCCAGGTGCGCTACGCCGATAAGAACGAGGCCGCTCTCGCGGAGCTGAAGGAGGCGGCCCGGGCGGGCGAGAATACGTTCGCTATACTCATGGAGGCAGTGAAGTACTGCTCGCTCGGGCAGATCACGGAGGCCCTGTTCGAGGTGGGGGGCGAGTACCGGCGGAATATGTAAGTGGGTATGTGCGTGTGGGAGTGTGTGGGTATGTGCGTGAGGCTCATGAGAGCTACTGCTTTAATCGTCAGCGTGCAGGTTGCTATTGCTGTGCATATTCCCAGTGGGATTCGTGAAGCGTGACTCGTGATTTGACCGACTCATGCCGAACGGATCGGTAATTCAGCCTCCCTCACGTACTCCTCATCAATAATCGCATCGTACTTCGGACCGTTTTGAGTAGTGCGATTCACCCTCTCCCCGCGCCCCCAAGCTGCCACTCGCTCATGCGGTGGGGGGCCGAGTGATCATTTGAGTGGGAATCCTGTACAAGTAACATAATCAATATTTTTGGTTGCTTTCCGCCGGATATGATTTCTGCGATTGAGGCTCATCAAGAAGAGATCGGGGAGCTGTGCCGTCGGTATGGCGTAGAGCGGTTGGAGGTCTTCGGGTCGGCGGCGACGGGCGAATTTGACGAGGAGACGAGCGATGTGGACTTCGTCGTTCTTTTTTCGAAAGAAGTCCGACATTCTCCTGGCTACGCCGATACATACCTTGACTTTGCGTGGGATCTGGAAGCCCTCTTGGAACGAGATGTTGATCTTGTGACAGAGCGATCGATTCAGAATCCCTACTTTCGTGACTCCGTGGATTCGTCCCGGCAGATTATTTATGAACAACGCAGTCAAGAAGCGTCTGCTTGATGCACGACGGGCGTGCGAGACGGTTCGAGGATTTGTGGAGGAGCGAAGCTTTCAGGAGTACGAGCAGAACATCATGCTTCGCTCCGCTGTCGAACGCCAACTTGAAATCATTGGGGAGGCACTTGGAAAAGCCGCAGAGCAGAATGAAGGAATTGAGTCCCAAATTCCGTCCCTTCCGCGAATCATTGCGCTTCGGAATCGGGTGATTCACGGCTACGACACGGTGGATGACGAGATCATTTGGACCATCGCACAGAATAACGTGCCTGAATTGAGAACCAGACTCGACGATCTGCTGGAGGAGTGAAGGGAGGCGTCAGAGCAGGTCGCGTTTTTCGAATTCGTCCTGGGCGGCGGGGAGACGGTGCAGTTCGTCGTCATAGAGCTGATCGATGTAGGCGTCCCAGGCATCGGTGTCGTTGAGGCGGTCGTAGAGCGCGCGGACGCGGACGAGGAGGTCGGCGGCGTCGGCGTAGTTGGAGCGGCCCCGCTCGTCGATCAGGTGCTCGGCCCGATCCGTGTAGATCCGGATGGCGTCCTTCGGGTGGTCGTCTTCTGCGGCCTCGGCCACCGTGAGAGACAGCGGGGTGGAAATGGAGCTCCAGGAGGAGAACGAGGTGTGCTTGACGGTGTCGAGGGCGGCGTCCACATCGTCGTTGGCCAGGTGCAGGCGGGTGAGCAGGGCATAGTCTCCCTGTTCGCGGAGTCGGTCGTGAATCTCGGCGCGGACGGTATCCCACTGTCCGAGTGCCTGCGCGGTGGATTTGAGGTCCTCGTAGGCGGATTCGCTGGTCCGATTCCAGAAGAGCCGCCGGCTCAGCTCAAGGGCCTGTTCCGGGTTGTCGTGCGTGTCGGCGTAGTCGCGAAGCCACCGGACGAGATCGCGGTGCGGGTTGTCATCGAGCCGGTCGAGGGCAAGGTCGTGAAGGGCGTCTTCGGCGTCGTGCCGGGCGAAGGTGGACGTGAGCCGATAGAGGTCGTAGTCGGAGGCCGAGCGGGCGGCATCGAGGGCGTCGTCGAGTCGATCCTGTTCGAGCAGCCGGTCGACGAGGTCCGTCAGCCGATCCGTCCGGCGGCAGAGGCGGAGGTATTCGTCATCGGACAGGGTGTCGCCGATCAGGTCCAGCAGGAAGCCCCCGAGCGACCGGCGTTTCCAGTTGCTGTTCCAGGACCCGCCCGAGCTGCTGAGAACGAAGACGCGGTCGGGATCGTCGGGATCTGCCGACGAGGCGTCGGGAAGCTGGTCGCGGACGGTATCGGCGAGGCGGTGCTTCTCGTCGGGCGTAGCGTGGTCGGTGATTGCTTCGTAGGCCCAATCGCCGAGGCCGTAGCCCCCGAGGTTGACGTCCCAGAGGTACACGTCGAGGAGGCAGGACAGGATCTCGGTGCGGAGGGCCTCGTCGTCGGCGGTAGCGAGGAGGGTGCCGAGGCGATCAGTGCTGTCGCTGATGACGCTCCCGAGTTCGCCTTCCTCGTCGCGGAAGTCCCGGTAGTGGTCGATTGTTTCCTCAATGAGGAGGCGGTAGACGGTAACGGCGTCGGCCGGCCGGTCGTGGTCGACGTAGTCCTCGGCGAGGTCGATGAACGGCTCCAGGTTTTCGGCCGCTTCTCGCGGCGCGTAGTACGGGTCGGTGTCGTACCCCACCTGGTCGAAGGCCCCTTGGATCTGGGAGCGAAGGTCCTCCTCGTCCACCGAGGCGTCGCGGGACGTGGCGGCGATGGACACCAGCTGTTCCAGGTTCGGGTGCCGGTCCACCATCTTCTGGATCAGGCCGATCAGGGTGTCTTTGGAGCAGTCCGCCAGGGCGTCGTGGAGGGGCGGCGTCGACGCAAACTCCTCCGGCGACTCCACCCAGGTGAGGAGCAGGGCCACCACGTGCTTGCAGTAGCCGCCCCCGCCCATCGGACATGAGCACTCCGCCCAGGCGATGCCGTCGGCATCCAGCTCCGCCTCGACGTGGTAGGGCGACGGGCGGGAGCCCTGGCATTCGGCCTTCAGGCGCGTATCGGTCCGCCGCGGGCGCTGGATTCGGTCCTGTCGGACGTAGGTTTTGCCGCGATCGTAGAAGCGCTGTTCCGTCCAGTGGCGAACGTCGGTCGTTGTGAGGTCGGGCAGGGGGGCCATGGTTGAAAATCAGGGAGGGATGGACGAGTTGGGATTGTACCGCTGAATCGGTTTTGGACGTTTCCTCTTATCGTAGGGTCCGTTTGATCAAGATGTCAATCAGAACATTCCGGACTGGGGAGGCAGTGTGCGTCCATTCGAACAGATCGAGAGGCGGGCTGTGGGGGGGTGCCCAGTTTGGGAGCGTGTCCCGCTCTTGTAATTCGAATGTCTGTGCCCATGAGTCGACCAGGGGCTGGCACCGGGTTTGCACATATCCATTGTACGGAAAAGACGCCGAACATCCCACAGGATGACAGGAGAGCCCGTCACACTGTCGGGAGATCGCGGGTGACGAACTGACAGTTGTGACGATTCCCGACGCGTCCCATTGTCGCGACGATTTTTTTGAACCAATCCACCCAGCCCCATTATGCCGCAGACCGAGTCCCAACCGCCTGCCACGACCGACACCGACCACGGCACGCCGTGGCGGCCGCAGCAGATGATCGAGGATAATCCCATCGGCCTCAGCGAAGAGGCCACGCAGGAACTGATTCCGAAGCTCGACGAGATCCAGTGCACGTTGTGGACGCTGTACCATCAGTACCACAAGCACCACTGGCTCGTAGAGGGCCCGCAGTTTCGGGACCTGCACCACTTTCTCGAAGAAAACTACAACGAGGTCCACAAGTACCTTGACCGCGTGGCCGAGCGGGTCACGGCCCTTGGGGGCATCCCGACGTGTAGCCCGGACGCACAGACCGAGTTGTCCTACGTGGACCACGAGCCGGAGGGCACGTATCGGCTCCGATCCATGCTTGAGCACGACATCGAGGCGGAGCGGACCCTCTGCATCAAGCTCCGTGAGGTGATTGAGCTCGCGATTAAGCACGGCGACCACGGCACCAAGCGGGAGCTCCAGAAGGTACTGACGAAAGCGGAGGATCGGGCGCACCACCTCGATCACTTCCTCGGCGACGACACGCTCGAGCTCGGGCTCACGGTCGACGCGCCGGCACAGGCATGACGCACCCGGTTTCCTTCGGCCCGATTTCCTGTCGTCCGGACTCTGGGCGGCAGGTTTTTTTGTTGACAAGGAGGGGGCGGCGAATTGGAACTGCCTGTGCAGTCGGCGAGGGCCAAGAAACAGTCTGGGGGACGAGCAAGTCTATCCGTGTCCGAAACGACTGCACATGGTTCGGAGGCGAACGAGCTGATTTCCGACGAAACGTCTTTGTTCAGTCTGTTTGTCTCCGGAACGACTCTCCGGCGGCGAGCGTGCCTACCGCTCCGCTTTCGTTCGGGAATTATTGAGAACGGACGAGAGGTCTATGGCTGTCTGAACGAGATGAGTTGGGGGGCACTGGACTCGTTCAGGGGGAGAAACCGATAGGGATCGGACCCGGGAGAACCGACTGAACGCCCCCGGAAATGTGGCATTGCCGGACGGCAGCGGCCTCGCGCACATCTGTACGAATTTATTTTCCGCGGCTCCTCTATGAAACGCTTAGTTGTTGTCGAGTCCCCGACGAAGGCCCGCACGATTCGCGCCTTTCTGCCGTCGGACGGATTTCAAATTGAGGCCAGCATGGGGCATATTCGGGATCTTCCTGCCTCGGCGAAGGAGATTCCGAAGGAGCACAAGGATGAGGATTGGGCGCGGCTTGGGGTGAAGGTGGACAACGGCTTCGAGCCGCTGTACGTGATTCCGTCGGACAAGCAGGATGTAGTGAAGGACCTGCGGAAGGCCGTGCGCCGGGCCGATGAGCTCTACATTGCGACCGACGAGGATCGGGAGGGCGAGTCCATTGGATGGCACCTCGTGAAGGTGCTGGACCCGGACATTCCGGTGCGTCGAATGGTCTTCCATGAGATTACGGAGGAGGCCATCGAGCGGGCGCTCGACGAGACCCGCGACATTGACGAGAGCCTCGTTGAGGCGCAGAAGACGCGGCGGATTCTGGACCGGCTGGTGGGATATAGCATCTCTCCGCTCCTGTGGCGTAAGATCAAGCCGAAGTTGTCGGCGGGACGCGTGCAGAGCGTGGCCGTTCGCATTCTCGTGATGCGGGAGAAGGAGCGCATTACGTTTGTGCCGGCCACCTACTGGGACCTGAAGGCCCAGCTCCAAAAGCAGGGGATGACCTTCGATGCGGAGATGACCCACCTGGGCGGCGTGCGCCTGGCGGCCGGGAAGGACTTCGACGAAGACACGGGCCGCCTGAAGGCGGACGTGACGGAAGGCGAAGACGTGCGTCTGCTCGACGAGGAGGAAGCGACGACCCTGGCCGAGACGCTCCCGGATCGGCCCTGGACCATCGTCGACCGCAAGGAGCGGACGCGCACGAAGTCGCCGTCGGCCCCGTTCATCACGTCGACGCTGCAGCAGGAGGCCAACCGCAAGCTCAACCTGTCGTCGAGCCGGACGATGAGCATCGCGCAGAGCCTCTACGAGAACGGGTACATCACGTACATGCGGACCGACTCGACGAACCTGGCCGAAGAGGCCGTGAAAGGGGCGCGGCAGGCCGTGGCCAAGCGGTACGGCGACGAGTACCTGAGCGACAGCGTCCGGCAGTACAGCTCGTCGGACAGTGCGCAGGAGGCCCACGAGGCCATTCGTCCGGCGGGGTCGGAGATGAAGACCAAGGACGAACTTGGGCTCGATGGCATGAAGGGGGCGCTCTACGATCTCATCTGGAAGCGGACGGTGGCTACCCAGATGGCCGAGGCCAAGGTGCGCTACATCAACGTGTACTTTGAGGCCGATGCCGGCGACGAGGTTGCCCGGTTTCGGGCGTCCGGCAAGCGCATCGACTTTCCGGGCTTCTTCCGCGCCTACGTGGAGGGCAGCGACGACCCGGATGCGGATCTGGAGGACCGCGAACGGCCGCTGCCGCCGCTGGACGTGGGGGAGTCGGCCGTCGCGGAGCCGTCGAAGAACGGCGAGTCCGGCTTTCGGGTCGGCGGCATCGAGCCACTGGGGCACGAGACGCAGCCGCCGTCGCGCTACACGGAGGCGTCGCTCGTCAAGACGCTCGAAGAGGAGGGGATTGGGCGGCCGTCGACGTACGCCTCCATCATCGGCACCATCCAGAAACGGGGCTACGTCAAGAAGAAGGGCAATGCCCTGGTGCCCACCTTTACGGCCTTCGCCACCAACAACCTGATGGAGGCCCAGTTCGAGCCCCTCGTCGATGTCCACTTTACGGCGGAAATGGAGCAGGCCCTCGATGAAATTGCGCGCGGCCGACAGGAGCCGGATCCGTACCTGGAGCGTTTCTACTTTGGGGACAAGGGCATTGAACAGCGCGTCGAGGAGGGGCTCAGCGACATCGACGGCCGCGACATCAGCGAGATTGCGTTTCCGGACCAGTGGGGCGACTACGTGGTGCGGGTGGGCAAGTACGGGCCGTACGTAGAGGGGCCGATGAATGGGTCGACCGTTACGGCCTCGCTGCCCGACGACTTGTTTCCGGGCGACACCACCGAAGAGATTCTCCAGGACATTCTCGAAGAGGCCAATCAGGACGATCAGGTCCTCGGCATTCATCCGGACGCCGACCTGCCCGTGCTGCTCAAGTCCGGTCCCTACGGGCCCTACGTGCAGCTGGGCGACGACGATCAGGAGGGCAAGCCGAAGCGCGTGTCGCTGCCGCCGGGGGTGGACCCCGACGACGTGGACTTCGATCTCGGCCTACAGATCATTGATCTGCCCCGTGAACTCGGTGAGCACCCGGAAAGTGGACAGCCCATCACGGCCAATATTGGCCGGTACGGACCCTACGTGAAGCACAAGGGCACATTTGCGTCCCTCAAGGATGGCGACGATGTCCTCACGGTGGGGCTGGAGCGGGCCTTGGAGCTCATTCGCGAGAAGGAGGATCGCAACAAGCCGGAGCGGGTAGTGGGGGCGCATCCCGAGAGCGGCGAGCCCATCGAGGTCTGGAACGGACGCTACGGCCCCTACGTGAAGCACGACGGCACCAACGCGTCGCTCAAGGACGATCAGTCCATTGATGCCTTAACGATGGAAGAGGCGCTGGATCTGCTTGCGGAGAAGGGCGACGAGGCCACCCAGAAGGCGCGGAGCTGATCTCGTTTATCTATTTGGCACTGCCGTATATCATAGTGAACTGCTTCCACCGAGCCGCACGACTGTTACTGATCGGGGAAGGGTAAGCGTGTGAAAGTTGCAGGGGGATATGGAATTCGTGGGGCGGGCGAGTCGGATGGGGAAAGGAGAGTGCGTCTGCCTCCAATGAAAAAATGATCAATGGACTTAAAACCGCTTTTCTTCCTCTTCCTGTAGCGATTCCAGAATTCGGAGGTAGCTGTCATAGCGCGCCGGATGGACGGCGTTGCGGTCGACCGCCGCCTGGATGGCACAGCCCGGCTCATGGTCGTGCGTGCAGTCCGGAAACTTGCACTCGTTGACGTAGGGAAGCATCTCGGGAAAGAAGTGCGCAAGGTCTTTCGGATGCACGTCGCGCACGCCGAACTCGCGGATGCCGGGGGTGTCGACGAGGTAGCCGCCGAAGGAGAGGGGATGCAGCTCGGCGTGGGTGGTGGTGTGGGTGCCCTTGTCCGTGCTTTCGCTAACCTCGCCGGTTTCCACGTCCAGGCCCGGCTCCAGGGCGTTGAGGAGGCTCGACTTGCCGGTGCCGGAGGGGCCGGTGACCACGTTGACCTGATCCTGTAGCTTCGTCTGGAGCGCCTCTAAGCGCGTGTCCTCAACGGCGCTGGTCGTGAGCACCGGATAGCCCAGTTCGGCGTACCGCAGGTGAAAGTCCATCACCCGGGCGCGCTCCGCGTCGGTGAGAAGGTCGATTTTGTTGATGATGATCCCGGCCGGAATGTCGGACACGGCCGCCGCGACGAGGAGGCGGTCCACGAAGGCCGCGTTCATGGGCGGATGCTTCACGGACTGGATGATCCAGGCCCGGTCCACGTTGGCCACCATAACGTGCTCCTCGCCCGTACGATGACCGGAGGCGCGGCGGCTCAGTTTGTTGGTGCGGTCGTGAATCGAGAGAATAAAGCCGGTGTCGTCGCTGTCGTTGAGGCGGAGGGTCACCCGGTCGCCCACGGCCACCGGATTGGTGACGTGCTGGTGGGTGAGGCGGAATTTGCCGCGGATGCGAGAACGTATAATCTCGTCGCCCACCCGCACGTCGTACCAGCTCCCGGTCGATCGGGTCACAACGCCCTCAACTTCGGTATATTCCTCTTCGGTGGTCGACGACGAACTCATAGGGACCATTGGGAATGAAAGAAACCATTGTCGCTGGGGCCGCGTCCATATCGATACCTGTACCCCGCCCGCTTGCCGGATTGGTACGGCGGACGCACATTGTTGAGCGTGGGCCGTGGATCCCTCTACGGTCCCTTGCACAGGACGGTTCAATCGGGACCTGAGAACGGAAAACAGGGCCGTAAGGGCGGGGACTCGGCATTTTCGGGAGGACTGGGGATCGCACGTTCATTTTCTAATCTGCCGTCTCAATCATGTCCAACGAGTCGTCTCGTCGCCGCGTCAACCTGCACGATCTGAACTGGTTTGGGAAGACCGTCTTCGTCGGCGGAACCCTGATGCGGCTCACGGCCAACCTCATCGATTCGACCGCCGACCGCGTTGCGTCGATT
>CAYOWD010000174.1:0-407 GCA_964407535.1 uncultured Salinivenus sp. | reverse complement strand
GTTCTGGCGTTCGAGCATCCGTTCGTACTGTTTGCGCGGGTCGACGGAGGTGGCCTCGGTGGCGACCTGGACGCCGTCCAGTTGCAGCCGGAGCCACGACTCCAGCCGCCGCCGGCCCAGCGCCGACCGCGTCTCGTCGATGTCGGATCGGTCGAAGGAAGCATTCGAGCGCGGACGCAATCCGAACATTGAGGAGGCGCGCGTGCTGGAGGAATACAAAGCGCCCGAGTCCGACGACGAATAGGAAGGGCCTGACGGGCGCCATCTGCATTTCTGGCCACTGATCGCTGCCCGTTGCGCGGGAAATGGAGGGGGCCGTCCATCTGTCGGGTTGGTGGGGCCGTTGGGCGGGCGCTTTTCTCCGTAGGGCACCGTGGTACAGCGTGAGAGAGGGCGAGCGGGAGGCC
>CAYOWD010000173.1:0-9214 GCA_964407535.1 uncultured Salinivenus sp. | reverse complement strand
GACCTGGACTATCTCGAAAAGATCCTTCGGCAGATTTGATGCGATTGCCCTGCGCTGTTCAAGAGGTGCTGAACAAAACCGACCAGGGGGGCATTCGTGTGCGTCGTTCCCAGGAGACAAAGAATGGTAAGCCTGGATTTTCGTTTTGGGCATGGCCGTACCTGAAAGCCCAAACGCTGGCCCTGTTCTTTACCCGCGAGAAGCCTCCTCTCGGGTCAGAGAAGTTCCTCCTACACTCAGAGCGGGCCAAGCTGATCAATTGTATCAAGAAAAATAGACACTACGAAACCCTTCAGGACGAGACGCTCCAGCAGGCCGTTGAGGCCACCCGGCAGGCCATCTGCACCGCCAACCCCGAGGTGGGGCACTTGCTCAACCACCCGACCAGCGGGCGGTTCAACAAGCAATGGAACCGGATCTTCATCCCGGAGGACACCGTCGACGTCCTCGAGCTCTACACCCGGTCGGTCCTCAGGGATGTGGGCTGTACGGTGCATTTCGTCGATGCCTGGCACCACCACGCTGCAGGGGGAGGCGTGTGCCGCGCGACCAACGTGCTCCACGAACCGCCGTCGTCCGAGTCACGACACTGGATCGCGAACAAGCGCTGGTGGCGGAACGAGACTGACCCGGTCCCCGACGACGATTACGATCCAACCGACACGGCACACGTCGCCTGGCACGACGCGCAGGAGCCCAACGAATGAGATCGCCATGACAGAGTGTGCTCGTCCAGCCACCGGACCGTTTTCAATTTCATGGTTGTGGGTCCCGACGAGTGCTGGATTCTGCCTCTGAATCGCTCGTCAGAAGCGGCAAAGCCATTTTCCAAAGCACTGCTTATACCAAATCCGCCTGCAAAGTTCAGGGCTCCAGAAGTGTCGGTGTAGGCCCAAACGAATGAGCCTCACGTACATACATTCACACTTACGTACTTCCAAACCCGAATCCTTCAACCGGATTCGGTATCACTCCCTTTTAACTTTCTTTGAAAGCGGATTCGTAGAAAAGACGTTCGTCAATCGAAAGCATCAAATCCGGCGGACGAATTCGGGGATGGAAGTGCGTAGGCGCCTGCCCCGATTGCGGTCTGCACGACCAAAGGCGTCCGTGTAGTGTAGCCTCAACCGGCCGGTCCGATGCCTTACGAACGGGACGCCGTCCGTTCCTACATTGACCTCAAGGAGCGGACATTGGGGGGGACGACTTTCCCCAAAAGATTACCAGACGCTGTACTGGGAACGCGGACCTGTTGGCGAGGCCTGCGGAGTTGGGATCAGACGTGTCCGTACCGGACGTATCCGTGTCGGATGTATGCGTGTCGGACGGGTCCAACTCCCGCCATCGATCGGGATCGCATTTTGAACGTACGATCAGCCTGGATGGGCTCCTTGCATGTTATACGTATTTGTACTAACATTTTACTCCCTTCAAAGCAGTTGAGGACCACTGGGTACGCTCCCCAACGGAGTAACGCGACATCTCGGCGTACCCGGCACAACCGGACATGCTCCTCTCCCAGAGATCCTTCCCCTCTCTCAGGACCTGCATTTCCATACAAATGAGGACCAGCCATGAACGGCGATGAGGACAATGGAGAACACGTAGAACCGCCCGACCACGAGTCGGAGAATGCCGAACGCGCCCCCTGGTGGACGACCTATCCCGACCTGGCCGCCGATCCCGTCGACACTATCTACGATCCGCACGACACCGTCCACGTCCGGCACCCCGCCCAGCAGCCCCCAGCGCCCTGACGCCCCCCTCGCGACGGATTCCGTCTTGCGTCTCTTCTTCGATTCCGTCTCCAACACGCCCGTCTCCAGACGTCCACCGTCGAAAATGAGGAGCGGGTCCGCAACGCAGTTCCCAACACGCGATTCCGCCCCCAAATCAACGCGACCAAACCATGGATGGCGAGGACCACGATGGGCTCACAGCACAGTCAGGCCAACTCTTAGAATGCGTGATCCACAATCCCAGCGCTGAGATCCACAGCGACTTCAACCACACGGGACAGGTCGACTTTTCCGCCGACGAGCGTGCGCTCCGGACCCAGTTCCCGGGCAGTATCCTGCTGCCGTCTCTGGACGGGGGCAACATCCTCAATGAATACACGACGCCCGTCCACATTCGCCCCTCGGAGCCGCAGTCCCCTCAGTCGGGCAGCGTATTCACGTTCAAGTTCGAGCATTCTGCCGATCAGGAGCGGGTGATCGGCTACAAGCAGGGGCCAAAAAATTGGCAGCATGTGCTTGGGGGCCGCCCGAGGGACGATCCCAATTCGTACAGAACGACGATCTCGGTGCCTGACAACTGGACCGGAGATCACGTCCGGTTGCGCGCCACCACGCTGGTCGGCGATCCCCGCAGGCCCGGATCCGCCGATCAGCCGCCCCCTCAAGAGGTGCAGTCCAACACCGGCAATAACACGCACCCCGGCGAGGTCTGGGGGCGCCTCCATCCCGAGCAGGGCAGCACCAGCCAGTCGGACGACGACCTCGCGCTATTTCAGATTGCCCCCTTTCTGCTGCAGAGCGACCTCGCCGTCGCCAACCGCCTCTATGTCGTCGCCCATCCGTCCACCCACAACTTCGTGTATGATGCCATGGAGGCCTACTGGCAGGCTCAGGAGATCGGACCTCCGTTCGAGCGCGCGTACGGCCTCCCATTCTCCCCGAGCGACACTAACATGCTCAACGAAGCGCACACTACGGACGCGGGGGCATGCAAACTGAGTTCGGATACGATGTACCTGATTGCTGGGGAGGACTACCGTGAAGGAGGGTACGCAGCGGACGTTTGGGTTCAGGACCAAATGGCGATCGGCTACTGCAGTGCCCCCGGCGGTCGCGCCTTCAACGTCGGGCTGCACTGCAAGCGGCCTTTTGCCCTCTCCGAGTTCATCGAGGATGAGATGGACGACCATATGCCCATCTTCAACGGTCTGTACAACGCCGGACCGGCGCTGGATGGAACCGAGTTCGGGGGCAACATCACCGTCTCCCCGCCGGTGGATCAGCAAACGGAACGCCATGACGGCCGGCAAGCCGGCCCCCCCGTCCAGGCCCATCCCCGTGCCCCCCACGGAAAGATTGTCCTTGGAGACTGCTACAATTCAAATCGGCAGCGTGCCCTCCTCGAAGAAAGCAGAAGACAAGGGGATCCGAATTCCCGGAAAGGATGCGGCGTCGTCCACGATGAGACGCGCCATTTCCTGCAGTCGCAGGAGGTCCAGCCGATCATTCCCATCGACACCTCCTGGCTGGCCGTGGGGCACGTGGACGAGATCCTGTCGTTCGTGCCGTCTCCTTCCCCCCGGGTCAGCGGCCCCGCCAAACTGGCAATGGCCAGCCCCACTGTCATGGACGATCTCCTGAGACGAACGAAGCGCGTTCCTGTGGCAAAGGGACGTACCCATTTTCACCGCGGACGGCACCAGATGCACAGTCCCCTTATAAGAAAGATCATCGATGGAAAGGCCACTGCACGCGATCAGGACCGTTTTGCCCGGAGCTACGACGAGGAACATGTCGAGACGTTCGTCGACGGAGAGGTTGCGGCGACAAGCCGACAGATTCACAACCGATTTCTGGGCCCCATCGAAGACCGGATCTGCCGCTGTACAGGGCTGAATCGTCGGGAGGACGTTCTTCCCCTTCCCGTGTATTTCGATCACGCGAATCCCACCCGACGAACCCATCCGTGGGGAAACGCCCGCGTCGACGCCCGCACCCCCAACCTCGTCAACATGCAGGTTCTCAAGACCGGTCCGGAGAACACCCACCTGCTGGTGCCCCGTCCCTGCGGCCCGCGTCTCCCGCGCGAGGAGGCGGAAACGGTCGTTCGCTCCGTGCTGAACGCACACGGACAGCCGTCCCCCGACGTGCGTATTCCCAAGCAGAAGCAGGACGGGAAGCGGGGCTTCCCGTTCTGGGCGTGGCCCAGCCTGCGGCTCGACACGCTGGCCCTGTTCTTCACCCGCAAAAAGCGGGGCTCCCTATCGATCCAATCGTTCCTCACGAGAGACGAACGCGACCGGCTGATCCAGGCCGTCCGCAATCGCGAGTCGCTCGACGCGCTTCCGGCCCCCCTCCGAACGGCCGTTCAAAACACCCAGGAGAAAATCCGCAGCTACAACCCCACCGTGGAGCTTGACCCGGCGGACCGATTTACCGACTGGCACCGGCTGTTCATTCCGGAAAACACCGTCGACGTTCTCGAAGCCTATACCAAGTCGGTGCTTGAGGGAATTGGATGCCAGGTCCATTTCGTCGATGCCTGGTACTATCACTCCGAGAACGGAGGCGTCCACTGCGCAACGAATGTGGTGCGCAATCCGCCGTCGACGGACGGGGACGAGCCCTGGTGGGAACACTACGACGAGTTGGCCCGCGCTCCCACGCAATACAACCCAGACGACACGATCCACCCCCCGACAAATACGACCGACTGACCCCCCGCTCGGGACGCTCCCTCCGCGCCGTCCCCCCATCTCTCCCCTTCCTCTTCCCCCCAGTGCGATCGTATGGTACGAATGCGTCCCGAGCGATGGACGCTCAATTGCCGTTTTCCCCAACTCGGTACCGCAAACGTGTACGAGTGGTCACCGACTGTTCTGCAAAACGATCGAATTTCGCTGCTGTGCACGATGCGATGGCCCTCCCCCTTCCCCCAACGAATTCCCCGGACGCGTCCGTGCCGGAGACGTCCGCCGATGGCGCCAAATGGGTGGCACACGATTGTCCTGAACACATCGCCTCCCATCCCAGCCTTTACTGATATTTTGTTCTTCTCAAACAAAAACAGTCGCCATCTATCCGCCTCATTCGTAAGAACGTACGTAGCGACCTCACGCTGACAAGGGCGAGTCCGGAAAGATGTCTGTACGTACGTTCTTACGGATCGGTCGAGACCGACCCTCTCCTTCTTGCACCGGGCTCAGCGACGGGGGAAACCAGGCGGTCCCAACCTCAGGTTAGTGCGGTCTCAGATCCGGGGGAACGGGATTTCCGTGTCGGTACGAGGTCGGACGCGTTCGCCCCTCTCCCCTTCCAGAACGTGCATTTCCACACAACCGAGGCCCCAGCATGAGTGAAGGTGAACAAGAGCGTGGAGCGAGACAAGAGAACGAGGCGCCAGAAGACAACGTCCCGCTGGACGGACGGACGGGCCAATGCCACGAGTACCGGATTGCCAGACCGACGGCGGAGATTCGGAGTGACTTCGACCACAAGCGACGGATCACCCTTGAGGACACGGAATCTGGGGCGTCGTACGAGTGGGCGCATCGCGTACGGGACCGGCGGACGGGCAGCATCCTCCTTCCGGTTTTGAACTCGGCCTGCGTAGAGGGGGATCGGGAGGGGTACTACCTGACCCCGGTCCATATCTGCCCGTCAACGCCGCGGGGTCCTGAGCCGGGCGACGAGCTGGTGCTGGAGCTCGATCACAAGGACCACACGAAGCGAGTAGAGGGCATACAACATGTAGCGGGAATGGTGGAGGGAGGACGGGTCATACACGCCCCGTTTCGGGTCAAGGCCAACTGGAGCAGAGAGCGCTTCACGATGATCGCCAACACGCTGCCCGGCGACCCCCGCCGGCCCGGTCCCGCGCCCGTCGACCAGCCCTCCCCGAAGGCCCCACCCGAGTCCCCTCACGAGACGATCCGGCCCGGCGAGGTCTGGGTTCGCCTCCGTCACCGACATGACGGCGACGAGGCGTGGCAGACCGACGATCGCGCGCTGTTTCAGATTGCCCCGTTGCTCCTGCAAAGCAACCTGGAGCCCGCCCGCCGCCTCTACGTCGTCTCCACGAGGGAAACCCACAACTTCGTGTACGACGTCATGGAGGCCTGCTGGACGGCCTTCGGCGTCTCCGGCACGTTTGATCGCGATTTCGGTCGCCCATTTCCCGCAAGCACACCGGACTCGATCGGAAAACCCCCTCCTCCTTCTGAGAAGAGATTGAGCTCGGACAAGATGTACCTGATCGACGGAAACATGTATCTGGGGGAGCACGGCCCGGACGTGTGGATCCAAGACCAAATGGCGATCGGCTACTGCAGCGCCCCCGGCGGGCGGGCCTTCAACGTCGTGATGCATTGCAAACGAGATAGCAGGCTCGCCGGGTTTGTGAGACGGGAGATGCCAAACAAAGAAGACCGGGTGTTCACCTTCGACGGCTTATCGGGACCGGGACCCGGGACCCACCCCGAGGAGGACGGGACCGACTACGGCGGCAACATCGCCGTCTCCCCGCCGGTGCCGAAAAAAACGAATGCCCAGAACGTCAGCCGGGCCGGACCGCGCGTCCCAGCACATCCCCCTGCCTCCCACGGAAAGATTGTCCTCGGCGACTGCCGCAATCCGCGTCGTCCGGGAAAGGGGGTCGTGCACGAGGAGACGCGCTGCTTCCTACAATCGCAGGGGATGCAGCCGATCATTCCCATCGACACCTCCTGGCTGGCCATCGGGCACGTCGACGAGATTCTGTCGTTCGTGCCGAGCCCGAAGAGCGACGGCCCCGCGAAGCTCGCAATGGCCAGTCCCAGAGTCATGACCCTGCTCCTGGAGGAAACGATGAAGGTGTCCCTGGAGGAGGGGCGCACTCATCTGCACCGGGGGCGGCACACCGAGCACTTTCAGCTCATCGATCGCATCATCGAGGGCACTTCAGGGGTCTTGGAGAGCGAATATGAGGCCTTTAAGAGGTGGTTCAATGAGAGCTACGACGAGGCGAGCGCTGAGGATCTCTGCCGCGGAATGGCGAGGAAGGTAAGCAATACCCTTCGAAAGCGATTTCTGGAGCCCATCGAATACCGGATCTGCTCCTGTACAGGCCTGAATCGCAAAAAAGACGTTCTGCTCCTCCCCGTATACTTTACCCACCTCAAAGACAAGGCCCTCTCCTTGTGGGGAGACGCCCTTGCCACGGCCCGCACGCCCAACCTCGTCAACATGCAGGTCCTTCGAACGAACGGCGAGACGCACCTGCTGGTGCCCCGCCCCTGCGGCCCGCGCCTCCCGCCCGGGCGGGCAAAAGAGGTCGTTCAGTCTGTGCTCACAACCCTCAGGAAGCAAGGCATAAACGTCCCCCTTCCTCCGGACGGGGTCTCCCTTCCGCAGGACCGGAAGAACAACAATCCCGGATTCCCATTTTGGGTGTGGCCGAACCTGGGGTTCGACACACTGAGTCTGTTCTTTACCCGCGAGAAGCCCAATGGAGATTTTGTGGGGAAAGGCGAGCGCGGACAGATCATCGATCTCATCAAACGGGGCGGGTCCTTCAACGGCCTCGAGGACGAACTCAGGGAGGCCGCTTTAGACACGTGCGAGAACATCGTCGATGCCAATATCGTCGATGCCAATCAGGTGAAGCGGGGAAGCATCAATTTTCGTACGAGGACCTTCAACAACTGGAATCGGCTCTTCATTCCGGAAAACACCGTCGACGTCCTCGAAGCCTACACCCAGTCGGTACTCGAGGCGATCGACTGCCACGTCCATTTCGTCGACTCCTGGTACTACCACACCGGGAAGGGAGAGGCTCACTGCGCGACCAATGTGCTCCACGAGCCGCCTTCTCCCGAGTCGGGAAATGCCGAACGCCCCCCCTGGTGGGAGGCCTATCCCCATGTGGCGGACGCCGACACCACCTACAACCCGAACGAGACGAGACATACGCGGGAAAACACGGCCCCCTGACGACCTGCTCGCGGTGAGCCCCGTCCGCGCCTGTAATTTCCATCCCCCTTCGTCTCCTTCCTCCCAATGGGCTGCCTGACGCTGTCGACCGGCGAGGGAGCGAACCGGCGCGCCGACGCCGGCCCGGGTCCGTGCCCCCTGCGGCGCTACTCCTTTTTAACGCTCATAAAAAGCGGCTTCGAAGCGTTTCCAGCCGCATAATACGGGCGCCGACAGCCCCGGCCGTGTCCCGGAAGACAAACGGCGCTGCCAAAGGTGGTTGGCTGCTAACCGTGGTTGGCCGCCCACCGTGGGTGGCCACTGAACGCGTTCGGCTGCCGGACGCGTCCGGCCTCCGCCGCCGATGGGATCAAATCTGTAACCGGTTGTCCCGTGTGAGTGTCCTCAACCTCATACGTACTTTTACTACCATTTCACGCTTTCCGACCAAAATCGGTCGCAATCAATCCGGCTCGTTCGTAGGAATATGCGTAGCACCTTCAACCCAATAAGGCAATCAGAGACGAGGTTCGGTGCCCCCCGGCGATCATACCGATCCAGATCGGTAACTCTGTTCCTGCCCATGGTTGGGCACGGTCTCTCCCCAGGCCGGGACACGTTCTCACGGATCGGTAGAGACCTGAGCATCCCCTTTTCCTGTACCGTGCTCAGCGACGAGTGAACACAGGCGGTACCAATCCCAGATTGGTGCAATCCCAGATTGGTGCGGTCCCAGATCAGTGGAAACGGAATTCCCGTCTCGGGACGGAGGACGGTGCAATCATATCCGCTTCTCTTCCGGACCCTCTATGTCCATACAACTGAGGCTCCAATATGACTGACCGAACGCGTGGAGTAGAAAACGGGAGCGAGCCAACAGCAGACAACACCCGGCTGACTGCACGAACGGGTCAATGCGTCGAGTGCCGGGTTCCCAGGCCGCCTCTCAGGGCCGAAATCCGGAGCGACTTCGACCACAGGCGGCGGGTCACCCTTGAAGATCGTGAAGACGGTCGCCCGCCGTACCAGGAGGCGCGGGACTGTCGGCACCAGCGGACGGGCAGCATTCTGCTGCCGATCCTCGACAGGGACGTCGTCGGGGAGGAAGAAAATTTCTATGATGAGTTCCTGACGCCGGTCTGCGTCCGCCCGTCGGAGCCGGAGGACGCTCTCCCCGACGGCGAGCTCGTGCTAGAGTGCGTGCAGGGGGACGACCGGGATCGAGTGGCCGTCCACGACCGGGAGGGGACGCACATATATGGGAGCTATCCGAATCACACTCCCCTGGCCGGGGACCTCGTTCGTGCCGACGCGGACAGCGTGCGGATCCAGGGAAATGCCTCCCCAAACGGAGCGGATTTCCTGATGTGCGCTACCACGCTGGCCGGCGATCCCCGTAGGCCGGAACCGACCGACCCGTCGCCCCCACAGAGTGCCGAGAATGCACCTGCAGACCTCACTCCCGGCGAGGTCTGGCTTCGCCTCGGTCGTCAGCAAGAAGAAGAGCCTTCTCCGAAGCGGAGACG
>CAYOWD010000172.1:0-9275 GCA_964407535.1 uncultured Salinivenus sp. | reverse complement strand
ATCCTTCCCGCGTGCTCCGGTAGATTGGGGGCGAACAGGAAAAGCCCCCGACTGCTATCAACAGCCGGAGGCCCACATAATTCGATGCACCGCCGACGACTCGGTTCTTTGGTCGGGACTGATCGTCGGGGTGCTCCTGATAGAGAAACACCTGCTGGAGCAGATGCCCTCGATTACGAACAACCGCTACAACCGCCAGGAAGAGCGGATGTCCGTAGCTGCGAACAACCGCCACAACCGCAAGGAAGAGCGGATGTCCGCATCGTTTTCTAGTGTAGGGACCCGACAGGGTTCCGTCAAGCCGGGCACCCGCTCGGCCCCATATCTTGACGAAGCCACAATTTCCGGCCCGAGCGGGAGCGATCACCGCTACGGCCTGGGCCTTCGCCTCCACGCGCGGCGGGAGCTGAAGGCCCGCCACGCCCCGCCTCGCGTCCTTGAGGCAGCGCGGGAGGAGGTAAACCCGGGCGGCCTAAAGGCCCTGCTCGCCCTCCTGCGTCTTACCTACAAGCGCGAAGGGGGAAGCTGGATCAACCTCGGTCGCAGCGTCGCGCCGGCGGAGCTGGCGGAAACCGGCGCCTTTGACGACGAAGAGGCGGCCCGCACGGGGCTGGAGGCCCTCCGGGACTGTTATCTCGCGCGCCGGGACCCGGATGGCGCCGACCGCTTCTTTTTGACCTTCGAGCCGGACCCGCCCTGCGAGGACCCTTCCGCATACGATCCGTTTCCGGGCGAGCTGTGGAGGGTGCCCGTCCCGAACGAGGTGTTTGAGCTCCTTCCGGGCCTGACCGGAAGCGCCGCGCGGGCCTTGCTGCTGATGATTCGCGCGACCTTCCACTACGACCCCGAAGGCGGATGGGGACACGGCAAGCGGGCCAAGCGGCGCAAGGAGCTGGAACGCGTGGCCGAAGGAGACGCCGGGATTACGGGAAAGGCCCTCCGCAACGGCCTCCGGGAGCTGGAGCGCCGCGGCCTCGTGGAGATCGATCGCGGGGGCCGCTCCAACCGTTACTGGCTCAACATGGAGCCGGTCGAGGCGGAGTATACCTGGCTTCCGACGTCGCTCATCGACCGCATGGGGGAGCTGTCGACGAAGGCCCTGCGCGTGCTGCTCTCGATCTACCGGGGCACCTGGGGGTGGACCCGCCGGGAGCTCCGCGACGGCTCGCCCACGACCGTTCACAAGCGGGCCGTACAGCTTTCGGCCGCGGATCTGCAGCGCTACACGGGCCTCTCGGCCGGGCCGGTCCGAGACGCGATCGAGGAGCTTATGGGCACCTGGATCGACCGGGGCCGCCCGTCCGCGCAGGCCGCCTACATCTACACGCCTCTTCCGTCCGTGTTGGCCGACGCGGAAAAATCTGAGGGGGAGACATTGTGTTCTAGTAAAAGAGTTAGTTCAAATAACAAGCGCGCGCGTGACAGCAGCTCCGAACCCCGCCGCCCGAACTCCTCCGAGAAGCCCCGATGTTTGCAAGGAAGGGTAAGGGAGGAAGGGGAGCCGTTCGACCCCTACGAGCATGCTTCCGGCGAGGCTGCCCAATCGGATTGGAAGGAGATCCCCGACGGAATGGGGGAGCTCTACGAGCGTCTTCGGTCCAATCCCATCGAGATGGATCACGGACCGGCGATTTGGTGCCTCACCCATCGCTCACAGCGACTCATCGAGGCCTCCCTCACCCTCCTCCGCGAAAGCGAGGCCCGCTACTGCATCGAGAACCGCGCCGGGTGGCTCTTCGCGGCGATCCGGGACAGCTGGGCCGCGCCGCTGGGATCGAAGGAGGGGCCGAGCGACCGCCGCAAGAGAACGTCCCGCCGGAAGAAAAAACGATATTCAGAGGGGACGGATCTAGGGAGCGCCGTGCGGGGAGCCCTAGGTGTTGGCAGCGAGGAGCCCCCCGGCTGGACGTGGGAAGAGGCTCGCCGGATCCTCAAGAAATACCGACTGCTCGACCGGATGCCCGACCTCTCGCACTGGTTCGACGTCGTGAGCGGCAAGACGGGCAAACGCTACGTGCCGACCAAGGAGACGAAACGACTGCTCGACTGACGTTCCCCAATTGATTTGCCCTGAGGAGACGGCCGGCTGCAAACGGCCATAGAGCAGCCTCTTGATCCCCGTTATTGCAAGGCGGTTTTTCGAGGGCCGTCATCTGCAAAAACGGACCCGTCAATGGCTGAGGGAGGGACTATCGCATCAGAGGTTGAGCTTTCGCTGTCTCCCCTCTTCTGTGCCTAGAGATTGTCGAATATAGGTTCTAAGCTTGTCTAATTATGGATGAGGCTGCGCTGAAAGAAAACTTCGGTCGCCGGGTTCGCTCGTTTCGTCATCTGCGGGACTGGACGCAAAAGCGCCTTGCGGAAAAGGCGGGCCTGTCGCCGGAGTATCTCGGCGAGATTGAAAGGGGAGAGGCGTCTCCGTCCTTTGAGGTGATTGGAGACCTCGTAGAAGCCCTTGATGTGAATCCGGAGGATCTATTCCACTTTGAGCAGTTGGGAGGTCTTTAGCTTCGAACGTTCCCTGCGGAGGAAATCACGCTCTCGTCACAGCTGGGCCTTGACACACCCGGGGGCGATTTTCTTATCTTGGACAATAGCATAGTAGTCGAAAGAAAGTTGCTCGTTGGCAGGCGACGAGCTTTTGTTTTTAGGTTCTTTGTTGTCCTAAGGTCAACATTTGCTGAAATGGATACGATGGATCAAGACGAGCTCCTCACGCGAGCACAGAGGGCGTTCGAGCGGGCGAATGCCTCACAGCGGGACGTGGCTCGGGCATTGGATCTGAACCGCTCCTCGGTGTCGCGGGCCCTCCGAAACGCAGGCATGAAGCACGCGGCCGTTCAGGCGAGGATCGTTTCGCTGCTGGAGGAAGTGCCTGTTCAGCGGCGGTCTATCTACGAGGGCGCCGAGGTGCGGCACCAGTGGGTCGTTGACCCCTGACAACGGTAGTCGGCTACTTGGGGAAAAAACGAGTGTCCCACACCCGGCGCAGATCCATTGTGCCACGTTGGATTAGTTTTTCCCTTCTACGGGTTCTAGGGCGTCGGGACTGAACGTATCGGATTTCTTCTCCTTGCCGTCGAACCACGACACGCGAGCTTGAGGGGCTTCGGTCACCGCCTCTACATAAACACTTTCCACAGTCATCACCGGTCCCCCGGACTTGAGTTCGACGAGGTCTCCTTCTTCAAAGTTGGCCATTTTTGGATTTCGGCTCTTGTCAAATGATACTCGACTGGAGGATAAAGGGTAGACGATTTCACACAACCGTAAACAGAAAGTGGGTTCGCTCGGAGGGAGCGAACCCATATGCTTCAGCATTATGCTACAAGCGGTCGCTACTCAGAATCGCCTGAGTTCGTGTTGGATCCAGAAGTAGGGGGGCTAGGTGTACTCTGAACCTTGGGGAGCGAATCAGGCTTCGAGGGTTTACTCCCTCCTTTTCTGTTTCCCCCTGAATCGGTGCTCCCCCGTTTTCGACCTGAACGGTTACCCCTGCGCTTATCGTTTGGCGGCATAATTAGAGAACTTGTTGGCCAACTTCCGCGAGGCGTTCGTCATCTGGGTTAGATACAACAGCAACAGACTCGATAAGGTCCGCGGGGAAAAACAGGTGCTGGTACTCAGTCGCGTAATACCCATCCTTGTCACCATCATACCGAGCGGGCTCCTCCAAGAGAATATCGCGCTCGCTCGGCCCCACATAATCATCCGCAGTTTCTACCTTTCCTGCATAAGCATCTCCCTCCTTTGTCACAATTACAACCCAGTGATCAGGTACATGGGTGTTAATGAGATCATCCCAGGCGTAAGGCTGGATGGTCCCATTTCCACTCTCAGCGATACGGCGGTGTGCCTCACCAGCTATTCCTCCAACCAGCAAAGAGATCGCTAAATGAATCAAAAAAACTCCTCCAACTTGCCAACCTTCAAGGGAACCAATACGAACCTCTGAAGAGGGAAAAGAAGAATCGGCATATGCGAACTCCGGCCCGCCCAAAAGGCTGACAATCACTATTGTGATAGCTAGCCCGATCATGCCAATCAGTAGTACCCTAACTACATAACTGATGCGCTCTTCCCGCCAATCTTCACCAGTAGTCTCACTGTAGACGAACTCGCCCGGCACACCCGGTGTCATGACCATCGCCAGTAAAAGAAGTCCAGTAATCGCGTCAAGCATAGTCAACAACCACTTGAAGAGCGGCAGCACTTTTTGAGTAAGCCACCCCATTCTTCCGGGGGACTTTTTGGAATTTCTTTTCCGCTAGGATTGACCGGCCTGGTCAATCTGCAAGATTCATCTCCGCGTTTCTGCGCGGGGCACCTGGTGACTTCGTAAAGAACTATCCCAATCGGGTCTATTGCTGCACTCTTGCACGGGCACGTCAAAGTCGTCGGGGGAAGTAACTCTATAAGAGTCAAAAGGAAGGAGCGCAGGTAACGACCAGTAATTCGCCTTATCGGCTCATTGTTGGCAGTCGATGCGGATTCTGTGAACACGTGTCTTCACTTTGATTCACTTGTCTTCACGTACGTACGCCCGTATCCACTTCCGCAGAAGGGCACTCATTTGCCGGGCTTCCGCTTCGGTCTTCTGCTTGAATGCCTCGTGCAGCGGCTCCGGGATTCGGATGTTCAACCGGGACATTTCGGCGTCGTCTTCTCCAAGGGCCGCGCGGGCCGCCTGCTCGGATTCGGCATCTGCTCCGGTGTTTTTTCCTGAGCCAAGCGATTCACTGAAAGGGTTGTCAGACACGGCTTTGAATAAATGTTTTGAGCTCGTTGGTGAGAGCGTCGATTTCTTCCTTTGCTTTCCGGGCACCGCTCACGTCGAGGGCCGTCCGGCCGTCGAACATCGACTCCGCGTAGGCGACCCGGTGAGAAATCCGCGACTCCAGGACCGGCAGGTCGAACGCCTCCCGTAGCCCCTCCTCGACTTGCGCCGCAAGATTGGTCCGGGGCTTCTGCTGGGTGATGAGAAAGGCCGCCGGCGTGTCGGTGGCCCGAACGGAGGCCACGACCTGCTCAACGCCCCAGGTATCGAGCGGCGTCGGCTGTACGGGAATCAAGACCACGTCGGACGCCTGGACCACACGGCCCGTGCGGGGCTCTATTTTCGCGGCTCCGTCGATCACGACCACCGGCACCTCTACGTCCGTAAGTGCTTCCTCGATGGCGTCTGTGTCGCCGCTCCACACCGGAAGGTCGTATTCCTCGCCCTTGCTTTGCCAGGCCAGCGCGGAGCCTTGCGGATCGGTGTCCAGGATTGCCACATCATCGCCGGTTTTCTGGATCGAGCGGGCAAGGTGGACGGCAACGGTCGTTTTGCCGCTCCCTCCTTTTGCGTTGACGATGCCGATCCGGAGCATGGCTCTGTGAAGACGTGTATGTACGTCGCTTCATTTGTGAGTACAAATCTACGGGCCGGGCGGCATGGTGTCAACTGGTCTCTAACCCGATGCCCAGTCGTCGGTGACTCAGGACGGAAAATTGGGAATCCGATCAGGAAGAGCGTCCGGATCGAACTCGTACCTCATCACACGGCGGGCCACATCGGTTTCTCCAAAGAACGTGGGGAGCTCGTCCGAGTCGGTCCGCTCGGCCATGTGAGCCCGAAAACCCTCATACGTTCGGTCGTACTTCGCCTGGTTGCACGATCGGCACGCCGGAACGCGGTTTTCGGGCCGGTCTTTTCCGCCTCGTATAATCGGAATGGCGTGGTCGACTTCGATGTCATCGGCCGGCGCCCCGCAGTAGAAGCACGCCGATTGAGGGAGAATGAGAAGCATTAAATCAACGACGTCCCCAAACGACACCCCGCCGGGCAGGTCGGATTCATCCGGACGGATTGGAATGTCGGAACCGCCGGACAGACGGCGGTACACCGTCTCGGCGGAAACAGTCGCACGGTTTGCCCACATCCGGGCGACTTCCCAACAGGCACATCCCGTCACTTCCGCTTGCGTGAGGGGACGAGTGTGTTTTTCAGAGAACTCTTTCGTAAGCACATCAGCCCCGTCGATTTCCGATACGTCGGGAAGGTCGGTTTGAATTCGTAGCCGAATGGACTTGCCGTCTACAAACATTGCCGGTTCGGTCGGTTGCTGCTAGTCGGACGGCCCCATGCGCGAGAGCGGATGATCCTCCATCACGACGTTCACGCGCTGATACATGCGGAGCGTTTCGAGGCTTGAATGTCGGGTTTGGGCGGCGGCTTCGTGCTCTCCGATCCCGTCCATGTAGGCTTGCGTTGCAAAGCCCGCACGGAGGCTGTGTGCGCCGTAGTCGTCGGGATCTTCCCCGATGGCGTTCATTTTCTTTCGGACCACGTCGTACACGCTTTGCCCGCTCAGGGCGCCGTCGCGCACGTTGCCCCACCGGTCTACCATTCGGAAGAGCGGGCCGGACCGAATTTCGGCGGCGTCGAGCCATTCCCGAAGGGCGTCGTTCGGGGTCGGTTGGAGGGCGGGCACGCGGTTGGGAATCTGCACTGTCGTCGGTTCGTCCGACTCCTTCGGGTTTCGGATGCGGTAGACGGTTCCGCCGGCCGCGTCGGTTCGGTCTCGCATTGTGAGTCCCACGAGCTCGGATCGCCGGAAGCTTCCGGCGAAGCCGATAAAAAGCAGCGCCCGATCCCGAAGCCCGTTCAGGGTCGAGGGATCGAAGTCCATCTGCCGGAGGTGCTCGATTAGGATCGGGGCTTTCCGATCCGGTTTCCAGTCGGTTGTCTTTCGGATGTTTTTGCGCTGTTGTCGGACGGCCCGGAACTCCGTAGGGGATTCTTCTCCGGCTTTCTCATGCCGCTTTTTGATCGCGGCCAGTCGGGTGTCTATCGTCGGAAGGGCATAGCCGTCGTTGGCCATGCGTTCGATGAACACCGCCACCGATTTGGGGCGGGCCGGAAGGGAAGACAGTCCCCGTTCCTCACAGAACGCGGTGAAGTGCTCCCAGCCCCGGCGGTAGGCGCGGCGGGTACTTTTCCGCTCGGCTTCTTCCGCCCGGTTTTGCATCGACTCGAACAGTTCGGAAAGGTCAGAGGAGGGGGCGCCTTCCGCCGGTACGCGGCCGGAAGAATCGCCGTCGGTGGGGACCAGGTCAAGCTCATCGGGAGAGCCGTACGGCTCGGAATCGGGCATGCGGAAACGGGAGGTTTTTGCTCAGACAGTAGGTTTTGAAATTGCGCCCTTATCAAAAGTAAGAGGGGAAAAGCCGAAAAGAGAGGCTGTCAAAGAGAGGCTGTTCTACGCCGCTCCGTCCGGCTGCCAGTGCCGAACCTCAGACTGGACGCCGGTGGACCGTGTGCGGTCCTGGGCCGCTTCGGTCACGAGCTCTTCCAGGCGCTCGGATACCTTCTCAGAAAAGGCTGCATCTCCGCACGTGTCGCACACGAGGGCCGGCACCTCCTTCACCACAAGGACGGTTGGGCCGCCCCCAGCTTCGCTTTCGAGGATGCGGGTCACGGTTCCAGCTTCGTACTCCCCTTCCGGGCAGTTTAGGCACGGCGTCCCGTCCAGGTCGCTCAGTCCCTCCAAGTGTCTTCTGGGTTTGTCCATCCGATGGGCTGCAGGCCGGTAAAACGAAACGCTTTCACTCAATTGGCTCGACGATGTCCTCGGATATGCGGATGGCTTCGTTGTTGGGGGCGGCCGTCCACACCATGCTTTCCACCATGCTGGCGTGCTTTTTCAGGTTCGGAAGAATGATGGGGTGAACGTCAAGAAGGACGATCCCAATCTCGTAGGCGCCGACGTTCTGTTGGTGTACGAGATTGGTGTCGAGCGTCACCAGGACGGAAAACGCCGCTTCGGCCCGCCTGAGAAGTTCGTCGTCATCGAGGGCTTCCCAGCCGCAGTACGCGGCCGTTTCGACCTCACACGTCTCCAACTCATGGCGAAACGGTATGGGAAAGTTGTTGTCGAGCAGAACCTTCATGCAGGAGCCGTCTCGCCGCTTTCATCGGCTCTGAAGTTTTGCTCGTAGACGGTCTTTACGACTTCGGGATCAACGTCGTGAAGCTCGATAAACTCCTCCACGCTGTACCCGTGCTCAAGGTACTGAGAGAGATGGGAGACGGGAATACGGCTCCCCCGAAAGACCGGCTTCCCACCGAGTTTTTTCGGAGATACCTCAATCGGGTCGTCCTGCATGGGCATTGGAGAAGTTGGAAGCAAAGGTGAGATTTCCGGTACATCAGCCCCCCGGTGCTGTTTCTCCGGACCTAAGTTTCAACGCACAGCGCTACCGGGCCGGTCCATGAAGCGGTAAATGGTTGTATGGAACGTTCCTCCTTCGTGAACCCCGGATCCTCCGTTATGTCGGCGCTCAGCAGACGATTCCGCGCTTTTCAGATGGAGCCCCAGCCTCGTGACGTGCGGGAGGGAGTTGGGGCAACGATCAGCTACAGATCGCTCAATTGGGAGGGGTATTTGTCCGCACGCGCCGAACGCGGGCACCGCAAGGCCGAGGCGAACGGGCAGTCTCCCGAAGACATGATCTCCGATCTCTTGGACAAGGCCGCGGGCGAAAGCTAATCTCTACGCCGTCCTCACGCGGAAAAGATCGGGGTATGCCCGTGCCCAGCAGGGATTTATCCGATCTCAGCGGGGCCGATTCCCCCGGTTTTAGGTCGCTGGCCGGGTCGTTTCGGCGCTCCCGAAGGCGTTCGGTCGCAAACCGTGCATGACACAGAGGAAGGCCCCTCCACGCTTCCTCCACGGCCCAGCGCGTCCGGTCGCTTCGCAGAGGCTCCGCTCCCTCACGCGCTACCCGTGGGCCGTGGCCGCGCTCCGGGACATCTCGATCGAATAGCTCCTCCCGTCGCTGCTCCCTTCGCGGGCGCGCTTCCTGCTCGTCTGCGTCTCGCAGGATCGCGCCCTCTCCGGTCGGCCCCGCTACGCCGGGCCGCGGGGCCTTCTTTCCGCTTCGCTACAGTCGGCCCCGGGCCGGGCCTCCGCGGTGTCGCTCCGGTCGTCGTTCGCATTCGGTTGCGGGAGCCGAACAGGCCGGGGCACCAGGCCGCTCTGTCGCTGGCCCTGTCTGCCTCCCGGTCGGCGTGCCCGCCCCGATCGACGTGCCAGAACCATCCCTCTCTAACTGGCGCCAACAGCGGTGCCGATCCGGCAGCAGGAAGGCTCCGCCGGGCCTGGCGCCCACTCTAACTAGTGCCCATTGCCGTTTGCCGACGACAACCGGGTGTTGATTCGAGCGGGAATGCCAGCGGTCGCTTCGAGGATGCATCCGGCGGAGGGCCTCGGGGGCAGGTGCGCCCCCGC
>CAYOWD010000171.1:0-9460 GCA_964407535.1 uncultured Salinivenus sp. | reverse complement strand
TGGGACCTGGACTATCTCGAAAAGATCCTTCGGCAGATTTGATGCGATTGCCCTGTGTCACTCTTCAATACTCGGTCGTCCCGTCTACTTTTCCTCTTTTTGAACACCGATCCGCTCTCCTTCTTGACCAGGAGCCGTTGCCCACTGAACCGCATACTGTAGAAGCTCAGAAACAGACTCAAACCCAAGCTTTTCTTTCGCTCGTCTCCGGTACGCCTCCACCGTTTTACGAGCGATATTAAGTCGGTTCTGAATCTCATCAATACTATATCCTTCCCCAAGCATTTGGAAGACAGCAAGCTCCCGATCTGTGAGCTCATCGATGGGAAATCCTGGATCGGGACTGTCTCCCCTCACGGCGATATTCAAAATGCGAGATGACATGTGCTCACTCAAGTAAACATCCCCGTCATTGACGACACGTATTCCCTTGATAAGTTCTTGCAGGGGTTCATCTTTCATGAGATACCCAATTGCTCCCATCCGAAGAGCTCGCTCAGCATACACTAGTTCATCATACATTGAAAAAACGATTATCTCTACATCCTTAAATTGGGAGCTTATGTTTTTTATTATATCTAGCCCGTGACCGTCTTCTAGAGATATATCTACTACTACAACATCCGGCTTAATTTCCTCTATTTTTCTAAATCCCCTTGATATAGAGCTTTCTGAACCACAAAACTCTATATCTAATGTTTCGCCTACTTCTTTTTCTATAGCTCTCACTATCGCGGGGTGATCCTCAACGACGAAAATATCTATCCTTTTATCTTCTCTTTTTTTACTGCTCATTTTGACTTGTTTTTTTTATATATAAAACTATAGATATGCACTTTTTCGTCAGGGACTTGCGGAGAATTACACAGGTACCTGCGACTCTGTACGATCCGACTCGCCGGTTTCAGCACTCTCCTTCGCCGGTCTCTTGGAACTCGAAGATGAGGACGAAGCGACAGGAAGTAAAAGTTTGAAGGTGCTTCCCTTTCCTTGTTCCGATTCTATTTCAACTCGCCCCCCATGCTTTTGAGTGATCTGCTCAACGATGTAGAGACCGATCCCTGTCGACTCTTCTCTACCAGTTGGGTCGGCACTACCCGTTTGAAATGCCTCGAATAGCTGCCCTCGGTTCTCCGTACGCAGACCAGGCCCGTTATCCGTGACCGATATGGTAACAGCCTCTTCTTCCCGACCAACCTGCACGTCGACTCTCTCCCCACGCGGTGAAAACTTCAGCGCGTTACTCACGAGGTTATGTACTGCCTCTCGGAGCTGAAAAGGCACTCCTTCCACGTGGTAGCTCGCATGCGCATCCGCTATCGAGTGCTGAAGCATCTGATCTTTGTGCTCGGCGTTTGGACGTAGGCCGTCTACGACATCTTCAGTGATCTGACTCACGTCCACAGACTCCATTTCCGCTTCAGAAGCTGTTTCTTCCCGAAGCGCGGCGGAGGACGTTAGTTTTTTCAGGTATTCCGACGCCTCCGTTGCAGACTCGCGTATCAGCTCCAGATCCTTCCGGATGTCCTCAGGCACCTGGTCCTCATCTCTCAACAAGAGCTCTGAAAGACGCTCAATGGCCAACAGAGGACTCTTCAAATTATGAACGACGCGTAGAATCGGCTCAGGGCGTTCCATCAAGGAATCACTTTGAGGATGAATGCTGACGCTGGACTTTCTTCAGAATCGAGTGTGAGCGTGAGTCGGTATTGACTTCCTCGCCCCTCTCTGATCATCGAATAGATTAACCAGGAGGGTTCTCTTAGATTACCACCCATTTGGAGAGTGCACGAAACCCCGGGTCAATATCAATCCTGAAATTTAAATTTGAAGTGAATTAAATATTATTAGGCGTGAGTGAATTTAAACTAAGCGACCCCACTCACCACCGGAAAATTTGAGAAGCGTCAGGAGGAGGTAAGGAAAACGCAACGAGGAGTGCCCATTCGTGGTTGAGCATGTAATCGAGAAGACGACATCCCAGCTGAAAAAGTCCCAAGTCCACCTGAGAGGTCCGGTGAAACTGGCAATACCAGCCTCGTTGGAGACTTTCCCGAGACGAATCATCCACAGGTACGCCAGTGAGGCCGCCATCAAGAGCCGCATCAAGCGCTCAGGAGCCGAAATATGGTTTTTGTGAATGTGGAAGCCCCGGCTCTTTTGATCGGAGAAAAGCGTCTCGATCTGGAAGCGACGCGTGTAGCAACACAAGAGCCCGCAGATGGCCTTCGAAGTCGAGCTTGCGGGCGTTTTTGTCGTAGCCAGACTCCTCAGCCCACTCTTCTCGGCCTGAAAGGACTCCTTCCCCGTCCAGTACGTCCTCGAATACTGAAGGCGAAGCAAGAGAACGACAAGAATCGTCCAGCGTGCTCATCGGAGTCGAAATTGGATCGACGCTCAGCCAGCGAACCAGTCGAAGCAGACCTCGTACCGAGACGTTATCCTAATCCTATCGGTCCGCAAATAACTTCACACTGTTGGTCTTCCCCTCTTTCTTGTAGAGGCGAAAATCACAAGGCAAGTGGGCCTCTCGCGGCTTGTTTTCTGACTCTTCCTCCTCCGAGGAAGCCCGCCACAGAAGCGTCAGCAGGTTAATACCCTTGACGACCTCTCCATGCTTCCCGCTCCAATGTCGGGTGACGTATTCGATCTCATTGGCGTAGGGTTTGTCCGGCGTCGTATCATCCAAAATCAAAAGACCCTCTTCCTTTTCCACGACCGGCTCGGCTTCCTGCCACAGCGCCTTTCCCGAGGAATCCCTCGGGCTGGGAGGCCGTCTCTGAAGTAGGCGCGTGAAGGCGTCATACGCCGGGGCGTTTTCTCCCTCCGGAGAGGAGCGAGCCGCCTCGGTGCACGTAACCTCCTTCTGTGTCGCGACCAGAAAGTGGATGTAGTCAACGTCTACTTTTGGAGGATTCATCGCCGGAAATTGAATCGACTTCGTGAAGGTGCAGAGGACGGAAAACTACGAAAATCGCCGATCAACTGCGTAAGTCCTAACTGGAATGGTCAGGGAGAATTTCCAAAGACAAACAGACGCCTGCGGAGGAGAGGGGCGAAAATGAATCACGATGAAGCAGGTGGGAGCAACTTCATTGAGGTGCGTTGATGCTAGGAAGCCGACCTTCACTCCTTTTGGAAACGTCTCTAGACTTTCTCGAAACATAAATTTAGTTTACTTATTATGTAATCCAATTGCGATGAAGGGTTGTGCCGGTGTGACCGGCAGAATTTGGCAGAGACGATCACCGGATTCTCAAAGACCGTCACGATATGGAGCAAAATATCGAGTTGGGAGAGGTGTCGTGCCTCAGTCGCAACTATTGCCGACGGTTTTTCCCAACTTAGTGCTTGGCGGTGGTGTCTTAAAGTGGTGTCTTAAATAAAAACTCATGCCTTGCTATTCCATCTGTAAATGAAACGGCTAATTAGCCGCACATTTCTGTTGCTTGCACTGGGCGGAATCCTCTTCTTTACGGGGGGGAGTTCACATCACCTCACGCAAGAAGAGGCGGCCACAGGAGAGCGTCTCTACACGTATTCGGGAGACGGTCAAGAGTATCTGTGGATGAACTACTATCGCCTTCAGCAGGGACGCCTTTGGATGCGGCTCGCATCTTCCGGACGGGCGTTGTACGTACGGTTTTCGGAGGAGAAGAGAACAAACGTGAAGGAGGTACGGACGGATCAGCTGTCTCCCGCTCGTGTTCGATCCTTTTTTGAAGCGTTGGAACGCATTCAGTTTTTCAACCTCGACGACACCACTTCTTCCGAAAAGGTGGAGGCTGATATCCTCGAAGTCGCTGCTCAGGTGGGACAGGAGCAGCATCAGGTCTCTAGTCGACCTCCTTCGCACGTCCCGTCGGGACTTATGGACTTAGCCGGTCGTCTCAAATCAGCCGTTTCAACACTGTCGCCGGTGGACAGTGACCGAATGCTTGTAAAGAGCCTGGCGGTTTCAGAACATCGGGCACAGACGCTTAGAGAAAGCAACGTTCCGCAGCTCGCCTCCGATACCCTCTCAGAATACGAGACCATTCAGTCGGTCGTGAGGCATCCGGATCAATTTTTCTTACTCAGCCGCACTGAGTTCTCTCGTCTTCCTGAGAAGTTCGCAGACGCTCCTTACTTCCTCGTATCCGCAGGGGGGGAAAGCGTGGCTGTTGAATTCTATCCGATAGAGGGTACCGGGGCATAACACGTTTACCCAAATCAAACACTTTTGGCATCAATGACTGATTGGCTACGCACTACAGGTTCGATTCTCTCTTCAATTGAATGGGCCAAACGGGCTTGGGGAGGCTTCTTCACCGTCTTCGTTTTTACTCTTTTTCTCCTTGGGGGAAACAACGGGTCTGCAAAACTCGAGTCGGGCGTGCAGCAGGCTACGTTTAGTGTGAGCGCGACTGTGAGCGCAGATTACCCCCGTATGACCTTGAAGGGGCGTGCACTTGCACCGTCCGAGATTGAGGCTGAGCCGAGAAGCGGTGCTGGTACTTTGCAGGGCATCCTTGAGAAAGCGGTGTTCTCTTCCGCGGAGGCGAGTGATCTTCCGGCCGTTCCGAAGTGCCCGACCGGGCTCGAGTTTTTTGACTTCAGCACTGGGGAGGAGGTTGGGACGCTTGCGAAACAAGAAGGGGATACCAACGAATTTATCGGCATCCTCAACACCACGAGTGAGACGGCAGTTCTGGACGGATGCACTCTCGTCTTTTACGATGGGCAGAACAGCAGGTCATATTACGCGATGGATTTGAGTGACACACTTTCGGCCGGGGGAATCTATCTCGCAGGGAATCCGGGCGTTTCCGGCGTCGCTCAGACATTCCCGAACAATACGTTACAGGACGGGCCCGACGGCATCGCGCTCTACAAGGCGTCGGCTTCGGACTTTCCCGACGGTACGCCGGCGACGGCCCACTCTGGGGATCGGCGCTCCGCAGTTGTTTACCAGGACAACGACAATATCTTTGGCTGTTTTCAGGCATCGGTTCCCGGTTGTGGAAGCAAAACCTCCTCGTCCCCCGAGACGTCTTTGGAGAAGCTGAAGGCGTTGGTGCGGGATGCAGGCCAGGAGAACGCATCGGAGTTCAACCTGGAGCCGAACCGGCCGAATCCGTTTGCCGACCGGACGACCATCCGTTACACGTTGCCTGAAGAGATGGGTGTGAAGGTCGCGGTGTACGATCTTCTCGGTCGTGAGGTGCGAAGTGTGTCGGTTGGAATGAAGACGGCCGGGCAGCACCGATTCACGCTCACAACACGGAAATTGGCGCCGGGTACGTACTTTCTGCAGCTGAAAGCCGGGGAGCAGGTGGAAACCCAGGCGATGAAGCTTGTGCGTTAACACGTGTCTCAATAGGACTTTTGACTCGGTGAAATGGGCGGTTCGGAGAACATCCGGGCCGCCCATTCTATCATAGTGCAGGGAGTGTGAGAGAAGGGGACTGGGGGATAGGACGTTGAAACCTCCCCTAGCGGGGACAATTGAGGACCCGCACGGTTGCTCTGCGGAGAGACATGGTTCGGGTAGATGATGACGGTCTCACCATCCGGGTGCCTCTCCGGAAGATTATACTTTTTGACAAAGCAGATTTCCGAAGAGGGTGGACGTATTGGACGCTCTTTCTAATTGACTGTGGGCACCTGCGCTGGCGGTGTCCTTAGTATACGGGGACGTCAATCAGTCAACTCCGGTACTTGTCCCGAATCACATCTCGTAGACTTCCTTTCTGTCTCACTAGACTGAACCGTCAATGAATGGATTTGTGGGTTGGACACACACGGACGGGATTTCTGCTTCGGCGCAGAGGATGCGGGACCTGCTAGCCCGTTCGGGGAAGAGGGAAGAGGAGAGAAAACGACCTCAGGCCGACGAGCACGTTGAAGTATGGGCCGATGGGCCCACTGCTCTCGGCGTGATGGAGGCCCCTTCAGTTCCGGATTCGCCCAGGCTTTGTTCGCATCCGTCCGGGGTGGTAGGCATTGGGCGGGTGCGTCTGGACCGGCCCGATCGTGTAGCTGAGCGGGTTGGGCATGACGCCTCCGCGTCGGACATGAAACTCGTGCTGGCGGCTTTTTCCAAGTGGGGGCCTGCCTGTGTCGACCATTTGCAGGGTGCCTTCGCATTCGTAATCTGGGAAGCGTCGACGCGCCGTCTCGTTGCTGCTCGTGATCTGTTTGGCCGCGAGCCTCTCTTTTTACACGAGGGCTCCCAGGGGGTAGCGGTGGCGTCCGACCTGAATCTGCTCCGTCGCCTTCCCGCTGTGTCCGACCGCCTCAACGAAAAACGGGTGGTAGACTTCCTGATGTTTATGTATGAGGATCGGAGCGCCACGTTTTACGACGAGGTGAGTCGTTTGCCACCAGGCCATCAGCTTGTCGCATCTCCTAAAGGAGTACGGACGCGGTGTTATCGGACGCTTTCCCCCGCTGAGAACCTCTCCTGTTCCACAGACAGGGAGTATGCAGAGGCGTATCGTCAGCATTTCTTTCGCGCCGTTCAACGCGCGATGAGAGGATCCAATCAGGTTGGGACTTGGTTAAGCGGAGGACTGGACTCCAGTGCCGTCACCTGTGTGGCGCGACGGCTGCACCCCGATTCGGAACCGCTGCCGACATTTTCACTTACGTTCGATGCGGTGCCTGAGAGTGACGAGCAGGAATTCATTAAGCCCATTCACAACCAGGGGCGTTACGAGTCGCATTTTGTTCCCGGGGACGAAGCCGGTCCTCTCGATGGGGCAGACGAAGCGATGCGTATCCTCGGTGCACCATTTATGACGCCCAACCTCTTCATGACCACAACGCTTTTACGGTCCGCTCGAAGGGAAGAGGTGGACGTGGTCCTGGACGGATTTTTGGGCGACAGCGTGACGGGGCATGGAACCGGGCGAATGCGAGAGCTGGCCTTAACGGGACGGTGGATCACACTGGTTCGGGAGCTCCGAGCGGTGGCCCAGCACTTCGGTCCCTCGCCGGCTACGTACTGCCGACTCCTTCACAACTACGTTGTTGGACCTCTTTTTATCGATCCCCTCCAGCATACGTGGAAGGATCTGATGGCACAACCAGCAGGGGATGAGGCAGCCCGTCGTCTCGTGCGACCGAATCTGTTTCAGCGAACCAACTGGGACGAGCGGGTGCGCGCTTCCGGGGTCGGCCGTGATCAGGTACCGCTTCGAGAACGGGACGCCCACGAGCAGGAGGTGACCTCGGGCGAGCTTGTACTGGCGGTTGAGACGGCCGTCCGAATGGGACGTCGCATGGGGGTGTCGGTGCGCTTTCCCTTTGCCGACGAGGAGCTGATCTCGTTTTGCCTTGCGCTTCCGGCGCGCCAGAAGTGTCGAGACGGGAAGACACGTGTGGTTGCCCGGGAGGCTCTTGGCGACGTGCTTCCCGAAGAGACCGCCAACCGACACGGGAAGGCATCACTCGGGGCCGTCTTTAAGCGCGCCTTGTTTCAGCTCAACCGAAATGCGCTACGGTCGGTCGTCGAAGACGATCTCGAAGCGGCTCGGGAATTCATTCGGCCTGACAGGGTCCGGGCCCTCTTCCAGCAATGCATTGAGGAGAATCCGTCCCCCGACGAGATTGTCAGGCTTTGGAATGTTGTCCTCTTCGCGCGGTGGATTTCTTCTCGGGAGGCAACGAGTTCCCCAACGGAGATTCTTCCCCGAGAATCCGTCGCGGCAGCTTCGTAAGGGGGCCCATTGGTGTTGGTGGACTCCGAGCAAGTTTCCGATACTTCATTTCTCGCGAACGGCAGAATGCATACGGGACAGGATACAGATACGAGAGGTTTGAGCACATTCCGAACTGAAGTACAGGGGCCAAGCGACTGTTAGAGAGTCCCCAGGAAGGCGGCCTTTCTGCAAGTGGAGGTGCTTGTGGTCTTCCCAGAAATTCTCCAAAAGAGCAGTCTTCAGGCAATTCGTCTCTCAGAGAGGGGGGCTTGTATCGTCGATACCCACCGTAGCGTTGGATTTAACACGTGGACGAATAGCAGTCAAAATACGATGTGACCCGCTTTACTTTCTATAAACTTACATCCATAATAATAGCGGCTACTTAAGCAAGCTCAATTTTTCTCACAACCCGAACTTCTACGTATGTCAAATCGACCAGCCTCTTCTTCCTCGGAGAATTCTGCCGAGACCGTACCGAAGGAATATACGCCGCCGAAGCTTGAGGAGTACGGAACCATTCTTGACCTCACCAGAGGACCTGCTGGGGGGGCACTTGATCAGTTGTTTGGGGGCAATGGCGGCTTCCAGCCTCAGCCAGGTAGTTGATCAATCGGTACCATCTATCCTGACGCCTCGTTTGCGAGCGCCCCGGCCATGCCGCTGTATCACGCTTACGGCTTAACCGTAGAGACGGACGCGCCCATTCAGGGGCTTTCTTCTCTAGATGGGTCGCGAACGCCGGATGTTCGCGTCCGGCATGCAGCACTACCGGAGGGACCCGTTCCTGAACCCCAGTGGCCCGAGGGCGCTCGGCACGAGGAGGGAATTTATTTTGCAGGCCCGAGTACTGGAGTCTATCGGGTTGGGGGACCGGATCGTATTACTTGTGATCCCGATCCAAGTGTGGACCCGAAGCATACGATGGAGCCGGTTCTCGGTATTCTGCTGGGCACGGTTCTACACCTTCGAGGGGTGTGCACGCTTCACGCGAGTGCTGTGGTGATGGACCCGTCTTCCCTCGGAATGCAGTACCCTGAGAATGGGGCTGTTGCCTTCGTGGGGAGAAAACGACAGGGCAAATCCACAACGGCCGCGGCGTTTCAGCAAGCGGGCCATCGTGTGCTCACTGATGATGTACTTGCTCTAAGGGGACTCCCTGATTCCACGTTGCGTGCATCTCACAGCTTTTCACGGCTAAAGCTCACCCACGAAGCCGCTGGAAGGCTCGGCTACTCGTGGGAGCAGCTGACAGAGCTTAGCACCTCTAGGAAGCGGGCTTGGACCAACGAGGAAGGATTTTGTCGGGAGGCTGCTCCGCTTGCTGCCATTTTTAGTCTGGAGGAGGGGGACTCCGTCGAATGTAAGCGGTTGGGAGAGCGGGATGGCGCTCTCACGATACTTCAGCACTCCTACGCCCCCCGTTTCCTAGGAAATGAAGGTACAGGAGCGGATCACTTCCACCAGTGCAATAATTTAGCGCGCCGAGTGCCGGTTTACCGGTTACGGCGTCCTCGGCGATTTGAGGCATTTCCGGAACTGATTGAGACGGTACAAAAGCGGATGGCTCCCTCGGCGATCTCATAGGTAAATTTGCTGTTCGCTAAGGGGTACTGACAAATAGAAATTTCGCTTGCATCTTACAGCAGTAGCGTCATGATCGAAGCAATGTGCAGAAACGACATGTAATTCCGTGCGGTCTTGTCGTAGTGGGTCGCCACCCGGCGGGAGTGTTTCATCCTGCCAATGAAGCGCCCGATCTTATATCTGGCCCG
>CAYOWD010000170.1:0-9477 GCA_964407535.1 uncultured Salinivenus sp. | reverse complement strand
GGCCGACCTTCTCAAAGGCGTCGGCGATCAGCTGGCCGACGTCGTCGTCGTTGTTGGCGGAGATGGTCGCGACCTGCTGGATGCGGTCCTTGCCCTGGACAATCTCGCTCTGCTCACGCAGGTGCTCCACAACCTTCTGGGCGCCGAGGTTGATGCCGCGCTTCACGTCCATCGGGTTCGCGCCCGACGTCACGCTCTTGAGGCCGGCATCAATGACGGACTCCGCAAGCACGGTGGCCGTCGTGGTGCCGTCGCCCGCCGCGTCGTTGGTCTTCGACGCCGCTTCCTTCAGGAGCTGGGCTCCGATGTTGGGAATTTTTTCCTTCAGGTCAATCTCTTTCGCAACCGTGACGCCGTCCTTCGTGATCGTAGGGGAGCCGAAGGACTTTTCAAGCACCACGTTCCGCCCCTTCGGGCCGAGCGTGACCTTGACGGCACGCGCCATCTTTTCCACACCCTCTTTGAGGGCGTTTCGTGCCTCGGTATCAAACTTAATCTGTTTGGCCATAATCGATTTTCGTAATTGGTTCGTGTGGATGCAACTCAGTGTGGGTCGTACACGACCGCGGTGTCGTCTCTCTTACCGCGGAAGAGCGGAGCGTCCTATTCTTCAACAACGCCGAAGATGTCGCTCTCACGCATGATGAGGTATTCATCGCCGTCGAGCGTCACTTCGGTTCCGGCGTACTTGCCGTAGAGGACCTGATCGCCTTCCTCAACGGTCATCTCAATCCGGTTGCCGTTCTCAACACGGCCCGGACCAATGGCGACAATCGTTCCTTCCTGCGGCTTCTCCTTCGCCGAATCCGGAATGTAAAGACCACTTTCGGTCTTGTCGTCGGCCGGCTTCGGCTGGACGACAACGCGGTCGCCGAGAGGTTTGATGCTCGTCATGATGGGGTCGGGGTGACTTGTGAGTGATGTGCGGATGGAATTCCGTTGTTATTATCACTCGCCAGTGGTGAGTGATAATAACTTCGGTAGCCTGAACTGGACATAGACAATTTGTGTTTCCTGCGCCCGGCGGAACTGTAGTGAAGATCCTTTAGGGATGCCACTGCTCGCCCGTTGAATCTCTGTCGAAGGGGGCGAGTAGGGAAAAGGCCGCGTGGTTGCTATTGACGAAGCCGACTTCCCGATGGATCGTTGGACGGTGCGCCCACGCCCGATGCGGGTGTGGGGCCTGATGCTGGCTGCGACGGGCGGACTCCTGGCGGGGGCGCTGGCGCCCCCATTCCTCTCTCCACAGTGGCGCGCCGTCGTCATGCACGCCTTCTCGCCGGTCTGTCATCAAATCCCGGCGCGGTCCCCCTTCCTGGGAACCATCCAGATTGCCGTGTGCGACCGATGTGCAGGGATTTACGTCGGGCTCGTCGTAGGCGTCGCGACGATTGGCCTTGCACGCCTCGCATGGGCCCGACTGGAGACGCAAAGGCGGTATGTCCTCTTGGGGAGCCTCGTTCCCCTCGGAATCGACTGGATTGGGCCCGTCATCGGGACTTGGCCGAATACGTCCCTCAGCCGAGCCGGGACGGGCTTCTTCTTCGGCGTCGTGGCCGGAAGTTTTGTGGCGGATCGACTGTTGAGGGCGACGAAGTGGGGCAAAACGGACCAGTAGCACCGTCCCGGCCTCAAATGGCACGGAGGGTCCGAATTCCGTGAAGACGGGCAACGGATACGGTACCCGTCCGGAAATACCGGCAGAACGCCGAAACTGCTTTCGGTCAGCTCGGCGTGCCGGCCCAACCGTGGACGCGTTGAGGGGGCTGCGTTTTCTCATGAGCGGTAGATCGAGCCGACCGGGGGTTTCGGTTTCCGTGCGGCTTTCCTAGATTTCCCGACGCACCGTAGAACGGATCGGTCGATCCAGTTTGCGTTTCACTCACACGAACGGCGTAGCACCATGACCATTCGTCAGCGCTCGATTCTCGTCGGGGCCGTCGTCACGGGCATCCTCAGCACGTCTTACCTCGACTTCATCAACGTTGTCTGTTGCCTCGGCGTCATCATCGGAGCGATCACAACGATTCAGCAGTTCACGGCCGAGAGCGGGAGACGGTTGCAGGCGGGCGATGGGGCGGGCCTGGGGGCGCTGACGGGCGCCGGAGGCGCCGTGATCGGGGCCATTCTCGATTCCATGCTGCGTCCGCTCGGGCTCGATTCCAATACCATCTCGCAGAATATGATGAAGGGCATGATGGAGGGCATGGAGGGGCAGCCCCAAATGTCGCCAGAGATGATGGCGCAGATGCAGAGCGGCGGACTCGTGATGACGATTGTCGGGGTGGGGTTCACCATGGTCATCTACGCCATCTTCGGGGCCATTGGAGGGGCCATTGGCACGGCGCTGTTCGACGGAGATGGATCTTCGGTATAATCGATGGCGTCGGCACGGGGCCGTTCACGGAGAAGGGCCTTGTTAGGAGGAGGACGGATTGTCAAAAAGAGAGGGTTCCGTTTGGCGCCGTTCCAGTTCTTCGATGAGACGTCGATTGGCCCGCGGGAAGGCGTACTCGTCCAGGTCGTCGAGGGCGACCCACCGGAACGGTTGATCCTCCCGGGCTGTCGGCGTCCCCGAGTCGATGTGACACCGGAAGGCGTGGAGCGTGATTTTGAAATGGGAGTAGGCATGGGAGAGGGTGTAGAAGAGATCCTCCACCTCCACGTCAATGCCGAGTTCTTCTTTAAGCTCGCGTCGGCAGGCGGTCTCCATGGATTCGCCGTCCTCCTGCTTGCCGCCGGGAAACTCCCAGAGTCCGCCGAGGAGGCCGTCGTCGGGGCGCCGCTGGATGAGAAGGTGGTCGTCGTCGAACACGAGGCCGACGGCGATGTCGTGGTGGGGCACCGGCTCCGAGTCGGGAGTGACGGGATAGTCTTCTTCCGCGCTAGCGTCGTGCGCTCGGCACACGTCCTGGAGCGGGCAGCGGTCGCAGAGCGGGGTGCTGGGGGTGCAGACGAGTGCGCCTAATTCCATCATCGCCTGATTGAAATCCCCGGGGCGTTCTGGGGCAAGCAGGTCGTTGGCGAGACGGCGCAGTTCGCGTTGCGTAGCGGTCGTGGTCGAATCCTCGTCGACGGCAAACACTCGCGACAGCACGCGCGTGACGTTGCCGTCGAGCACGGCGTGCGGGCGGTCGTAGGCGATGGACAGTACGGCCGCGGCGGTGTACGGGCCGATGCCCTTGAGGTCGCTGATGGCGTCCATCGTATCGGGCACGGTGCCGTCGTGCTCCTCGACCACGGTTTGGGCGGCGTCGTGGAGGTGGCGGGCCCGGGCATAGAACCCGAGGCCTTCCCACTGTTTGAGGACCGCATCGCGGTCGGCCGCGGCCAGGGCCTCAACGGTGGGAAAAGCCTCCAGGAAGTGCGGGTAGTAATCGCGGACCGTGTCCACGCGGGTTTGCTGGAGCATGATTTCCGACACCCAGATGCGATACGGGTCGTTGGTGTCCCGCCAGGGCATCGATCGTTTGTGGTCGTCGTACCAGTCCAGAAGATCCTGGCGGAAGGCACGACGATGCCGGTCGGTCGGGGTAAGGGTGTCCAGGGACATGGGAGGGCGAACGCCGGTGGGAGGAAACTTCGTGCGAGCGGATGACATGTGAGGACGCATCGTCCGATCCGTCCTCACGAGTCGGCGAAAGCGTCTGATGGTTCAGGGTAGCGGAGCGCCGGAAGGAAGGCCACGGGCGGGCGTAAAAATCAGGGCAATCGTGACGGAGGACAAGAAGAGCGCGACGGGTGCGAATCAAGAGTCGAGATCAACCTGCAGGAGCAGGGTATCCGGGGTGGTGTCGGGATGGGTGGCCTGGAGCCGAATGTCGTACGTGCCGGGCGCGGCATTGCGGGGGATCCAGGTGAAGGAGCGCCCGGCGGCGCCGGAGAGGGCGGGCCCGTCGATAACGACGTAGCGGACGACGGTCGTTCCGTCCACCTCCTCGGGCAGTGTGCGGACGAGAGGCGTGCCCGCTGATCCAGACACAGTAAGGGTATCAAGCGGAGCCGTGGACGTATCTGCAACCCGATGGCGTTGGGGCGGTTCGACCCCGCGGGGCAATTCGGGTGCTGTGCCGAACAGAAGCAGGCCCAGCGTAAGGGCAGATCCGAGACGGAGCATGTGCTGTAGCATACGGCAGAATCAAGACACGCGATGAGCAGCCGGTGCGCTGTGCTATACCTGATGACCCGGACGGTGTTGCTCGTCGGGGGACTGCTCGCAGGGACGAGCGGAGAAGGCGTGCTGTACGCACAGCCCGGCGCTGCGGACAATGGGGGACAGTCGCGGTCGACCTGGACCCTCGTACTCGACGGGACTCCCGCTGAGTGGCCTGGGGCAGCGCCGACGGCCTCCCCCGACAGTATGCGAGCCGTGGGCAAGCGGGTGCTCGACCGGTTTCGGCGAGACGGCTACTACTATGCACGGTTGGATTCGGCGGTGGTCGACACGAGCACCCAGCCCCCCACGGTGCGAGTGCACATGCACCGGGGGCCGCAGGTGACGGTGAGCCGGGTTCGGATTCGCGGCACGAATGCATTGACATCTGATGAGATCCGGCGGCTTATGGACATTGAGGAGGGAACGCCGTTTGATCCGAAACGATTTGCGGCCGACGTCCAGGCACTGCTGGATCGGTACGACGCCATCGGGCATCCGCTTGCCCAGATTCGTCCGACCGAAACGATTACAGACTCAACGGCGTCTCCGCGCCTTCGCCTGACGCTGTCAATCGACGAAGGGCCTAGACTCTGGCTCAAGGGCATCGAGGGGCCCGACGATGCGCGGACCTCGCCGGGACTGCTGGCCCGACTGGCTGAGCTTCGGATTGGGACGCCCCTCACGGACTACGATCCCGAGGCCATCCGGTCATCGCTGGCGGACAGTCCATTTTTTGCGTCGGTGGGGAGGCCGGATCTGCGCGTGGAGGCGGACGGGGGAGCAGTGCTTCACATTCCGATTGAGGAATCCAGTCCGGGTACGTTCGATCTCGTGGTGGGGTATCTGCCGCCGTCCGAGTCGAGAGCCCGCGGCCAACTTGTCGGAAGCGGGCATTTGCTGCTGGAAAACCTGTTTGGCGGCGGGCGGCGGGCGGACCTCACCCTGGACCGTCGGCCGGGACAGACCAGCATCGTCGACTTGTCGCTATCGGATCCATACATTTTCGGGTTGCCCGTTCGGCTGACCGGGACCTTCCGGGGCGAGCAACGCGACTCGACCTATGGGAAGCGGACGTTTGAATTGAACACGGGTTATCAGATCACGCGCTCCTTTGAAATCACGGGCCGACTCAGTCGGGAGGTGGTCAATCCGGGACAGGCGGGAGGACGCCTGCAGGACGGACGACAGCGCATTCCACGGTCTCGGACGTTGTTCTACGGGGTAGGGGTGCAGTACGAAACGGTCGACCATCCCAACAATCCCCGTCGCGGCGTCCGCATACGGGTGGAGGCCGACCGCGGACGGAAGCGGCGCACCTTTCAGCGCGCGACCGCGGCGGAGGATACGACCCGCGAGCGCGAGGGGCTTCGGCAGGAGCGGCTTCGGGGGGAAGGCCGCGGGTTTGTTCCGCTTTTTGACCGACACGTGCTCGTCGTCGGAGGGGAGGGTACCGTCTTGCGGAGTCCGGCGTATGATCGCAGTGATCTGTTTCGGATCGGGGGAGCGAAGTCACTTCGAGGATACGACGAAGATCAGTTTCTGGGGAATGTGACGGTGCGCGGCCTGCTCGAATATCGATTCCAACTTGATCGGCGCTCGTACGTCTACGCATTCGGCGACCTCGGCTATGTGGAACGGCCGTCGGTTGGGGAGGCCACGTCGACCCTGGCGTGGCATCCCGGCTACGGACTCGGGCTTCAGGTGGGGACCCGCATCGGGCTGGTTCGCGCCACGTATGCTCTCAACCCGAACGTATCTACGCCGGCCGACGGTCGCATTCATTTCGGCCTCGCCGTTGAACTGTAGTGTTTGTGCCTTCACACGTTGCGTTGGGGATCCCATGACAACAAACTTTTATGCTCCTCCCTCGGCCATCCGAAGGGGGCGCGTCGTTCTGCCGGAGGATGAGGCCCGACACGCCTGTTCGGTCCTGCGCACTCGCTCGGGCGATGAGATGATCGTCGTCGATGGCGAGGGCGGATGGTATCGGGTAGAGGTCACCCACGCAGCGCCTGATCAGGTGGTGGGCACGGTCGTAGAGACGAGGGAAGAGGTGGGGGAGCCGGCCGTCGACGTGACGGTGGGGATGGGACTGCTGACGAAGCGCAGTCGGTTCGAGACGTTTGTGGAGAAGGCGGTCGAGCTTGGGGTGCGTCGTATCGTGCCGCTCCGCACCCGTCACGCAGAGAGGGACACGATTCGGGATGAGCGACTCCGAAAGGTAATGGTCGCCGCCATGAAGCAATGTCGCCGGAGTCGGCTCCCGACGCTGACCGAGGTGCAGTCGCCGGCGACGCTCGTTGAGGCAACGACGGCGGAGACCCGGCTCCTTTGTGACGGAGGGCCGGACGCAGCCCCACTTTCAACTGTACTCAATGAGAAGGGCACAACCAATGAGGTGCTTGTGCTCGTGGGGCCGGAAGGAGGCTTTTCCAATACGGAGGGGACGGCGGCGATTGAGGCGGGGTGTACGCGGACAACGCTTGGGGGGCGACGTCTCCGGGCGGAAACGGCGGGCATCGCGGCGGTCCACGGCACACTCATGATGATGGAGTCGGGGTGACCGGTTCCGATGAGCGTCGTGGGACTGCCGCGCCGAATCCCGAGTGTACGGGGGGACAAAGATGGTTTCGGGACGGACCATAACGTTCATTCTCCGAAGAGGAGATGCCCTTCCGGGGGCCGATTGACTGCTGCATCGCTTCCGAGAGGGGCCCGAGTTGTGGAGAGAGCTGGGACGTGTGAAAAACGGACGGAGGAGGAGCACGCTGGATGGGTTCTCGTTGCTGCCTTTCGACCTCTTACGTTGTCGCTGGTTCGACATGAGCGATCTTACGGAAGTCTCCCTTTCCTCCGAGCAGTTGATCGATGGAGCGCTGTTGAAGGCGTTCCGGGACGAAGTGCGTTTGCCCGACGGGGATACGGCGATGCGGGAATGGATCGACCACCCGGGCGCATCTGCTGTCGTCCCGATCTTTGAGGACGGCCGCACGCTGCTGATTCGGCAGTTTCGTTTTCCGCCGCGCCGTACGTTTTTGGAGGTGCCAGCGGGCAAGTTCGATAGGCCCGACGAGGCGCCGGTGGAGGTGGCGGCCCGTGAACTCGAAGAAGAGACGGGGTGGCGAGCCGATCAGTTTGAATCCCTCGGGAGCGCGTATCCCTGCATTGGGTACAGCAACGAAGAGATTCACGTGTTTGCCGCCCGCGGACTCACCCAGACGGAGCAGAAGCTGTCGGAGGGGGAGTTTGTTGAGGTCGTGCCGATGGACCTCGACGAGGCCATTGAGCGAGCCCGTGGGGGCGGCATCAAGGATATGAAGTCCATCACGGCGCTCGTGTATGCCGCGGCTCACGTACATTAGGCACCGTCCCGTGAATGCGGCTCGCACGTTCGTACTTGTTCATGGTACGGTTCCGGAGGGCGAAACTCCCCGGGAGGTTCTTCGGGCGTTCTCACCAATCGGTACGACGGGCGTGTCCATGAGAAACTCGTTTAGGAGAGGGAAGATTTCCTGAACGAAGCTGCGGATGGCTCGTAGAGCACTCCGCACTTGAGCAATGGAGGTTGCTCCCCCCCTCCATGTACACTGCGTATTTTAGCTTCACAAGCGGACAGTCGCGTTATGTTTTCGATGATGGTCGCCTTTATTGCTCTGATTGCCGCCGTGCTGATTCTGGTGATTCTGCTCCAGAGTGGAAAAGGGGGCGGATTGGCTGGTATTGCCGAGAGCGGCCCCACCCGTCAGGTGCTCGGCACCCGGCAGGCCCCAGACATGCTTGAGAAGGCGACGTGGACCCTCGGAGCAATCTTTATTGCTCTCTGCGTACTCACCAACGTCTTTATTGGGGGCACCGAGGAACGGACGAGTGTCATCCAGGAGCGGGCGCAGGAAGGGCAGACGGAGCAACAGCAGGAACCCCGGACGCCGGGCGCTGGCGACGGACCGTCTCCGATTCCTGGTGGGGGAGATCAGCAGGGGGGCGGTGGGAACTAATTCCGCGTCCGGCGAGGCTTGATTGGCGCCCGTTTGGGCGAATGACTGGGCGGATCGGAAGGTGGAAACAGGGGGGCGGTATCTTCAGCGTCTTTCTGCCGTCCGAGCACCCGACCTCAGAATGTTCATCGGCCTCGGGTCCACGGTGGGTCGAGAAGTGGCGTTCCTCGTCTCCCCGGATGGGGCGAGCTCGCTGGGCAGATGGGTCTACCGGGGGCGGAGGAACGATATGTTCTTGTTGGTACGGATTCACCTCTGCAGGACGGTTCTATTTTGTCGCGGTTGTACGCTTTCATCGAGTACAGTTTGCCTGGCAGGCTAGCTTGTCGCGTCCAACGCTCTCGCTGTAACGACAGCGGCGGTCGTGACGGAATACCGTCTCTGGCACCGAATCCGGTTGAAGCAACTCAATAGGTAGGTAGGGCAGTCAAGACCATCGCATGTTCAATCCCGAACCGAAGACGATGGCTCGCCTGCTCGTTCTCTCTCGGTTGAGCCGAATATATAGGAGTGCAATGTCCTCGATCCCTGTCGGGATGTGGGCAATGTCCTGAGAGCAGTCCAGGAGTGCCTTTGTCGGGGTATGGGAGCGAGGCCCGTTTATACAGCTTCCACATCGTTGTCATGGAGGACTCCCAGTCGTTCATTCCCTCAGCCCGTTTGCACTCGAAGTAGGTAGCGGAGGTGGACTGTCCCAACATTTTGCGGAAGCGTTTCTACCCTTTCTGCGAGATTTTGGTCTTCCCTGGTGGGCCCTGCTTTCGCGCTCATGGGGGTTCAGCTTACAGCAAAGCAACGCCGCTTGCTAGTGGTTGACATCGGAGATCGGACCGGACTCGACCCTCAACCGAATCGTCAGTGTCTTGTCAAGCCCATCGGTCCGGTTGGAAACCTCCCCCCTCCGGTTCAACTGCTTGAAGAGCTCCCCCATCTGCGGCAATCGCTTCGTTGCGCCCCTCATGCCGCGTGTAACCGGCCCAAATCCGAAGTAGACGTTGTTCGAGCATCGCCCATCCAGCCGATGGGGCGGTCGGACTGTTCCCAAAGTGACTGGAGAGTTTCCTCGGGAGTCCTCTTTATACCATTCTTGAATTATATACCATTTCCGAATTATGATGTCTGGTGATCACCAACCGAGATCAGCAGGACTCTCCAAATTATATTCTACATAATCCCCCACTTTTCAAGTTTTAACTTCTCCGTTCGGGGGGGATGTTTGTTCGGGTTGACAGAAGAAGATGTCCGCGGCACCCCGACATCTCCAATTGGGATCCGTATTCGGAAGATGATGCTGATTCGTCGGGAAAGAGAGGCTTCTTCTAGCTA
>CAYOWD010000169.1:1740-9512 GCA_964407535.1 uncultured Salinivenus sp. | reverse complement strand
CAACGTGTCGCTCTACAACGAGCACCCCGAGGGCGCCATCTTTCCCACCCCCACCATCGGCATGCTCGGCGTGGTCGACGACCTGGAGACGCAGCCCACGACCGCCGATCTCAAGCAGGAAGGCGACGTGCTCTACCTGCTGAGCCCGAGCGGGTGGATCCATCCCGACGGCATCGACGGCAGCGAGTATCTGTCATTCGTCCACGACCGCACCATGGGCGACGCCCCGCACCTCGACCTCGACGAAGAGGTGGCCGTGCAACACGCCACGCAGGCCCTCATCAAGAACGGCATCGTGCAGCATGCCCACGACGTGTCGGACGGCGGCCTGGCGGTGAGCCTCGCCGAGTCTGCCCTCCATTCCGAAAGCCTCGGGCTGGAGGCTGAACTGCCGGCCACCGACGCCCGCCTCGACGCCGTGCTCTTCGGCGAGGCGCAGTCGCGCGTGGTCCTCTCCGTGCAGCCGGACGACGTGGACGAACTGGAGGCCACGCTGGCGGAGCACGACGGCGTGCAGGGATACCCCCTCGGCACAGTCACGGACGATGGCATTCGCGTGACGGTCGGGGGCACGACGGTGCTCGACACCGACCGGGCGACGCTCGCCGCGCCGTACACGACGGCCATCCCCGACGCCGTGGCGTAGTCCAACAGGGGCTGCGCGGAGGCCCCGGCGTCGGGAACCGACGGAAGGTTCTCGGCCGCCTCCCCGCCTGGGCCGGAGCAACGTGTAGGACCGGCACCCCGATTGCGGCGGGTCGCCCCTGCGTGGCTCCCGATCCGGGAGAACGTACAATGGGCTTGAACGAACCTGGGACCACGAATCTGTGGGGCACGGCCCACGAGAAACGATTCGTACAGCGTTGTGCGCGTATCGGAATGACGGGAACGCCGGAATTGTCGCCATGAATCGGACCTGTCCCCGCGCCGGACGATCCAGTCCCATGACGGAATGAAGCGATCTGGCGCCGATTTTGATACATTAATGTAACGTAGCGGGGGTTTGGAGGGGTTTTTGTAACGATCATTCCCGATTAGCACACAAGACCATCCGTCGGCGGGGCCGGGCGGGACATGCCCATCCGGGCGGGCGGGTCGCCAATTCATCGAATGCATGTATGCAGTCGGACGGAAAAGGAAACCGCATGCGGAATGCGGTGGTACGATCTCAGGACGCCTGCACATGCCGTTTATCCATACAAACCTCACACGCCGTTATGGCTGACAGTGAAAACGTAATCACACTGACCGACGATAATTTTGAGGACGAGATTCTTGAGTCCGGGGAGCCCGCGCTCGTGGACTTCTGGGCGGAGTGGTGCGGCCCCTGCCGTCAAATTGCGCCCATCGTAGAGGACCTGGCTGACGATTTTGAGGGCCGTGCCAAGGTGGGCAAGGTTGACGTCGACGAAAATCCGCAGACGGCCCAACAGTACGGCGTCCGTTCGATTCCGACCCTCCTGTTCTTCAAGGACGGCGAGGTGCAGGACAAGCTTGTCGGTGCCGGTGGAAAGAAGGCCATCAAGGAGAAGCTCGAAGCCGTCTCCGGACAGCCTGCCTAGCCAGTTTCGAATGGCGAGTGGCGAGTGTCGAATGAACGGAAATGCAGTATTCATTCGGCATTCAGCCACTCCATTCGCAACTCGAACACCGAAACTCGAACCTACTTGCCCATGCGTGAAAACGGAACGTCATCCAACGGACAGCATCCGGACCTTTCGGCCTTCGACGACGTCGACTTTTCGGAGGCGGAGACCCACGATGTCGTCATTGTCGGCACCGGGCCGGCCGGGTGGACGGCTGCACTGTATACGGCGCGTGCCGATCTGGCCCCGATCATCTACATGGGCCCGGAACCCGGTGGGCAGCTGACCACGACGACGGATGTTGAGAACTATCCCGGATTTCCGGAAGGCATTCTCGGCCCGGAGATGATGGAGCGGTTCCAGGAGCAGGCCGAACGCTTTGGGGCCGAATCCCGGTACGGCACCATTACGGACGTGGACTTCCGGGAGCGTCCGTACCGCCTGCTCGTGGACGGGGAGACCCCGATCTACGCCCAGACGGTGATTGTCTCGACGGGGGCCTCGGCCCGGTACCTCGGCCTCGAAAATGAGCAGCGCCTCATTGGGAAAGGCGTGACGGCCTGCGCGACCTGCGACGGGTCGTTCTTCCGAGGCGAGACGGTGGCCGTTGTGGGCGGCGGCGACAGCGCCATGGAGGAGTCGACCTTCCTCACGAAGTTTGCCGAGAAGGTCTACGTGCTCCACCGCCGCGACGAGCTGCGGGCCTCGAAAATCATGCAGGAACGCGCCTTCGAGAACGACAAGATCGAGTTCGTCTGGAATACCGAGGTCATTGACGTGCTCGGGGATCAAGAGGTGGAGGGCCTGGAGGTCGTCAATAACGAGACGGGGGAGACGTCGATTATGGACGATGTCACCGGCTTCTTCCTGGCCATCGGTCACACCCCCAACACGGAGCCGTTTAAGGGATGGCTGGAGATGGATGAGAATGGATACATCCTCACCGAGCCCGATTCAACGTACACCAACGTACCGGGGGTCTTTGCGTCCGGGGACGCCCAGGACGATGAATACCGTCAGGCCGTTACGGCCGCGGGCACGGGATGCAAGGCGGCGATCGATGCCGAACGGTGGCTTACGGAGCAGGGAACTGTCGATGCGCCGCAGTCCGAATCCGACGATGTCGCGGTAGAAGCATAGGTCCGTGATGCGTTTGTCTCGACTGTCTTTCGGGCCTCCCGGGCGCTGCCTTTGGACGTGCAGCTTCCTGCTTGCCGGCATCCTCCTCTTGGGGTGTGCGTCGAACTCCGCGTCGGAGGAGGGGGCGGAAGCGGTGTCCGACACTGCGCCCCCGTCCGAAAGCGTGGAGGCGGAGCCGGCCCCGAATCCGGAGGCGCCGACCGATATTGAGACGCAAGCCGACGACCGGTCGGTTGCCGAGAAGATCGAAGATGCAGGCCTTGAGACAAAGGCGAAGCGCACGCTTGTTAAAACGTCCGCCCTTCGTGTTTTTCCCTTTCGCCTGACGGTCATCAACGGTCGTCTCATCCTGCGCGGGGATGTGAATACGGCGGATCAGTATGCGATGGCCGAGCGGGTGGTCCGTCAGGTCGAGGGCATTCAGGAGGTGATCAACCGGCTGACGATGGGTGGACGCGCGGTGACGGCGGAGCGACTGGCGTCCGAGGAGGCGAATGGCGAGGAGACGGGGGCCGTCTACCACACGGTAAAGGCCGGCGACACGCTCTGGGACATCGCCCGCCAGTATCGTTCCTCGGTCCAACAGATCCGAGACCTCAACGACTTCCGGTCTACGAACCTGCGACCCGGGGAGCGAATTCGGGTGCGGTAGAGCCGGAGGAGTAGACGAAGGCAGCCTGGCCGGCGTCGCCTCGCGGGCTCCGCTTCGCGTTGGTGTAGGTTCGGTCCAGAAGGCGCGGGGCTTTGCCACCGGCAGCGACGATTATGCCCGGGCTAGACGTACGACTCGTACGTGAGCCGCTCCGCTTTTCGGATAAGGGCTTCCTTTCTCTCCGCAAAGCCCCCGCGGACCGTCTGCCCTCCAACTCCGACCATCTGCGTGTCGGCATCGGGGCAAGCATATGGGCCAGACGCGCCAGCGCGTCAACGCACAAGTGCGTCGCTCACATACCCAGACAAAGGCAATTCCGACAGCTGTCGGGATGCCATCGGGACATTGCACTCACAAACCCCGACGGAGCTGCCGAACTAGTTCGGCGGCGTACTCGTGCGGCCGCGGAATTGGTATCATTGCGTAGGTTCTGCACCCACTCCTACCGGGCATCGATGTAGAGGACGGAGATGTCGCCCTGCCTGGGACCGGGACGACAGAGGAAGTGAGTCGACGCAATTTGCTGCTTAAAGTTGCTGCCGTTATCACTTGCAACGCGGTAGTCAATGAAATGCCTGATTGGCACTTTTCAGCCCAATTCCTTCCGCGCCGATCAGCTCCGATCGAAAGGTAAAGAGGGACGCCCGCTTCCGGGCATCCGGCGAACCCTGAGGCCCCGCCGCTTCACGACACTGGACAGCGTATAAGGAATACCCGGATAGGGGCTTCGAAGCCATCGTCATAAGGACGATCAATCCTGTTTTGGGGAAGACCAAACGGCCAATATCTGTAACGGTAGAATGGGGTTTTTGGGTCATCTCAAGGGATGACGGTCCCCACATTTGGGAAGGACGAGCGGTGCACAGACGCCTGATCCCAACTCCACAGACCAGTTCGGTAGCTCCGTTGGGGGATGTAGGCTCAGGAGCAATGTCCTCGACGACTGTCGGGATGTGGGCAGATATCCTCCTGCAGGACGGAGCGCGTTCGACCGAGGAGCCTACGTCCCGAAGAGCGTATCGAAGTACTGTTCGCCGCCGTCGCAGACGATGGTAACGACCTGAGCGTCGGGATGCTCGTTTTGGATGTTGAGGGCGACCGACAAGGCAGCCCCGGCACTCGGCCCAATCAGCAGTCCGTGTTGCTGCGCCGATTCGCGAGCCTGACGGAACGCTTCCGCGTCGGGGACGCTGCGCATCTCATCGATGTAGTCGAACCACATGGTGGGCAGTTCGAGTCCTTTTCCGAGGCCTTCGACCTCAGTGTCGTACGAAATCGGCTCCTTGTCGTAGAAGGCGGTGGAAATGTTGGAGTGCTCGGCGTCGACCCCCACGACCGTTACGTCCCGTCCTGCTGCCTCGGCCTCCTCTTTGATTCGTCGCCCCGATCCGCTGAGGAGCCCGCCCGTTCCCATGGCCGATACGAGATGAGTCATCTCCGATCCGGCCTGGGCCCAAATTTCGCGGCCCGTCCAGCGGTAGTGGACCGTGGGGTTCTTTTGGTTGTAATACTGGTTGATCAGAAAGGCCCCGTCTTCCGCCTCGGCAATCTGTTTGGCGGCGGCGCGATAGTGCTCCGGATGGTCGGCATCAACGTCCGGACACGTATGTACCTCGGCACCGTAGGCGCGCATGTATCCGATCTTCGAGGGGCTCGTCGATTCTGGGCAGGTGAGCTTGCATTGTACCCCGAGTCGGTTGGCCACCAGGGCCACGGCCCCCGCCGTGTTGCCGGAGCTGGCCTCCACGACGGTGTCGTAGTCGCCCTCCGCCAGGGTCTCCGTCAGAATGCCCATCGCAATGCGGTCCTTCATCGACCGCGTCGGGTTCTCCGACTCCATCTTGCATCGCACCTGACCGTGCTTCGTCCCTGGGTAGTCAATCATCGGCGTGTCGCCAATAAGGCCTAGCACCGGATCGTCGGTGGGAAAGGGCGTCGGCGGAGCGTTCGTGGGCGGCGCAGGCTCGGTGGGCATAGTGGAAGAAGAAGGCTGAGAGAAAAGGCGGAAGCCGCTATTGAGACCGCTTTGCACGACAGGTGTTCACGACGTACTGTAGTCGTGTAGCTTCTTTTCACTGAGATGGTTCGTCCGTCTTTCTCGTGCGCCGTATTTTCCCTAATCATTCGTGGTTCCCGTTCGGGATTCCCCGTTCGACGCGACTGTCCTGCTCGTGAAAATCGGATAGAACAGACTGCCGCTGCGTGCGCTTTCCGGTCGAGACCAGCGTGTAGCCCGTCTCCATGGATCGGTCCGGCGGACCCATCTTGGAACGGAGACACGTCCCTGTCTATGTCGACGCATGCACCGCGATGCAATCGACCGCCCGGGACGACGAACCTCGTGTTTGACACGTCGTACGATTACGGCAAATGCCCTGTTCTGCCTTCCTCACGCACACGTAGCGCTCTCATGCCCCTCGATACGCACCGGGCATTCAAGCAGCTCCAGGAGGATGATGTCTTTACGCCGGAGCAGGCCGAGCGCATCACAGAGACGCTTGCCGACCTCGATGTAGCGAGTGCGACGAAGGAAGACCTGGACGGCCTGGAAGATCGACTGGGAGAACGGATCGATCAGGTCGAGGAAAAGCTCGGTGGACGGATCGACCAGGTTGCGGGTCGGATTGATCAGGTTGAGGAGAAACTCAACGGGCGGATTGATCAGGTTGAGGAGACGCTCAGTGGAGGGATCGACCAGGTTGCAGGTCGGATTGATCAGGTTGAGGAGAATCTCAGTGGAGGGATCGACCAGGTTGCGGGTCGGATCGATCAGGTTGAGGAGAATCTCAGTGGACGGATTGACCAGGTTGCGGGTCGGGTCGATCAGGTTGAGGAGAATCTCAGTGGAGGGATCGACCAGGTTGCGGGTCGGATCGATCAGGTTGAGGAGAAGCTCAACGGGCGGATTGATCAGGTTGAGGAGAATCTCAGTGGACGGATTGACCAGGTTGCGGGTCGGGTTGATCAGGTTGAGGAGACGCTCAGTGGACGGATCGACCAGGTTGCAGGTCGGATTGATCAGGTTGAGGAGAATCTCAGTGGACGGATTGACCAGGTTGCAGGTCGGATTGATCAGGTTGAGGAGAATCTCAGTGGGCGGATTGACCAGGTTGCGGGGCAGATTGATCAGGTTGAGGAGAAGCTCAACGGGCGGATCGACCAGGTTGCAGAGAAAATGGAGTCCATCGAGGCTCGCGCCAAGCAACGCGATGAGCTGTCGGAAGAGCGACTCAGTCAGCGTATCGGCGAAGCTGAGAAGCGGATGCTTCGATGGATGATTATCGGCCTTTCTCTGGTCACTGCTGTGTTGGGCACGCTGATCGGGGTAATCGGGCTGTAGTCCAGTTTTTCCGGTGTCCGGGGAGGAGGCTGGTTTGTATATTCCCATGTGGGGCGAGCGGACGGGACTGCTCGGAGATGCTGCTTCGTCCGAACGTGTTTTCACGCGGGATTAGTGGCCAAACGTGTCCGGAATTCCGAATTGGCCCGAACGGCACTGATCTTCTGGCCGCTTCGTGCATTTGAATAGGGTCGATCTGAAACCCGCCTGCCGGCGTTGCGCAGGGGAATCTCTAATGGTATTTCTGGTCTGTGTTGTTCGCTCCAATTTCTTTCCTCTATGGACACGACAGTCTCAAAAGCCTCACCGGTCGAGTACGAATTTGAACTCAAGGCCACTGCCGAGGACCTCGAACCCAAACTCAATGAGGCCCTGAAAGAGCAGCGGAAGCACATCGACGTAGAAGGCTTTCGCCAGGGCAAGGTGCCGCTAGGCATGGTGAAGAAGATGCACGGCGAAACGATTGGGTACAAAGTGGCCCAGGAATTTGTACAGGAGGCCTTCGAAGAGGAGGTCGAGTCGCGGGACGATATTGAGCCGCTCGGCCAGCCCACGATTACCGAACTCGACTACGAGTTCGACGAGGATCTCCGGGCAGTCATTCGGTTCGGCGTGCGGCCAGAGGTGGAGCTGCAGGACGTGTCGTCCGAGCAGATCTCGATGCTGGAGCACGAGGTGACCGAGGAGGACGTGGAGGAGGAGGTGCAGCGGCTTCGGACGAAGGAGGCCGACCTCCTGCCGACGGAAGACGAGCCGGCCGGCGAGGAGGATTTCGTCAACATCGACCTCCAGCGCATCGATCCCCAGACGGACACCCCAATTATTGGCGACAAGGATGAGGACCTGTCCTTTTTCCTCGATGACGATCGCCTGAAAGAAGAACTCCGGGATGCCCTAAAGGGCAAAAAGGCAGGCGATACCTTCCGTGTGCAGTTGCCCGAAGAGCCGGCGCACGATCACGGCCACGGCGCCCAGGGGCAGCAGGGCGAGAACGAAACGAAGCTCTACGAGGTCACCGTCAACGACGTGAAGGAGCGCGACCTCCCGCCGTTCG
>CAYOWD010000169.1:0-1730 GCA_964407535.1 uncultured Salinivenus sp. | reverse complement strand
GTTCGATGAGGCATTTGTGCGGCGCGTGACGGAGCAGCAGTTTGAAGATCCGGAGGCGTTCCGGGAGGAAATCCGGCGGCAGTTGCAGGACTCGATCGACGACCAGGCCCGCGAGATGGTGCAGGGCGAGATCATCGACAAGATGCTGGAGCTACACCCCGTCCCGGTGCCGGAGTCCGTCATCGAAACGTACCTCGATTCCTTCGTCAAGCAGGTGGAGGAGGAAAACGACGGCGAGCTGCCGGACGACTTCGACGAAGAGCACTTCCGCAACCGCAATCGTCGGGACGCGGAGAAACAGGGCCGCTGGATGCTCATTCGCGACAAGATTATCGAGGAGGAAGGCCTGGAGGTCAGCGACGAGGACCTGCAGGAGTTCTTCAGCGAGCAGGCCCAGGGCGACGAGCAGGTGGACGCGCAGCAGATTGAGCAGTTCTACCGCCAGATGCCGCAGATGATGGATCGGGTCAAGCAACAGATTCTGAGCGACAAGGTGTACGATCTGCTCATCGAGCGCTTCGACGTGCAGCCGAAGAGTCGCGAGGAGTTTGAGGAAGAAATGCAGCACCAGCATCCCCCACAGCAGCAACAGCAGGGAATGGTGCAGTAACGACCGGCGGGGGCACGCTTCCCCGCCCTTGTTGCACAGAAGGGGAGCCCGTGAAGGAACGATTTCCCCGTTTCAGAGGTGGGAGCCCTTCAACGTCTTTTTGTATTCCCCATCGATTTCCGAGTCGCTATGGCCGACGTCGACGACTTCATCAACTTTAGCCGAAGCCTGACCTCCATTCCCCGGAGCATCTACGAGGGGGACATGGACGAGCAGCCGATGTCGGGCCTCGTTCCGATGGTCGTGGAGCAGACGACGCGGGGCGAGCGTGCGTACGACATTTTCAGTCGCCTGCTCAAGGAGCGCATCGTCTTCATCGGCACGCCGATCAACGATCAGATCGCGAACCTGACGGTGGCGCAGCTTCTGTACCTGGAGAGCGAATCCTCGGAGCAGGAGATCAATCTGTACATCAACTCGCCGGGCGGGGTCATCTACAGCGGTCTCGGCGTGTACGACACGATGCAGTACGTTAACGCCCCGGTGGCAACGATCTGTGTCGGCCTGGCCGCCTCCATGGGATCGGTCCTGCTCGCGGCCGGCGAGGACGGCCGCCGCGCGTGCCTGCCCAACTCCCGCGTCATGATTCACCAGCCGATGGGCGGGGCTGAGGGACAGGCCTCCGACATCGAGATCCAGGCCCAGGAGATCATGTGGCTCAAGCAGCGGCTCTACGAAATCCTGGCCCTGCACACGGAGAAGGACATGGAGCAGATCGAAGACGATGCCGACCGCAACTACTGGATGAGCGCGGAGGAGGCAGAGGAGTATGGCCTCGTGGACAACGTTCTGAATCCGGGCAATCTGGAGGGGCTGAAGTCCATTCAGCCCAACGGCGAACCGGACCTCGACGAGGAAGACGAGTAAGCGCTTGTGGCATGCGACACGTCTGCGGCGCCCCCGATGCCATTCGGGAGCGCCGCTTTTTTATTGGGGCCCGAACGATTCCGTGCGCGCCCCGGCGTCTGTGCGACCTCCCGCAGCGCTCCCGCCGACCATAAAAAAGAGGCGTCGGCCCGGGGGGAGGAAGGAGGGAAGGCCGACGCCTCTTAAAAAGGCAGAATAAGTACCGCGTACGGGATTTGAACCCGTGCTACCGGCGTGAGAGGCCGGCGTCCTA
>CAYOWD010000168.1:0-9549 GCA_964407535.1 uncultured Salinivenus sp. | reverse complement strand
ACGACCTCGCTGAGGCGCGCGGGCTGTCGGACGAGGACCACGAGCGGCTGCGCGAGCAGATGCAGCAGTGGTGGCGCCAGCTCTGCGCCGCCGCCGACGCCAACGACGACGATCAAGTCAGCCGCGAGGAGTGGGAAGACTTCTGGGATGCCATCTGTACTGCCGTTGAAGAGGGAAGTGACGAAAAAAAGCAGCAGATGCTGAACAGTCTGGAGCGTTCGGCCAAGGTCACCTTCCGCACTATCAACGCCTCCGGAAACGGCAAAATTACGGAAGAGGAGTACGCCGAATGGCTCGACGCCTGGAACGCTCAGGGCAGCAGCAAAGCCTTCGCGGAACTGGATCGCTCCGGCGACGGCACCCTTTCGGAGGAGGACATTGTGAAGGCCACAAAGGAATTCTACCTCTCCAACGACCCGAACGTGCCCGGCCATCTGCTCTACGGCACGCTTCACTAATACCAACGCCGCAAGCTCCGTTACCGACACGCCTGCAATCCCGAACTTTATAAGCGGATTTGGTATTAGACGGCAGGTTTGATTGCTATGTCCCACAACGGATTACGTCGCGTACGTCCCGTCCCCGTCACGGGCCCTAAAGCTTCAAGCGTCTCCAACAGCTCCGCCACGTCGGCCCGGCGGGCGCATGCCGAAGGCCTTCGGCACACTTCCTCCCTCGCTGGAGATCTGGGATCTCCTCGCTCCTGATCGGGGCCGTCGGCGCACGGATTATTCGTCCGGGGCCATCCGCCGGGGCCGCACGCCGAAGTACCAGCCCACGACGGCGAGGGAGCTTCCAATGATGAGGAGCGAGAGGACGGCCGGCATGTTCGTATAGCGTGTGACGAATCCTTCCAGGAACGCCGCGGCGAGAAAAATCGGCACCAGCCCGACGACCATCGTGCTCCCCTGCCGCGCCGCTCGCCGAAAGGCCGTGCCGCGCGGCAGCGTGCCCGGAAACAGCAGGCCGTTGCCCAGGACGAAGCCTGCCGCCCCCGCCACCACGATGGCCGACAGTTCGAGCGTCCCGTGTATGTACACCACCAGCAGCGACGCCCCCAGCAGCTGGTGCTGCGCAAACAGCGTGTGGAAGGCCCCGATCATAATCCCGTTCTGCAGCAGCATGTAGCCGCTGCCCACGGACAGAAGGAGTCCCATCGCGAACGTGCGGATGGCTACCCATACGTTGTTGAGCGCGATCCCCAAGAACATGTCGAGCGCCTGCATCTCCTTGTACACGGCCATCGGGTCGCCCTTCTCGATGTTGTCCAGCGTCATGTTGACGTAGGCATCGCCCAGGATGACCCGCGTAAATCCGGGGTCGTACGTCGCCGAGAGGGTTCCGATGCCGATGGCAATGCCAAACACGAGCAGGGCCGCCAGGAGCTCCGTCTGCGCCTGCCCCACGGCCCGCGGCACCTCGTTCGCAAAGAAGCGCCAGAGGCGCCCCCGATCCGCCCGACGCTCCCGGTAGACCGTCCGGTGCACCTCGGTCGTCAGATCATTGAGGTACGCCGCCGCCTCCCCGTCCGGAAAGTGCGTGCGGGCGTAGGCGAGGTCGTCCGTGAGGGCCACGTACAGGTCCGCCAGCTCGTTCGCATCCGCCTCGCCCTCGCGCAGAAGCGCCTCGAACCGCTCCCACTTCTCCACATTCTCTCGGATAAACGCGACCTCACGCATCGTACTGTGTAGCCCTGCTGTGCAGCCGAATAGCGACCGGACGATCTGAGGCCGCCCGAACGGGGCGAGGACGGCGCGCCGGTCCGGAGGGCGCCCGGACGCGCGGACCGGCAGGATCAGTGCTCCCTCTGCCTTCCCCGCATCCTGGTACACGTTCCCTGCCGATGTGATTAAAATAATGCGGGAGGAGCCCCGACCGATCCGTACGCATGAACCGGTAGGCGCACGCGTCCCGCATCATGTGTCGTCGGTAGACCTGACAGATGTTGATTCTCTCCAAAGAGGGGGGGAACCCGACGGAGGCATCGTCCCGGACTCGGTGAGCCGTTGGAGCCGCCCCCTATAAATCTGCAGGTCTCATAGACTCAACGCACCGCGCTTGAACGTGTATCCGTGTAGGCGCGGTCGTTGCAGCCCCCGGACGCCCCGAACGGCCGCCTGGCAGTGCTCATCATTCAGTCGGACGCTCTCCCATGGATCGCCTCGAAGTCGACACCGCTCAGAACGTGTCCCTCGACCTCCCGCTGGCCGGGATCGGGGATCGCATTGCCGCCACCCTGGTCGACCTGTTGGTGTTGGGGGCGTACGGCATCGTCGTGTTCAACTACGCCGCCGTCACAAAGGACCTGGCCACCACAGTGCTACTCATGCTGCCCCTGTCCCTGTACTTCCTGGCGTGCGAGGTTTTCCTGGACGGCCAGAGCATCGGCAAGCGCTACATGAACATCAGGGTCGTCCGGCAGGACGGCACTGCCGCCTCGGTGGGCAACTACGTCGTACGCTGGCTGCTGCGCCCCATCGACTTTCACTTCACCAGCGGCGCCGGTGCGTTGCTCACCCTCTTCATCACGGGCACCGGCCAGCGGCTCGGCGATCTGGCCGCCGGCACGACGGTCGTCAAGGTCGACGAACCAACCACCGCCCGCGACCTCACCTACGCCGACGTTGACCCCGACTCCCCCCCGTGCTTCCCGGAGGTGGAGCGCCTGAGCGACGACGACGTGCGCACCGCCCGCCGCGTGCTGGACGTGCTCGACCGCACGGACCGCCGCGACCTCGGCGCCCGCACCCAGCGCGCCCTGGAGCACAAAATGGGGGTCTCGTCCGACCTCGCCCCGAAAGCCTTTCTGGAAACCGTGCTCAAGGATCACACCCAGGTGCACGGGCCGTAGCACGCTCCGTCTCCGGCCCGAGTCGTCCCTACGCTCGCACCGGCTCGCTGATCGCGTCTGCCACCGCCGCCGCCACGGCGTCCGGACTGCGCTCGCCCGTCCACCGGATCCCCGTCACGTCGTCGCGGTGGGCATAGGTCCAGTGGGAGAGCAGCCGAATTTCGTCGACCGTCCGCTTCGAAAAGTCGGCCGGTGGCTCCGCCTCGGGCGTAAAGTGGCGCCGGCAGGCCGTGCGGAGCTGCTCCCGCTGCTCGGGCGTGGGGGGACCGTCGCAGACCACGGACTCCGCAAACTGCCCGGCCCGGACGAAGAGTACGTCGGCCGTCTCGGCGTCGGCCTCGCGGTGGACAAGCGCCGCGTGTTGCTGCCGCACCGGGGCCGCCATGAGGCGCTGTTTCTCCAGAATTTTTTCGAGCTGCTCGATCGTGTCCCGAAACGCGGCCGCCTTCTCAAAATCGAGCTGCTCGGAGGCCTGTTGCATGCGCTCGCGGAGCTGGTCGAGAACGGAGTGATCCTGCCCGGTCAGGAACGCCCGCACCCGCTCCACCTCGTCGGCGTACACGTCCGCGTCGTCGGTCTCACAGGGCACCGTGCACCGATCCATGTCGGCGTAGAGGCACCGCTGCCCCAGGCGCAGGCGGTCGTCGTCGCACTCGCGGAGCCGGAAGAAGCGCCCGGCCACGTCCACCACCATCTCCGCCCGGTCCGAGTTGCGCACGGGCCCGTAGTACTCCGCGTCGTCGTCGGAAAGGGTGCGGCGCCACGACAGCGTCGGGTACTCGTGCGCGGTGTCGAGTCGCACGAACGGGCGGCTGTAGTAGCGCCGTTGAGCGCGGTTGTAGCGCGGCTTTTTGGTCTTGATGAGACGCGACTCCCGGAGGATGGCCTCCAGCTCCGTGTCCGTCTGCTCCCAGTCCACCGTCCGCACCTTCTGGAGCATTTTGCGCTTGCGCGCACTCTTCGACTCGACGGCCGTGAAGTGGCTGCGGAGCCGATCGGCGAGCTGCTTGGCCTTGCCGATGTAGAGGGACGCCCCGGTGCTGTTTTTGAGCGCGTACACGCCCGGGGCGTCGGGCGCCTCGGGCAGCTGCTCCTCCCGAATGTCTTGGAGATGGTTGGGCACCGCCCGCACCTTCTGGTAGCGCCGATGCTGGAAGGCAATCAGCTCCTCGACGGTATCGATCTCGTGCTCGAAGGCGAGTTGGCTGAGCAGGCGCGTCAGCACATGGGCCGTGGCCTCCGCATCCCCCAGGGCCCGGTGCCGCCCGTCGACGGTGATGTCGTAGAATTGCACGAGCCGGCTCAGCCCCTTCGAGTCGAGGCCCGGCAGTAGGCGCCGCGCCAGCCGCACCGTGCACAGCGTCTCATTCGGCAGCGGCTCGGCCCCCGTCCGCTCCCGCTCGGCGTCCAAGAAGCCCTTGTCGAACGACAGGTTGTGCGCCGTGAGGAGGCCGTCGCCCAGAAAGTCGACGTACGCGGGCAGCACCTCGTCGATCGTAGGGGCGTCGAACACCATGCCGGTGGTGATGCCCGTCAGCTTCGTGATGCGTCCCGGAATGGACCGCTGCGGATTGACGAGGGACTGAAACCGGTCGACCACCGCCCCGTCCTCCACCTTCACGGCCCCAAGTTCGATGATGCGGTTCGTCTCGGCCTTCGTGCCGGTCGTTTCCGTGTCGGTGACGACGAATGTCGCGTCGGATACCTTCATGGTGTGGGGCGCCTCCCAATATCCAACTGGTTCGTGGCGCTAACGGAATATGTGTAGAGAATAACCCACATGACCGAGAAGATCCACCCGGCCCAGGCCCTCGTAGGGCAATCGCAGTGAGAACGTTCATCAGAGGTCGGAAGCACCTTTGCCTTCGGTCCTCCCCATTCTGCCCGGGATGAGCGAAGGGTTGGATGCATGGAAGCAAGAACCGCTATGCTCCAGCGCACGCCTGTGCGCGGCATAGAGCAATATGCAATCGCCCTGCAGGCCCTCGCAGAGGGGGCCGCTCCTGTTGTGCCCTTCGCCGACCAGTCGTGCCGGTGATCGTGCGTGCGTCTGGGGAGGTGTGCATGGGAAGATGTCGCCTTTGACCTCCGCGTTTGCTCATACCGTCCGAAGGGGGGGCAGTGCCCACCGGATGGATGCGAGAGGCAAAAAGCCGACAAAGGCGCGGCGGGGCCGTGGATTCCGGCAAACATGCCCCCGGCTTCAGGGTACAGAGAACCGGTTTCGTCCTTTTGTCCCGAATAGCCTTCGTTCCCCACATGGAAGCCCCGAATGCCCCGCAGCAGACCGACATCTCCGACATCGGCGAGTTCGGCCTCGTCGCCGTCATGCGCGACACGCTCGGTGAGCCGTCCGACGACGACCTCGTGTCCGGCATTGGGGACGACGCCGCCGTCTACCGGGTGGGGGAGAGCGAGACCCACGTCCTTACGACGGACACGCTGACGGAAGGCATTCACTTTGATCGGGCCTTTATGCCGATGGAGCACCTGGGCTTCAAGGCAATGTCGGTCAACGTGAGCGACATTGCGGCCATGAACGCCGAGCCCCGCTACGCCACTGTGACCCTGGGCATTTCCCAGAACGTGACCGTGGAGATGGTGGAAACGATCTACCAGGGTGTCAAAGAGGCGTGTGACGCCTACGACCTGACGGTGGTGGGCGGCGATACGGTGAGTGCCCACTCGCTGTCGCTCTCCGTATCGATCGTCGGGGAAGCCGCCGAAGACGATGTGGTCTACCGGAAGGGCGCCAAGGTGGGCGACAAGCTCTGCGTGACCGGCGACCTGGGGGCCTCCTACGCCGGACTCAAGGTGCTGGTGCGCAACCGCAAGCAGCTGGAGGAGCAGGGGGAAGATTTCCAGCCCAACCTGGATCCTTTCTCGTACGTCATCCGCCGCCACCTGCCCAACTCAAGACCGTGCAGGACTGGGCCAAGGCCGGCGTCCAGCCCACCTCCCTCATCGACATTTCCGACGGGTTGGCCTCCGAGGTGCACCACGTCTGTGAGGCCAGCGGGGTCGGCGCCCAGCTCTACGAACCGGCCCTGCCCATCGACCCGGAGACGCGCAATACGGCTACCGACTTCGGCGAAGACGTGAGCATTTACGCCCTGCTGGGCGGTGAAGACTACGAACTCGTCTTTACGATGCCGGAGCAGGACCTGGATGCCGTTGATCCGCAATCCTACACCGTCATCGGGGAGATCCAGGAGATTGAGGATCCGGAACATCCGGTGCTTATTCAGCGGGCCGACGGTGACAACGTCCCGCTCCAGCCCGGCGGCTTCGATCACTTCGACGAGGCGGAGTAATCCCGACTGCGGGAGGTGCAAAAAAAACAGCCGGAAACGACACCACGGGAATGTGAGCGAGCGAGGGGCGAATCGGCGCGTCCCTGCACCATCGCTGAGGTCATGTTGACCACATCGGGGACGCCCTTCCCCCTGCCGGTACTCAAAGGAGGCACTGGAAGAGGGACATGTGTACCGTCCGCCCCTGTTGGGCCTCCTGCACTCCTTCAGGGCCGGCATCTGCAAACGGGGGCGTTTTTCCGTATTGCGACATCCCTGTGCTCCATCCAGGGCAAGGCCTTCTACGCATTGCCCACCAGTTCTTTGAGGGCCGGCACGAGGTGATCGATTTCGTTTTCAAGGTCCTGTAGCGCGTCGGGCGCTCGGTCAAGTTCTTCGGACCGCCCGATTTTTTCGAGGCGACGGGCCGCGGCGCGGGCCGATTCCGCCTGCATGTTCGCGGCTGCCCCCTTCAGGCCGTGGGCCTCTCGTACGAGCGTCTCCGCATCCTCCTCGTGAATAGCCGTTCGAATCGACTCGACATACGTTGTGCAATCGCCGAGAAACGTATCGACGAGGTTTTCCAGGAAGTCCGGATCCTCATCCACGAGTTGAAAAAGAGCTTCTTCGTCGAACGGAGCGTTTGGCATGGTCGGTTCCTCCTTGGGGCATTGCACAGAAACCGTTCGATACGAAACGCCGGTCTTCCCTTTCCCTCAGCACGGGACAACGCATCCTAACAACTCGTACAGGGACGTACAAATTTCCACGAACCTGTAAAGCTGGAACGCCGCCCGTTTGTCTGGTTTCGTCGTTGACGGGACTCGATGTCCCCTCGGGCTTCATACTCGGGCGAGGCGGCAATCCATGTGCGTCACGTCCGATACGAAAACGGGTTTGCACAGGAAAGAAGGGAGTACGACAATTCCGTACGATGCATGTCACACCCATCCCGTGTACGGCAAGCGTCGGCACGATTGCGGGTACCAAGCGGCATGTAACCGGGAATTTTTATGCGCAAAGTCTATGCCAGTTATGTGCAACGTCTATGTCAGCCCCCGCATCTATCGGCGCATCCCCGTTTGTACGGGCACAGCCTCCCATAACGACGACACACTTGCACCGGTCCCCTCCCGATTACGCCGAGATGAGTGTGCGTACCAGCGGCTGGGAGAACGACGGTTCGGCTCGGAAGCGGCTCGATTCCCACCGCTGAGTCCACCTTGTAATCGTCTATGGGATCCAGTCCCGAGACGGAAGAGGAAGAAGCCCGGCTTGAGCGACGCCCCGGCGCCCCGGCGCCGTTCGGGTTGGGGGCGGCGTCGACGATGCCGGTGGCGCCGGCGGGCAGCCGCCCGCACGTGGACCGGGCGCAGGAGAGCGCGAACGGCAGACGGCATCCCCCGGATCGTCGCCGCGTCCCGCTTCTGAGTCCGACGAGCCGCGGAGCACGACACCTGCCTGCGTGCTCGAACTCTCCCCGCCGCCCATCCCCTCGGAGTGGACCCGGGGATACGGATCGGCAAACAAATCGTCCGCCCGGGGCGTCGTCGCTTCCCTCGAACACGCCTCGTCCCCGCGGCATACACATGGGGGAATATGTGAATCGTCGTCTGCCCTCCCGAGTCCTTCTCACTGGCGAGCCCGGCTATGCGTGTCAATTGGACCGAGGTGGTTGAGGAAACCGCCCACCGCCCGTGGCCCCTGCCGTCCCGGCCGTGGGTCATGACGATGACCTGGCTCGATCTTCTGCTTGTGCACTGGCCCGTGGCCCCGGAGCAGATTGCCCGGACGCTGCCCGAGGGCCTTCAGGTAGACACGTGGGACGACCGTGCGTGGCTGACGGTGGTGCCCTTCGAGATGGCCAACACGATGCCGCGCGGGGCCACCTGGCTGCCAAAGCAGTTTCAATTTCCCGAGCTCAACCTGCGCACGTACGTGACGGCGGCGGGCGAAAAGCCGGGGGTATGGTTCTACAGCCTCGATGCGACCAGCCCCGTGGCGGTTGCCGGGGCGCGGGCGGCGTTCAATCTGCCGTACTACTGGGCGTCGATGACCATTGATCGCACTGCGCCCGACGGGATGCTCCGATACACAAGCCGCCGCACCCATCCCGGGGCCCCAAGGACCCGGTTCAAAGCTCGGTATCGGCCCATGTCGCATCCATCTGTTCCGCCCTCGGGAAGCTTCGAGGAATGGCTCGTGGAACGATACTGTCTGTACGCCAGCAATGCTGCCGGCGGCCTCTTTCGGGCCGATGTACACCACCGCCCGTGGGCCCTCTGCGACGTCGAAGCAGAGATTGAGGTAAACACCCTCGACACCGGGTTTGATTTTTCGCTGTCGACGTCCCCGGCCGCGGCGCAGTACGCCCACCGGGTGGATGTCGTCGGATGGTGGCCCACTCGTGTTTAGGCACTCACCTCCCTTCCCCCAATCCCCAGAGAACGACCGCTGCTCATTTTTGGATTTGGAGCAGTGCACAACGGACCGGTGTGCTGCTCTCGTCGGTTCCGGAGACAGCGGCTGAGCGGTCCGGCAGTCTCCCGTCGCAGGCATAGCGCAATCTGCTCCACGAAAAATTATCAGAGTCTTTGCGGTTGAACTGTCCAATCCTCACCTCTCGTGTGCGCATTTCCAATCTCCGCGTTTTACGTTATGGGTCCTCCAGTGTCGCGGACTCTACCGATCTGCGTGACCGCGCGTAAACGCTTTCTTCGAGCAATCGAAGGCCGCGCGTCCCCTCGGAATGGAACCGGGGACGCCTCGCCGTCCCGGATCGGTACACGCGAGGACGTGCTCGTTCGCGGCCCCTCGTTCCGGCAACGCCAACGCATCGAACAACCGACGTTCTCATGGAAGTAGGAACCAAAGAAGTTACGGGCACGATCGTAGAGGTCGTCGGCCCAGTCGTCGACGCCGAGTTTCCGGAAGACGGCGTCCCCGATATTCTCGACGCCCTTCGGGTGGACCGTGAAAGCGGGGAAGACCTCATTCTTGAGGTGCAACAACACCTTGGGGAGCGCCGCGTCCGGGCCATTGCGATGGACTCGACCGACGGCCTTCAGCGAAAGCAGGAAATTGTAGCCACGGGCCAGCCGATTACAGTCCCCATCGGGGAAGAAATTCGCGGCCGTCTCTTCAACGTGGTCGGCGAACCCATCGACGGCCTTCCGGAGCCGGATGTGGATGAGCAGCGCCCCATTCACCAGAGCCCGCCGTCGTTTGACCACCTGGCCAGCTCCCAGGAGATGCTGGAAACCGGCATTAAGGTCATGGACCTCATTCAGCCGGTGCCGAAGGGGGGCAAGGTCGGCCTCTTCGGCGGCGCCGGCGTCGGCAAGACGGTGCTCATCATGGAGCTCATCAACAACATCGCCAAGGCCCACGAGGGGCTCTCGGTGT
>CAYOWD010000167.1:0-9596 GCA_964407535.1 uncultured Salinivenus sp. | reverse complement strand
CGGACGGAAGGCGTTCCCATACGCCTGCGTCCGACGGCACAATGTGGGTGTCCCGCCGGTACGGCGCAATGCGGTCGTCCCGCTGCCGATCTGCCTCCCGCAGCGAGTCCGTATTGATGCTGGACAGCACCTCTACGGGCACAGCGGCGTCGGCCCGAACGGCGGACTGCGTCTGCGAGGGCGGCGGCGACGCGTGCTGCGCCCCCACCCACAGCCCGCCGCTGAGTCCCCAGAGCCCGATGATGACGACAACCCTGACGAGAGAGGTCCTCATGGCACGGACGAGGATCAGTCCAGAGAGACGGGCGGTCCCTCGAAAGAGAAGATCGAGCGACCGTTATGTTTGCTGAGTTATGCGGCGGATATCCCCGACATCGCTGATTGTTCGACGACCGTACGGAGACGGACTCCGTCTCCTCGTAACGGATGCCCCCTCCCTCCACTGTCCGGACTCAAGGTCCTGCTGTATAGGACCCAACACCACATCTATGCCTCCACTCATCCACACCGTTTTCACGTCGACGCACAAACGCCCACACGCACAGATGCCCATACCCTCAAGGAGCGTTTTCGCTTTCGACCCACTGCACGGCGTGCTTCATGAGCTCGTTGCCGGAGTCGAGGTTGAGCTTGTCTTTGATGCGGGCGCGGTAGGACTCAACGGTCTTGACGGAGAGGTGCAGCCGCTCGGCAATTTCGCGGGTGGATGAGCCCTTTCCGGTGAGCTCAAACACCTCCAGCTCGCGGTCGCTCAGTACCTCCAGGGGCGACTGCATCACACGCTCACGCCCGCCCTCGGCCATGCTCTGCAGCAGACGCTCATTGATTTCCTCGCTCACAAAGATCCGATCATCGAGCACCTTGCGGATGGCCTTGACGATCACGTCGCCCGCCTCCTGCTTCATGAGGTACCCTTTGGCCCCCGCCCGGATGCAGCGCTCCGCGTAGAGGGTCTCATCGTGACGCGAAACGACGAGGATCCGAAGGTCCTCCATGCGCGACTGGAGGTGCTTGATGAGCTCCATGCCGCTCATGCCCGGCAGGGAGATGTCTATGATCGCAAGGTCCGGATCCAGGTCCTCCATCTGCTCCAGCGCCTCCTCGGCACTGTCCATCTGCCCGACCACGTGGAGGTCGGCTTCATGTTCGATGGTGCGGACCAGTCCCTTGCGCATGAGGGGATGATCGTCGACGAGAACGAGGTCGGCCATGGGACTGCGTGTGGTTATGCGGAAGGGGAGACGACGGAGACGGCATCGATCCTGAAGGGAGCCGGCCCCGGACTGCCCTTATACCGGCGCGGCGTCCCCACGGTTGCGTCGGGATCGCCCCGGATGCGGGGTGGGGGCCTCCCCGACGACGAACCAGCAGATCCGCCCGTAAAGTTCGAGCTTTCAGAACTGTCGGTATAGCGCAAACGGATGGGCGTCAAGTACCTCCCTTCCCCCGATTCGGAACGAGCTCCGATGAGTCGGGACAATGTATGCGACGGCTGTCGGTACAGTCTGCTCGACCATGTCGGCATAGGCTACCTACACACGTCCATCCCCGAATCCTTCAACCGGATTCGGTATTACGGACCAGTATCGGCGGGGCCTAATGAACCCGGACAGGAGGACGCCTCCGCCGGCTCGCCGTCCTCAACCGTGTGGGCGGTCCGGGGAAGGGTACAGGTGACGACGGTGCCCTCCCCGAGGGTGCTATTCATGTCAAGGGTGCCGCCGATGATCCGGGCCCGGTAGTTCATGATGTGAATGCCCATGCCGCCCTCCCCGATTTCGTCGTCGTCGAAGCCGCTGCCGTCGTCCCGCACCTGAAGGCGAATCTGTTCGTCGCCGGCGGCCAGCCGGATCGTGAGGTGGTCGGCCTCGCCGTGACGCACGGCGTTGTTTACGGCTTCCTGGGCAATCCGGTAGAGGTGCGTGGCGACGGTGTTGTCGTGCACGAGGGCCCGGTCCACCTCCTGAAAGTCACAGCTCACGTCGAAAAGCCGCTCGGCGTTCGTCGACAGCCGTCGCAGGGCCTCGGGCAGTCCGTTCGCCTCCACGTCCACGGGAATGAGGCCGTGCGAGAGGTCGCGAGCGTACTGGTCGGCCTCCTTGATGTGCTCCGTAATTTCGGCCATGTCGTCGGCGCGATCATGTCCCTCCTCCTCCAGGTCTCGGGCCACGTCCTGGCTCAACAGGCCAATGCCCGTAAGCATCTGACCGAGCCCGTCGTGTAGGTCCTGCCCAATGCGACGCCGTTCCTGCTCGCTCACATTCAGAATCTCCTTTTCCAGGCGCCGCCGCTCGCTGATGTCCCGCACGATGCCCGTAAAGATGGTGCGATCCCCGAGCTCCACCTCACTGACGGCCAGGTCCATCGGAAAGGTGGAGCCGTCCTTGCGCTTGCCGGTGACCTCGCGGCCGATGCCGATAATCTTCCGGCGGCCCGTCTCGTGGTAGCTGCGCAGGTACTGGTCGTGCTCCTCGCGATAGGGGGGAGGCATCAGCATCTTGACGTTTTCCCCAATCACTTCGTCGGCCTCGTAGCCGAAGATGTCCTCGGCGGCCTGATTGAAGGACTCAATGCGTCCGTCGGCGTCGATGGTGATAATGCCGTCGACGGTCGTTTCGAGAATCGCCTGGGCACGGGCCTCGCTTTCCTGGAGGGCTTTTTTGGTTTCTTCCAGTTCGGTCACGTCGAGGGTCGTCCCGACCAGCCGCGTGCCGTCGTCCCGCACCTCGGCCTGCGTGAGCATCCAGCGGGGCGGCCCGTCGTCCGTCAGCAGGCGATGCTCCAGACGCACCGAGGACGCGTCGCCCGCCCGCACCGTCTCCAGGGTCGTCTCGAAGCGCTCACGGTCCTCCGCGGTCAAAAACTCCATGACGCGGTCGAAGCTCGGGGTGAAGGTGTCCGGCGAGACGCCGAACAATCGGTACATCTGCTCCGACCACACCAGGGTATCGCGCTCAAGATCGTACTCCCAGCTGCCCAGGCCGGCCACCTCCTGGGCGCGGGCGAGCCGCTCGGCGGTTTTCTGGAGCGTCTCTTCGGTGCTGCGCCGCTCCACAAACTGTCCGATTTGATTGCCCATGACCGAAAACATTTGCAGGAGGCCCTCATCCAGCTCCCGACGGTCGCGCGAGAAGAAGACCATCACCCCCAGGACGGTGTCGCCCAGACGGATCGGAAACGCAAAGCCGGTGCGAAGACCTGCCCCCTGGGCCGCTTCCTGCCGTACAAAGAGGTCGTCCGCCTGAACGTCCGGCATCCAGTGGGAACGTTGTTCGTCCCACACCATGCCGGGCAGCCCCTCTCCGGGCGCAAAGGTCGTCTGCCGCGTGGTCCGGTCGAAATCGGGCTGTGGGTCGGAGGGATCCTGCCAAACCTCGGCGCTGTGCAGGCACGAGCGATCCTCCGTGGGCATCCAGAGCTCCCCGCGATGCCAGTCCAGTTGGTCGCAGACCGTCTGGAGCAGGCGGGGAGCGGCCGACGACAACGAATCCGAGTCGGTAAGGATGTGGGCTGCCAGATACTGCGTGCGGAGTCGCTGCTCGTCGCGCTTGCGATCCGTGATGTCCCGCACGATGCCGGTCACGAGCAGCCGCCCGCTCGTTTGAACCGCACTGAGCGAAAGCTCCATCGGGAAGGTGGTGCCGTCGCGACGCCGCCCCGTCAACTCCTGTTCGCTCCCAATCAGGGACGCGTGTCCGGTGTCCGCGTAGCTCCGCAGGGCGCTCTCGACCATGTCCCGATCGGAGGGGGCCAGCAGCTTCGTGACGGGGTCTCCAAGTACGGTCACGGCGTCGTATCCGAAAATCTCCTCGGCGGCGGGGTTGAACGACTCGATGAGGCCGTCGGCGTCGACGGTAAAAATCCCTTCAATCGTGGTGTCGAGGACCGTGCGCGCCTGTGCTTCGCTTTCGCGTCGCCTACGAACCACGTGTTTGTACCCAATGACCACCGCCACCGCCATCCACAGTCCCAGCAGCAGAATGCCGTGATTGGCCGCGACCGTTACCGGCTCGCCCCGCAACACGTGCATCCCGTATCCTGCTCCCACGAACAGGGTTGTCACGGCGCCGAAGATGAGCGTCGACCGCCTCCCTTCCATGAACAGGGTCAGGAGCACGACGGCCACCTGAAGAAGCTCGATTGTGAGCTCGGCGGGCAAAAACACGTCGAGCCCGAAAAATGCCAGGGACAGCGTGCCAAGCAGGCCGTATAGCAACGCGCGGCGCGAGGGATCAAGCATAAGAGATGCCGATCGGAAGGCGAGAGGGGGAATACGTGGGTGGGCGCCCTACACAAACGGTTCTGCTCGTCCTACATCCAAGCAGGGGGTTGCGGCGCGAAGAAGTCGACGGCAACGGTTTTCTTACACGGTGCGCCTTCCTGAGTTTGAAACGCCTTTGCGAACGGGACCGCCGACGGCCAATCGGCCGTCATGCCGGTAACCATCCTCTCCGTGCACATTCACGGATCGATCGCTCGATAATGCCGCCGGCCTTGTTCGCGATTCGGAGGCTCAATGCACGCCGGTTCGTCGGATTGCATTCATGCCATGCTGCCACTTGAGCACCTCCTCTGCATGATGCCGGAGGCCTCATCCGCCTCCCCTGCTCTGCGGCAGGCGGTCCACGTGGCAGCGATGATGGATGCCACCCTGGACGTCGCCTGCCTCAGCGAGGCCTCGCCATCCCGTCTTCGAGAGGCCCTCGATGCCGTTCGTTCCCTGGTGGATCGCCCGGTCCAGACCGGCTGGGTGGGATCGTTTGCGCCCTCCGACCGGCAGGAAGACGCCGTGCCGGAATACATTGCCGATCGGAACGTCGACCTGATTGTCACGGCAGGGCGCACCGCGCGCGCTCTCTCCCCATCTACGCTCTCCTCCTTCATCGGATCGCTTTCCTGCTCCGTTCTCGTATCCCCCCGGTCCGTCCCGCCCTCCGCTCTGGAGCGCCTCCTCGTGCCGACGGACTTTTCGGCCCCCGCACAAACCGCCCTCAACTGCGCAATCCATCTCGCATCCGCCGGCAATGCCTCGATTTCCCTCCTCCACGTGATTGAGACGACCCCGTACGTGGCCCTCACGCCCGTGGATCGCCTCTCGCTGGGCCGCCCCTCCGTGGCCGAGTATCGGGCCGAGCGCCGACTGACAACCGTCCTCAACGAGGCGTCATCGGCCGACGTGCCGGTCACCACGCACATTGAATACGGCGCCCCGGCCCATCAGATTCCCCACTTCATCGATCACAATGACATCGACCTGACGGTCATGGCCCCCGAATCCACCCCGAGCCCGGTGTCGGAGCGCCTCCTTCAGCAGGCCTCAGGTCCCGTTCTCTTCGTATAATACCAAATCCGGTCAACTCATTCCAGTCTGCGCCTCTGGGATGCACTACGAGACCCTTTTTCTGTGATGTAGAATGGGAAAAATGCCTGACTGCGACGGGTATTGCCCCCCTCTATACCGGAAGGGGGCAGTCGGACGTGGTAATCCCGACATTCCGATTCGGGCAGCGGGCACAGCCCCTCCTCCACTACGCGGCGACGGACGAGGGCGACGTCGGCTCGTAGTTCGAAAAATGATCGTTGACGTACACCACGTCTCGCCCAATCCGCTGCAGGAACGCAGCCGCCACCGCTGCGCGGAGGCCGCTTCCGCAGTGGACGACCAGCGTCGAATCGGTCGGAAGATCGGCCTCGTACTCCGGAAGACGCGTATAGGACGCATTCAAAGCGCCCTCGACGTGACCGCGCTCGTACTCCAATCGGGAGCGCACGTCGAGAATCTCGACATTGTCGCCCTCTGGGAGCGCATCAAAATCGCCGAAGGTGATCTCCTCGATCGTGTTCGTGGAACCGTCGGTCTGGACGTAGCGCTGCAACGTGTGGATCTCGGCGAAGCCCTGCACGTTGTCGTATCCGATGCGCACGAGCTCCCGCACGGCGTCGTCTACGTCCTCCGCGTCTGCGATGAGGTAGAGCGGAGTGGTCTCGTCGACGACCAGCGACCCCACCACCTTGCTGACACCCTGGCTCATCGGGGCATAGAGGCTTCCGGGCAGGTGGCGGCGCATGAAGGCCGAGCGGTCGAGACGCGTGTCCACGATGACGGCCTCCTCGTCGTTCGCCACGTCCCCCAGTTCGCTCACCGTCAACTCGCGGGGAGCGGGAAGCGCGCCGAGCACGGGCGGCCCCGTCTTGTTGGCCCGCTTCATCCGCCCAAAGTACATCGGCGGTTCCGACTGATCGGCCAGGATCGCGTCGACGAATTCGTCCTCGGTCGCTCGCGCCGCGTCAATCATTGGGTTGAACTTCTTTTCGTACCCGAGCGTCGACTGCGGCACCGCCCCCAGCGCCTTGCCGCACGCCGAACCGGCCCCGTGGCCGGGCCACACCTGCAGGTGGGCCGGCAGGTCGAGCACGGACTGGACCGACGCGTAGAGGGTCCGGGCGGCGGGCTCCATCGCCCCCTCCACCTGCGCCGCCGACTCCAGCAGATCCGGGCGGCCCAGGTCGCCCACAAACAGAAAGTCGCCGCTGAGGAGGCCCATCGGCTCGTCGGCCCCGCCGCCCCGGTCCGTCACCAGAAACGACAGGTGCTCCGGCGTGTGGCCGGGAGTGTGGAGGGCCTGGATCTCGATGTTGCCGACCGTGAACGCCTCCCCGTCGGAGAGCCAGGTGACATCGTAGTCGCGCCCATCAGTCTTGGGCTGCTGGGCCCACTCATATTTCCAGTTCTCGGGGCCCTCGTCCGACAGGTAGAGCGTGACGGCCGCCTGCTCCGCAAGCTCCCGGGCACCGGACAGAAAGTCGGCGTGGATGTGGGTCTCGGCCACCGCCGTAATGTCGACGCCTTCCGCCTCGGCAAGGTCGAGGTACCGGTCGATGTCGCGCTCCGGATCCACGAGGAGGGCCTCTCCCGTCTGCTGGCAGCCGATCAGGTACGCGTACTGGGCGAGCGTCTCGTCGAAAATCTGTCGGAAGAGCATGGTGGATTGGGGAGTGGTTTGAAAAAGGTCGTGGACAGTGGTCGGCAACTGGAGGCCCCTCCGTAAGGACGGAAGCGTCCGCGGGAATCGTGAAGAGGGAAGCGTGAGGCTGCTTCTGTCACGAACGGCAGATCACGCACGTCTCACGCATCGCGTCTCACGAATCACGCCGTCACTCTAGTGCGGCAGGAGCGGCTTGAGGTGCCCGTACGTCCAGGCGCCGAGCACAGCACTGAGCAGGGCCACCCCCACGGGCGTGATGCCGGCGCCGATCAGGGCGTAGATCGGACCCGGACACGCGCCGAGCAGGCCCCAGCCGAGCCCAAAGACAATGCCGCCCAGCATCTGGTTCGTGCCCCGGTTCATGGGTTTGTCCGAGATCCGAATCGGGGCGCCCCGGATCGTCGTGGCGTCGAGGCGGCGCAAGAGGGCAATGCCGACGCCGGCAATGCCGACGGCGCTGCCGATAATGCCGTACATATGGATCGCCTGAAACCGAAACATCTCCTGGATCCGAAACCAGGACACCACCTCGCCCTTGATGAGGAGGACGCCGAACAGGACGCCCATGCCGAGGTAGATCAAGGCATCCGCAAGGCGCATGCGGGCCGTGTCGGTGGGGGCGGAAGTCGTAGTCGACATATTCTCTATGGATGAATGACAGTCAGCGTCGAACGGCTACCCCAGCAGCAGCGGAAGCAGCACGTGGGTGGTGAGGAGGCCGCCAACAAAGAAGCCGACGACGGCAATCATCGAGGGCACCTGCAGGGTGGCGACCCCGGTGATGGCGTGCCCGGACGTGCAGCCGCCCGCGTATCGGGCCCCGAAGCCGACCAAAAAACCGCCGAGGACGAGCACAACAACGCCGGGAAGCGTCGTCAGGCTCGACCAGCCAAAGAGCGACGGCGGCACAAGCCCGGAAACGTCCGTCAGGCCCAGGGCCTGGAGGTCGGCCTTCGTCGCGGCCGAGATGCCGGTCGGTCCGCCCCCGCCCAGGAATTGCACGGCCACGACGCCGCCGAGCAGGATGCCGGCCACAAACAGCAAGTTCCATCCCCCGCTGCGCGTCCAGTCATATCGGAAATACTCAGCCCCGCCCGGCACGGTGGCCGCACAGACGTGCTTGAGGCTCGACGAGACGCCGAAGGCCTTTCCGGTGAGCACGAGCAGCAGCGGCACGAAGCCCCCGATGAGCGGCCCGACGACGTACCACGGCCAGGAGGCATAGAGCATGTCGGTGTTTGTGATATCATGTTATAACAAGTGTGCTGTCGATTTATCATACCTTCTCCACCCCGCGGAGTTCCCGGGGAGTAGGGACTGAGGACTGCGTTCCGGGCCGTTCGGCAGGGACGGAATTCCGTCCCGCTCGACTGCCGGAACGGTCCCTCCGGACATACCGATCCGGGAGAACGTCGACGGGAACGTATTCACGGATCGGTAGCTACAGCGCCGTCCGTCTCGCCGGTTCAGAATGCTGACTGCCGTATGACTCCGTCCTCCGCCTCTGCCGCCTCCGACTCGTCCGCATCGGCATCCCCCGAGTGGGTTGGGGCCTGGCGCGTCGTGCGCTACGACGGCGAGCCGCCCGCCGCCCCCACCTACTACGACGCCACGACGGAGAGCTGGGATGTTATTACCGCGACGAACAACGCCCCCCGCGTCGCCCCGCATCCCATCCTCGACATTCGCGACGACGTCCTCGTGCTGAAAGACGAGGGCGCCCCAGACGCAGCCGCTGAACGATGGCGCGTCGACGTGACCGACGATGTGGTGCGGGTGACCGCCCTCACGGGTGAGCACGAAGGGGCCGTCGGAATTGCCGAACGCATTGACGGCGATCTGAGCGAGCGCGTGCGGCCGACGCCTGATGATGCCGGGGACAGCGGTTCCGTCGGGCCGTCAGCGAAGCGCCGCTGCCGTCGAATGTCGCGTACTCGTAACCGGACCGTGGCGAAATGCGGCGAACGCCCGCCCGTCGCGGATCGTTTACGCGACGATCTGTCTTTCCCACACCGCCCCCGCCCCCTCTCATGAGCTGGATGAATCGTCTCGTCCACCGCGACGATGCCGCCCTCAACACCCGCACCGAGCCCGTCCCCACAGAGCCCGACGCCCCGCACGCCGTCGTCATTGGGGCGGGCGTGGGCGGGCTAGCCTCCGCCATCCGGCTCGGGGCCCGCGGCTTTCGCGTTACCCTCGTCGAGCGACTGGAGCAGCCGGGGGGACGCGCCCGCGTATTCGAGCAGGACGGGTTCACGTTCGATGCCGGCCCGACCGTCATCACCGCCCCGTTCCTGTTCGACGAGCTCTGGCAGCTTTGCGGCCGCGAGCGGTCGGACGACGTGGAGCTGGTGCCGGTCGATCCGTTCTACCGCATCCGCTTCGACGACGGGACGGCCTTCGATTACACCGGCGACCGGGACCGCATGGAGGACGAGATTGCGCGCTTCTCGGAGGCGGACGTGGAGGGCTACCGGCGCTTCCTCGAAAAGAGCGAGGAAATCTTCGAAATCGGCTTCGAGGAGCTGGGCCACGTGCCCTTCCTCAACCTGTCCGACATGCTCCGCATCGTGCCGGCGATGATGAAGCTGGAGAGCCACCGCACGGTGC
>CAYOWD010000166.1:0-9636 GCA_964407535.1 uncultured Salinivenus sp. | reverse complement strand
CCACGCAGAAGTACATTGACTGGATGAAGAACTACGCCCCGCCGTACGCCACGTCGATGCGCTGGTCCGAAGCCGGTCCGGTGCCCTCGCGCGGCAACATTGCGCAGCGTGCCTTTCAGTACATCACCTTCCTCTCCGCTGAGCCGTTTACGTCGAAGGAGTCCGCCGTTACGGACGACGAGGGCAACCCCCTCTGGCGGATGGCGCCGACGCCCCACGGCAAGTACTGGGACGACGGCATGAAGATTGGATACCAGGACGCCGGGAGCTGGACCATTCCCCAGATTACGACGGGTGACACGCGTCACGCCGCCTGGCTGTGGGCCCAGTTTGCGTCCTCCAAGACCGTGTCCCTCAACAAGTTCAACGTGGGCAAGACGCCTGTGCGCAGCTCCACGGTGAACTCCGCATACTGGCAGGAGCACGAGGGTGAGCTCGGCGGTCTGATTACCTTCTACACCTCCCCCGTCGAGAACAAGTGGACGGACACGGGCCTCAACGTGCCCCACTACCCGCTCCTCGCCGAGCAGTGGTGGAAGCAGGTGGCCCAGGCCGTAACCGGTGAGAAGTCGGTTGAGCAGGCCATGAACGACCTGGCGCAGATCCAGAACTCGCTCATGGAGCGGCTCCGTCTGGAGCAGTACTCGCCGGAGCTCAACGAGAAGAAGTCGCGTGAGCACTGGCTCAACCAGGACGGTGCTCCGAAGGCCGAGCGGCCCGACGAGGACCCGGTCACGAAGCCGTACAACGAGCTCATCAAGGAGTGGGAGAACTAATCCTCCTCTGTTGACTGAGCACCCCTATTCCCCAATTCCGGCAGGCCTTCCCTCTACGGGATTCCCTGTCGGAATTCGGGGAATTTTATTGGGGGATTTGGTGTGCACTATGCACACTGGTTTTTATTTTGGTCTAGAGCAATTTGCCCCACTGGCTTCCCGCCACGTGCGGGTAATACCCGGGTGCCCACCAACCCCTACGACACCTGGCACTCCGCGCGTATTTGTCGCTCTAAACCCTTTTCACGTTAACTCTGACAATCAAGACGACCTATGATGAAGTCTCTTACAACCCAACAACTGAAAGGCCTGACGGCCGCTGTCATGAGCCTCCTGCTCATGGCGTTCGTCGCTGTGCCCGCCCAGGCGCAGATGGACGACGGTGAGCTGCCGAAGGTTGACATGAGCGCCAATTTCGCACAGATTGGCCAGTATGTCTCCCTTGATAACCAGGATGACAGCCGAACTGGACTTGACCAGGTGCGGGTAGGTGTGAATGCGAGCGTGCAGTTCTCCGAGAACGTGGACGCGCTCTTCACACTTGAGACGGAGCCGTCCGACTTCGGTTCAAATGACTTTTCATTGAAGGTGGACTACGCGATCCTGAACCTGGCCATTAACGACCAGCTTACGTTCCGGACCGGTACGATCGTTACTGGCCTTGTGAACTTCCGCGGTCTTTCCGACGGACCGGCCGTGCAGGGCAACAGCCTCATCAGCAACTCCGTGGCCGACATGATTACGGCCGGGCAGGGCGTGAAGCTGATCGGATCCTACGATACCTTCGGCTTCGACCTGACCGTTAATCGGGCCTTCATTGCAGAATACACTGACACCGGTAACTCGGGTGTCAACATCATCGGTAATGCGCGGTACACGGGCTCCGACCTCTTCAAGGTGGGAGCGGGACTCGGCATCAAGACCGGTGATGGCGTCACACCGAACGGTCCCGAAAACGACGGACCCGGCCTCATCTTCGCGAACGGTGACCGGGACGCTATGAACATTAACGGCGGCGGAAGCACAGCCACCCACGCGAACATGCCGAGTGACCTCATTGGCCAGATCGACGCGCAGGTAACACCGGCGGACGCGAAGATTGACCTGTGGGCCGGTTACGCCAGCCAGAGTGACTTCGCCGCGTACGGCGGTGACGATTACTCCGCCATGTTCGGAGGCCTGGAAGCGATGTATCCGGTTACTGAGAACCTCCACGTTGCCGGACGTTTCTCCGGAGCGATGGATCAGTCTGACGGTGCCGGTGACGAGAACAGTCTCTCTCGCATCCAGGGAGGCCTTGGCTACGAAGTTTACGACAAGGCCATGGTCAAGGTTGAAGGCTTCCAGCAGTCTGAGGGCGCCGGTACTGCCCTTGCCAGAGCTGGGGCTGGAGATAGTTTCGCCGGTGTACTGGTTGAGCTGTCTGCCAACTTCTAACAGAGGCTTTGTTGGATGACACTGGGTCGCGGTCTGTGAAGTCCCGGACCCTCTTTCCCAGTCGGCCTGGGGTCGTCACGTTCGGTGGCGACCCCAGCGCCATTTTTGAACGCGTTTTGCGTTTGGCCGAGGCGCGTTTTTTGTTATGAGCGGCCGCAAGAATCTTCTCCCCTGCCCCAGCGAGGAAAGGTTGTTGCGACCGTTCCCCCTTAGTACTGCGTCATACCAACTTCGCAGCCGAATCAGTTCGGCAGCTTCGTTGGAGTGTGTGAGTATGTGGGTATGTGCGTGAGGCCGAAATGCTTGCGACCGTTCTATTTCTTCTGTATCTCCGAACCTTTCAGCCGGATTTGGTATCAAGGGTGATTCTTATCCGTGAAGAATGAGACAGAACTGTTCTGCACTGCTAACCGAGAACCGATTCGTATTGCGTGAGAGTGCTTATGCTTTGCGGAACTGCCTGTCCGTTGCGGAGGCCGCCTGCTCTGACAGAGTACGCCGGGAGCCTGAGCGGAGCTGGGCAGCTTGTCTATTGACGGTTGACGCTGCACCAATTACCTCATAGGCGTGTGTGAGCACAATGTCCTCCCTACTGTGGGAATGGAAGCAACGTCCCGATGGGCTCCGCCCTCACTGATCGGCATTCCGACAACCACGCAGACTCCCTCCCACGCACATACGCCCAGACGCACACACCAGAATTGGAAGCCCTTCCTACAATTTCGAAATTGATCGTCTGTGTCGGCACCGAGGGGTTCTCTCCTCGTACACCCGTAATGCATACACAGACCCGTCTCACCGACTCGCTACACGTTCTCCGCTGTTCTCGTCACCGACTCACGACTTATGGATCGCAACGAAGGCATTGAAGCCATTGAATCTCGCGACACCCCGTGGGATGTCGTCGTCATCGGCGGCGGCGCCACGGGGCTTGGGTGTGCCGTCGAGGCCGCCGCCCGCGGCTACGACACGCTCCTGTTGGAAATGACCGACTTTGCCAAGGCCACGTCGAGCCGCTCGACGAAGCTGGTCCACGGCGGCGTGCGCTATCTGGAGCAGTTCCAGGTGGGACTCGTCTTTGAGGCCCTCCACGAGCGGGAACGCCTGCAGGACAACGCCCCTCACCTCGTCCGCAACCTCTCCTTCGTGGTGCCCAACTACAAGTGGTGGGAAGGCCCCTACTACTGGACGGGCATGAAGGTGTACGACGCACTCGCCGGCAGCCAGAACTTCGGCAAGTCGCGCCACCTGAACCGGAAGGAGACGATCGAGCAGCTGCCCACCATCGAGAAAACCGGCCTGCGGGGCGGCATCCAGTACTTCGACGGCCAGTTCGACGACAGCCGCCTGGCGGTCAATATGGCCCAGACCGCCACCGAGCACGGCGGCGTCACGGTCAACTACATGAAGGTGACCGACCTCACAAAGACGAACGGGCAGGTCGACGGCGTCATCGCGCAGGACCTGGAATCCGACACCACGCACGAGATCCGGGCGCAGTCGGTGATTAATGCCACCGGCATCTTTACGGACACGATCCGGGAGATGGACGATGCCGACGCCCAGCCTACCCTCCGCCCCAGTCAGGGCACCCACATCGTGCTCGACCGGTCGTACCTGCCGGGCGACAGCGCCATCATGATCCCGAAGACCGACGACGGGCGTGTGCTCTTTGCCATTCCCTGGAACGACCGGCTGGTGGTGGGCACCACCGACGTGCCGATCGACGACGTGAGCCACGAACCGATGCCGACTGAGGAGGAAATCTCCTACCTCATCGAGCACTCGAACCGGTACCTGGCCAAGGACCTGAAACCGGACGACGTGCTCAGCACCTTCGCCGGCATCCGGCCGCTGGTAGCGCCCCCGGGAAGCAGCGGCGATACCTCCGAGATTTCCCGTACGCACCAGCTGTCCGTCTCCGACAGCGGGCTGGTGACCATTTCCGGCGGCAAGTGGACCACCTACCGGCAGATGGCCGAGGACACCATCGACGAGGCCGCCGAACACAGCACGCTTCAAGAGCGCCCCTCCGTCACCGGCGACCTGAAACTGCACGGCGCCCACGAGAACGCCGAGCAGTTCGGCGACCTCAAGCACTACGGCGCCGACGCGCCGGCCATCCAGGAGATTATGGAGGAGCGGCCCGAGCTCGAAGACAAGATGGACGAGCGTCTCCCCATTCGCGGCGCCCAGGTGATCTGGGCCGTCCGCCACGAGATGGCCCGCAAGGTCGAGGATGTCCTCGCCCGCCGCACGCGGTGCCTGCTTCTGGACGCACAGGCCAGCATCGACATTGCCCGCGAGGTCGCCGAGCTCATGGCCGAGGAGCTGGGGGAAGACGACGACTGGGTGGAGCAGGAAGTGGACGACTACACGGAGCTGGCCCAGCGATACCAGGTGCCTGAGACCGTTACGGCGTAGATTGGTTGACCATACAGTATCGATCTCCTCGCAGCGGGAGTTGGAGCGATCGGCGGCCCTGAACGGCTATCGGTCCGTCCAACTCCCGTTGTTTTTTTGATATGGGCCGCGCTGCCTGACGGACTTGGTATCGGATTCCAATTGGAGATGTCGGGATGCTGCAGATATCCGCTTCTGTCAACCCGGACAATCGTCGCCCCATACGAGCAAACGTTAAGACATTGAAAATTAGAAGGTTATGGGGAATACAACTTGGAGGACCCTGCTGATCTCGCTTGGCGACAACCAGACCTCATGATTCGGAAACGGTACTACTCATTCCGGGCAGATGGGGTCGCTCATGGGGAAAATCGCCGTTTCCATCTCCGGAGACCGTCCAACAGGCAATCGCCCTGTGGAGAATTGGCAATAAATGTGAAGTTTTCATATAATAGGGAATGAAGGCGGTTCCGCCTCCCTCAGCGACGACGGCCCTGAGTGTCCAGGAAAATTCCGGGGGACGCCGGACGTAGATTGGAGCAGCACTCGCCCCCAACCAACTGCAACGCCCCTGTCCCTTCCCACGCCCCGGTCTTTCTCTCAACGCTCGTGTGGACGCGGACGGTGCGGAACCTGCATCCGACGGCGTCACGCAACCTCATCGAGCCCGATTCCCCCTTTTTCGACCAAGCCTCTTGCCCACCATGACCTCCCCTTTCCTTGCCGAGCTCATTGGAACGGCCATTCTCATTTATCTGGGCGACGGCGTCGTGGCAAACGTCGTCCTTAACGACACCCTTGGCCAGAACTCCGGGTGGATCGTCATTACCTGGGGGTGGGCCATGGCGGTGTTCGTGGCGGTGTTCATCGTGGGGCCGCACAGCGGCGCTCACATTAATCCCGCTGTCACCCTTGGGCTCGCCACCGCCGGGGTGTTCACGTGGGCACAGGTCCCGGTCTATATCGCCGCACAGTTCATTGGGGCCGCCTTCGGCGCCGTGCTCGTGTGGATTCACTACCATCCGCACTTCAAGGCCACCGACGACCCCGACGCCAAGCTGGGCGTCTTCTGTACGGGCCCGGCCATTGAGGAGATGCCGGAAAACCTCATCTCGGAGATCTTAGGCACCCTGATGCTGGTGTTCGCCGTGCTCTACCTGACCGGTCCCCAGCTCGACCTCTCCGGCATCGTGATGGGCAACGGCACCGTTCGGCCCGGGCCGGGCGGACTGGGCTCGCTCGACGCCCTTCCGGTGGGCCTCGTGGTGCTCTCCATCGGCCTCTCGCTCGGCGGGAGCACGGGCTACGCCATCAATCCCGCCCGCGACCTAAGCCCCCGACTGGTGCACGCGCTCCTCCCCATTCCGGGAAAACGGGACTCGAACTGGGGATATGCCTGGGTTCCGGTCGTGGGGCCCGTGATCGGCGGTGTGCTTGCCGCCCTGCTGTCCATGCTGGTCGGAGCGGCCTAATACCAACTCCGCAGCCGAACTAGTTCGAGTCCCACTGGTGGGACAGCTCCGTTGGTGACGGACTAGTCCGTCTTGAGTGTGGGAGTGTGTAGGTATGTGCGTGAGGCCCATGTGCTTGCCCCCATGCTTTCACATCTGAACCCCCGAACTTTGTAACCGGATTTGGTATAACGGGATGCGGAGTGGGGAGTGTGGAATTGGGAGTGCGGAATGTGGAGTAGACGACCGCACGGCGTTGCGTGATACCGAATCCGGCATCACGCCGTCAGCGAGGTGGCCCGCTCGGGCTCGCCCTGGAGAAACGCCTCTGCCCGTCGCACCATCTCCTCGCTCCCGATGAACAGCGGGGTGCGCTGGTGGAGTTTCTCCGGTGTTTTTTCCAGAATGCGCTGATGGCCGTCGGTGGCCCGTCCGCCCGCCTGCTCGGCGATGAAGGCCATGGGGTTCGCCTCGTACATCAGGCGGAGCTTCCCGTTCGGGTTGCCCTGCGTGGCCGGGTACATGTAGATGCCGCCCTTCAGCAGGTTGCGGTGAAAGTCCGTGACGAACGACCCGATGTAGCGCGTCTTCAGCGGCCGGTTCGTCTCCGGATCGTACTCCTGCAGCCAATCCAGGTAGTTGCGGAGGCCCTCCTGGAAGGAGTGGTAGTAGCCGGCATTGATCGAAAAGATGTTCCCCCGATCCGGGGTGGTGAGGTCGGGATGCGACAGCAGGAACTCGCCGATCGACGGGTCCAGCGTGAAGCCGTTGACGCCGTTGCCCGTCGTGTAGACGAGCATCGTCGACGACCCGTACACCACGTAGCCGGCCGCCACCTGCTCCGTGCCCGGCTGGAGCGCCGACTTCAGCGTGGGCTCGTCGCGGTCGTAGCCCTCCGGCAGCCGGTAGATCCTGAAGATGGTGCCGACGGAGACGCAGACATCAATGTTGGACGAGCCGTCCAGGGGGTCGAGCAAGACAATGTACTTGCCGCTACCGTCGTCGCTTGTACTCAGCGGGATGGCCTCGGCGTGCTCCTCCGACCCAATCAGGCAGCACTCGCCGCCCCGGCGCAGCGCAAGCGTAAACTCGCGGTGGGCCAGGGCATCCATTTTCTGCTGCACCTCTCCCTGCACGTTTGTCTCGCCCGTGCTGCCATAGATGTCGATCAGGCCGGCCTTCCGCATGTCGCGGTTTACAATCTTGGCGGCCAGCCCAATGTCCCGGAGCAGCCGCGAAAAGGCCCCTGCTGAGTGCGGGAACCGATCTTCCTGCTCAATGATGAACTGTTCGAGGGTCTGATAATCGCCAAGCTCCGCATCCAACGCCGGCGGGCCGTTGTTCTCGTTGGCTGTACTCATAGGTTTCGAGATCGGTAAACAAATCCAATGACAGGACGGGATCCCCCCTTCTGAGCAATCGGGAACGCTAGGACGCAAGCGAAGGCATGTGGAAGAACCACCAATGCCCCGGCTCGACGGGCCTCAGGGCGTCATTCGCCTCCAACGCCTGGTGCCACCGCAGGAATGGTCCCGACGTACACGTAGGTCAACTTGGGGGGCGGCAAATGGTTCACGAAAACTGAACGTCGCCCCCGGAGGCTCCCCCTCCGGCCCCGATACGTGCCCCGGCTTGGCCGTCCGCGGTCGTCGAAACTGTCGGCCTCAACGTCGAGATGCATCCCATGCGTACGCCCAAACCGGTACAGACAATATACGAACTGACGGCCCGCTTCCAAACCGCAGCGTCAGGACGACAGGGCAATCGCATTCGGGGCGTTGCTCGGAGGTCGGACGCTCTTTCGCCTTCGGTTCCCCATTCTGTCTGGAATGAACGGAGGCGTAGAGGCATGGATGCACGGACCGCTGTGCACCAACGTCCTCCTGGGCGCAGCATAGAGCCAGATGCAATCGCCCTGGTCAGGACGACGCGTCCTGCTCGTCGACCGGCGCCAACTGCTCCAGCTCCAGCTCTCGGACCGCAGCCCGCGTCCGGGAGGCCGGAAGGTCCGATGCCGTCAAATCGTCGAGCATGCGCTCCAGATCCGCCGGGGTGTCGACGTCGTACCACCGCGGGAGGACCGTGAGCTGGGCGTCGGTGGTGCCCACGCGGGCCAACGTGTCGGTAAAGACCGCATCGTGGCTGTAGGTCATGCCTTCAAAGAGTTCCGGATAGAAGGCATTCATGCCCAGCAAATAGAACCCCCCGTCCTCGCTCGGGCCGATACAGATGGACGCGTCCGTCGTCAGGGCCGTGAGCGACTGGCGAATGAACGACGGCGGCAGGGTGGGGTGGTCGGTGCCCACGACGGCGGCCCGCTCGTACCCGTTCGCAAGGACCTCCTGAAAGGCCTGTTGCATGCGCTGCCCAAGCCCGTCGCCGCATTGCTCGTGGACGGAGATCGATGCGGGGATGTCGTCCAGCCCCGTCTCCGGACGCGGCGGGGCCAGGTAGAGCTGCACGTCCACGTCGAGCTGGGCGTAGCGGGCAAGCGCGTCGTAGAGGAAGGCCTCGTACAGGTGGGCGGCCTCCGCGGGGGTCAGCACGGGCGTGAGCCGCGTTTTGACGTGTCCCGGACGGGGGACTTTGGCAAAAACGAGAAGAGCAGTGTCCATGAACGGCAGCAAGCACGCGTCGAAAGGAAGGGTGGAAGCAAAGCCCCTCGATCAGCCCGTCATGCGCTGGAGGGTGGACCGGAGGGTGTCGAGGGCATAGTCAACGTCTTCCTCTGTCGTCTCGGCGCCCATTGAGAAGCGCACGGCGGCCGAGGCAGTTTCGCGGTCGAGCCCCAGCGCGTTCAGGACGTGACTCGGCTCCAGGGCCCCGCTGGTGCAGGCCGATCCCGCGGATACGAGCACCCCCTCCATATCGAGGTTCAGGATCAGCATCTCCCCGTCGATGGGCTCGCCCTCCACCGGCGGAAAGGCCACGTTGACGACGTGCGGGGCCGTCGGCGCCTCGTCGACCGGGGTGTTGAGCACGTACGCGCACGGCACCGCGTCGTCGAGCCCGTCGATGAGACGCCGCTGCAGCGTCGACAGCCGCTCCCGCCGGTCTTCGGCGGCCTCCGCCGCCCGGTCAAGGGCCTCGGCCAGGCCCACCACGCCCGGCACATTCTCCGTGCCGCCCCGCCGCTCGCGCTCCTGCGAGCCGCCCTCTACCAGCGGCCCGAGGTCGACGCCGCTGCGGACAAAGAGGACGCCGACGCCCTTCGGGCCATAGAATTTGTGGCCCGACAGCGACAGCAGATCTACGCCGAGCGCATCCACATCGATGTCGAGCAGGCCGGCGGTCTGCACGGCGTCGCAGTGCAGGAGGACGTCATTCTCATTGCACACCTCGGCGATGGCCGGAATGTCGGTGCGCACCCCGATCTCGTTGTTTGCATGCATGAGCGAGACGAGGGCCGTGCGGTCGTCGAGGGCCTGCTCCACCTGCGCCGACGTGACGGCCCCGTGTGCCTCCGGCGACAGGATCGTGACCGGATGGCCCTGCTCCTGCAGTCGCTCGGCCGGGCGCAGGACGGCCTCGTGCTCGGCGGCCGACGTGACCAATCCGGCGGGCGTCTC
>CAYOWD010000165.1:0-9666 GCA_964407535.1 uncultured Salinivenus sp. | reverse complement strand
ACCGATCCGTACACATGGATCGAACCGATCCGTACACATGGATCGGTAAGCTCCCGAGTCACGCATCACGTATCGTCGTCGGTACATGGGGCAACTCGTTCCGTGTATGGATTGACGACTGACGCTGCAGTACACGACGCAGCATTATATTACCATAATGCAGAAATAACCCTATCAGTAAGCAGAACTGCGCGTGGTATAGTATATTGGCGTATGGATTCGCTTTGTAGACGATCCCATCTTTTCATCGGTCCATGCGAACGCATGTGCCCCCGTACCTCCCGGATCGGAAAGGACCGCGCACAGCCAACGACGAAATTGGATGTCCAATCCCGTATCGCTATGACTGACGCCTCTCGCGCACTCGACCACTACCAGAACGCCATTCAAGCTCTCTCAACCGATGCCTACGACGGCCTTTCCGCTCGCGAGCGCATGAAACTGCTCCGCGTGCTGCGTGGCGAACAGCGCCGTCTGTTGCGACGGATGGCTGTCGATTCTATGGCCTCCGACGGAAAGGATCATCCCTCCGCTTCCCCCACAGAAAATCGCTCACCGCTTCCTTCAGGCTCCCGATCCTTAGAACACGGCGTTCCTTATAGACCGGACGCCCCAAGATAGAATCTGTGATACGCCGTGTATGAGACCATCAGCAGGGAAAATGCTACGGGCGGCATGAACATCATGGACAGTGGATCGCCCCCCACGAGGTGTGAGATGAACGCCGACACGAAGTCAACCGTAAAGCCGGCGTAGGCCCACTCTTTGAGGGAACGGGGCAGAGGAACAACGAGCGCCGCCGCCCCCATGAGCTTGGCAATGCCGAGTAATACCAAATCCGCCCGCAAAGTTCGGGGTTGCAGAAATGACATCATAGGCGCAAACGTATGGGCATCACGTACATACCTACACACCCACGAACTTTCATACCCGAAAGTACTGATCCGTGCGCAGGCAGGTAAACTTTCTCTTTCGTTCGGTAGAGACCGTGGTATGCTAATGGTCGGAGTTGTCTTTAGAAACCCATTCACGTATCAGTAATCCGGATCCCCCAGCCGGCGGAAGGTCTCAGCCGGCCCCTCAGCAATGAAATACATCCCGCCCATCGCCGCCGCGGCAAACGCCACGAGAATGGTCGATCCCCAATAGGTGTACTTTGAATCCATGGGTATACGCTGTTCTCATTAGAGACTGTCGGCCCCCCCACCGCGATTCCGACTCTCCGTGGCCGTCTCCTCCCAAACGTTACACCGCCCCCGGGCGGATTCGGGGCTTCTCCTCCCCGGGTCGATTGAATGGAAGAGCGGTCCGGTCTCCCGGCCGCCGCCAATTTCCTCTTCGGCCCCCCTTCCCTTGTCGGATCGTCGATGGACCGGGAGGGCCTGTTCGGGGGAAGGGTCGCTGGGAATGCCGACGTGGCCCCTTGCCCCCCGTGTCACCGATGCTCCGGATTCGGATGATCAAACCGGCAACCGGCCTCCCACTTCGTCCGCTGATTGCCGTGAGCCGGAACCCCACCGGCCTCGTGGAGCTGGTGAGCGGTATGCATTAGATTCCACGTCATGAACGTCGTATTGCGCTGGGTGAAGTCGTTGTCGAAGCCCACGCGGGAGCCGTCCTCCCGTTCGTCGCCGTAGCTCGGCCCCGGCCCGGCCTCCCCAATCCATCCGGCATCGGCCTGCGGCGGAATCGTGTAGCCGAGGTGCTGCAGCGCGTAGAGGATGCCCATCGAGCAGTGCTTGATGCCGTCCTCATTGCCGGTAATAAGGCATCCGCCGACACGCCCGTAGTAGGCGTACTGCCCCTCGTCGTTGAGGTCGGCGGAGTTGGCGTAGAGGCGCTCGATGACCTGCTGGCACACCGACGACTTCTCCCCGAGCCAAATGGGCGACCCCAACACCAGAATGTGGGCGTCCATCACCTTCTGGTAGAGATCGGGCCAATCGTCGTTGTCGAATCCATGCTCCGTCATGTCGCCATACACGCCGGGCGCCAGGTCGTAGTCCACGGGGCGCAGAATGTCGACGGTCACATCATTTTCTTCCATGATGGCCGCCGACACATCAATAAGGGTGCGCGTGTGCGACTCCTGCGGCGACGGCTTGAGAGTGCAGTTCAGAAAGAGGGCACTGAGATCACTGTAGTCGTATGGATTGTCGTCACAGAGCGCCTGTTGGCGATCGGTAAGAGACATAAGGCAAGGTTGGAATCTTGAAGATGGAAAATCGAGAGAGACGTTCAGCGTCAACCGGCAGTACATGAGGTCCTCGTTCCCGCACGGCCCCGCGGAGATACGTGGAGGAACGATCCGTGACTGTTGACCGGAACAGCGCACGCGAAAACCGAACATTCAACGCGGAGCTCAAACAGTTCAAGCGGCCTCTCGAACGTACAGGTGCCCCTGCGAAGCACAGGCAGCCTCCACGCAGTACGCGCCCGACTGCTGAAGGGAAGAAGTAATCTTGGGCTGCATCACAGAATACCGCTCTGTGAATATGCCCCTCATCCGGCGATGGAGTCACCTCCTCTCCGTCCAACGAATGAGACGTGCCCCCAGTAGGCGGGACGGAGACAGATCGGCAAACGACAACCGCGTCGGGATCTCGATCAGTCCCTCGTACCCGCACGTGCCTCACGCAGCAGCGAGATCGCCCCGGTGAAAAGCGCCGGTGGCATCGACCTGAAACACCGATCCATTGGGCACCTCGGTCCAGTCCTCCTCCGTCAGCCGCTCGGACGCGAGCGTGACGCTCCGGTAGGACGCATCGCCGGGGGGAGTGGCATGGTCATGGCCGCATACGGCACAGCCATAAACGCTCGTGCGTTCAAGCATCCAGAGTGTACGGTTGAGCCGGGCACCGGCCAGCGTCTCCCCATCCGTCCACAACAGGTTGAGCCCAAGCAGATCCGCCAGGACATCGTGATCGAGGGCGGCCGTGTCGGCCTCCACCGGCGTGACCGTCGCATCCGGCCGCTCCTCACGCACCCACGACTGCACCATATGAACGGCGCGGCGCGTGACCGCCTGCAAGGACTCGTCCGGATGCTCGCTCCGCAATTGCAGAAGCAACGCGAATACGTGCTCGCTGTCGGTCGTGCCACCGATGGCCCGCCGTCGACCGTCGCTGAGCCGGTCGCGGAGGCGGGGACGTACCCGGTCGAACGCGGGCACGTGGCCATTGTGAATCAGGAGGACGTCGCCGTGCCGAAATGGATGCGTGTTTGCAGTATTTGGATCGCCCACCGTAGCCCGACGCACGTGGGCCAGCACGGTCGTACCCTCTGCTCGAAGCGCCTGTTCGCGGTAGTCGGCATTGTCGGTGGCCGGCTGCACCTGCCGAAAGCAGGAGGTCGTTCCGTCCGCCACCCGCCCCATCCCCCACCCATGCGGATTCGACAGCCCGCGCGCGTCCTCGCGGCTCTGCCGGACAAGGGCATTCTGGGCCTCCAGCAGTTCACAGGCAGCATGGGTGGGATGGGTGGCTTGCAGGCCGTAGAGTCGACACATAAATCAGAGGAGAGACAGGGAAACAACGACAGACGGAGACGACCCCTCCGCGCTCCTTATGTTTGGGACCCCACCTCAATGTTACACGCCCGTCGGCCCTTCCGGAATGCGGCAAAAAACGTATTCGGGATCGTTATACCGTCCCCGGATCATGGCGCCTGCGCTGTCCCCCTCCGACTTACTTCTTCTATCCGGCCAAAAACAGTTTCCGTTCCCCCTTCCCTCCGGTGGCTATTTTGTGTAAAATATTCCACCCAATCTCCTCTTTTTGGGGCATAACGTAAATAAGCACCCGATTCCCCCTTCTCAGTAGCCTATATCAAGCAGTTTCATTCCCGGAACGGGCCTTGCTGCTTATACAGGGTGACGAAATAGAATGCAGTTCTTTTCCCGCAACCTCATACCTCGCCATGGCTCCGTCCTTGTTCCTGATTCTCTCCGTTGCGCTGTTCTGGACCCTTCCGGCTTCCGTTGCCGTGCTGGCCTACCGGCACCACGACAGCTCGGTCGAGAAGCTGAAAGCCTCGCTTCTGAACTCGCCGACGCCTGCCGTCCCCGACAAGGCAAAGGCCCGCGTCGACGCGTAACCCCCTCTTGGTGATGGGTGTGTGCGGTTCTGGAGCACCCACCTGTTCCTGAGATATTTTCCGCACGCCGACACACATCATTCTGGGACGGAAAACACGGGAAGTCCTTCCCCCCTTCCAGCACGGAAGGGGGCGCTGTGGGGACTTTCCTACGCTCAGAGGGGTTTTGTATACGACACGGCAATGCGTGTCGCAAACCACCCCCCGGAAGAAGGGCCGTTCGTTCGACGACCCCGTTGGTGCTGAGAGCGGAATTCAGATCCACTCGTTCCGCCAAAAGAAGTACATCAGCACCACAGCAATTCCAAGCATGACCCCCATGACCGTCGGGTATCCGTACCAAACGGTAAGCTCCGGCATATACTCGAAGTTCATGCCGTAGACCCCCGCGACGAATGTCAGCGGAATGAAGATCGTCCCGATGATGGTGAGCACCTTCATGATCTCGTTCATCCGGTTCGAGATGGAGGTCATGTAGAGATCCGTGAGTCCTCCCACCACATCTCGAAGCGACTCAACGAGGTCGAGCACCTGTACGGCGTGGTCGTAGGTGTCTCGCACGAATAGATGGGTGTCCTCCGACCAGAGCGGCGACTCCAGCCGTTGGAGTTGAGAGAGCAGTTCCCGTACCGGCCACGTCATGCGCCGCATGAACAACAGGTCCCGCCGCAGGTCGTTGATCCGCTCCTGGGTTTCGGATTGTGGATCCTCAAGCACCTCCTCTTCGATTTCTTCGGTTCGGTCGCCTAGCTCTTCCAGGATCACGAAGTAGTGGTCTACAATCACGTCGAGGAGGGCGTACAGTAGGTAATCGGTTCCCGCTCCTCGAATGCGCCCCCGCTTCTTCCGCAGTCGCTCTCGGACCGGTTCGAAGACATCGCCCGAATCCTCCTGGAACGAGAGCAGATAATTCCCCCCGAGCACAAAGCTCACCTGCTCGGCCCGCAGGTGGTCGTCCTCTCCCTCGTGGTACAACATCTTCGACACCACGTACACGTGGTCCGGGTACGTCTCCAGCTTCGGCCGCTGGCCCGTGCTCGCAATGTCTTCCTGGATGAGCGGGTGGAGCCCGAAATGCTCTCCAATTGTGCGAATGACTTCCTCTTCGTGCACGCCGCTCACGTTGACCCAAGTGGTCGTCGGAGAATCCCGATACGGAAGCACCTCGCTCACGCGGTCGTAGACGGTTTCCTCAATCGCCTCGTCCGTGTAGTCGATGACGGAAAATCGAACCGGTTCTTCCGTCTCTTCCCCGGTAAACACAACAGACCCCGGCGGCAGCCCGACGGACTTGCTGCGAGTGGGGCCGGAGGTGCTAGATGACAAGGCAGCGGGAGCCATGGGAGCGGAAAAAAGGGCAAAAACACGGACGTCGAGGGCGCAAGGACCGGCGCCGGTCTCTCCACACACCCAAACTGCCCCTATCTGTTTCGGCGCCCTGAACGAGGCGGAAGCCGAGAGAGGAAGTGCTTTCAGAGCGCGTCCCGGCCCATCGGGGGCGGATCAAGCGAGAGTCAACGACAGTACAGGACCGGCGCATTGTATTCTGCCGACCCTCGTCGCGACTGTGTTTCGTCTCTGCTGCCCCTCCTTCTCGTGGGTTCGAGCAAGCATACTCGTCTTCCTGCTTTGGGGAGGATCGGGACAATCCCTTCCACTCGCACTCGGCCAATCCCAGGTACAACTGGCCGACGCACGGACGTATGCCCAGTCGCTCGATCGCAACTTTTGGGAGCAGCGGTGGAGTCAGCATCTGGATGAGCAGACCGACGACGACGGCTCCATCGAGTGGCACTACGAAGACCGTCGGCAACTCAACAAACTCACCGACGACTACCAGCAGGCCATCCGGCAGGGCAACGGATTCTGGACCAACCCGCAAGTTGAAGACTACCTGCAACGACAGCTCCTCGCGGTCCAGCCCAACCCCATGATGCCGGGCCGCCCCGGGGCGTTCCGGATCCGCGTGTTGAGCACCACCACCCCCAACGCCCTCGCCCTTAACGACGGCACCCTCCTTCTGACAACCGGCCTCATCACTACGCTGGAGACGGAGGCGCAGCTCCGAGCCGTACTGGCCCACGAGGTCGCCCACATCGTACTCGATCATGCGCTGAGCACCTACCGCTCCGGGAAGCGCCGCTCCAAGGCCCGGAAGGTGTTTGGCACCCTCGTGGAGGGGGTCACATCGGTCGTGACGCCCGGTCTCGGCGGCTCGGCCCCGCTGGAATCAACGGTGTACGGACTGAGCTCGGACCTGGCCACCCGCTACCTCGACCGTGAATTCATTGCATCGGCCGGCCTCGAATATACCAAGGGGCAGGAAGCCGCTGCCCACCGGCTTACCCAGCAATGGCTGCTGGCCCGCGACGAACCGGACACGGCCCTGTACGAGGCCCTGCAAATCCTGGCGCGCAGCAGCAAAACGGCCAGTACGGTAGATGGAGCCGCCTTCACAGACAGCCACCCCATCCATTCCGATCTCCGAAGCGAACTTGCGGCCGTCTTCGACACGCACGGCAGCGATCCCACCGTCCTTGCGGACTCGTCTCGCCCTCCCGACCCGGCCTACGACACTGCCATCGCCGCCGTCCTCGAACACGAGGCCGAGATGGACCTTGCCGCCCGCCAATTCCACTCGGCCGGCACGGTGCTGGACCGGGCGCTGCAAACCGACTGGACAACGCCGCGCACCTTCTTATTCAAAGCCATCGCCGTGCGAAACACCACCTCCAGCACGGCCAGCATCGACGAGGCCCTCGCCTTGCTCGACGAGGCCGAACGGGCCGCAAACGCGCCGGAACCCCGCATTGAGGCGGAACGCGCCCTCCTCCGCATACGCCAGGACAACGCCGCCCAGGCCCGCCGGCACCTCGCCCGCTACCGCGATCAGATCGAGCAGCTCCGCGCTCGTTCTGCTCCCCCAGACTCTCTCGCTGCGCCCCACAACGACCTCTACAACTGGACCGCCCAGATGGACGCCCGTCTACGCGAGTAGCCGGTCCCCAATACCAATCCGATCCGGCCCCAGTTTGAATTACGCCCCCGCTCCAATCCCCAAAACCTCAACGGAGTTCGGAACGATACGCGTTGGGGAGCACAGTGTCCTCGCCCACTGTCGGGATGTGCATTCCGCATCCTCCGGTATCGAGGGACCGGCACATGGACGGTGGGCGCCGCATTGCACCAGTATTCTCTGTGTTGTGTGAACGCAGCCTAAAGACCCCAAAATAAGCTTGATTTTGTATTAAACGATCCCGGATTATCTGTATCGAGTCTAAATAATATGCCTACAACGACATTGAAACGACCGAAGGGGAGCCCGACGAGATTGGGAAACGGCCCCCGAATGCGCCGGAGCATCAGGGCTCGCTGTGGGGCAGCTACGCCTTCCTGGACGGCACGGTGCGGGTGTCCGCCGGCCCGACGTACGTCGACGAGCGCAAGACCTTTTCGGACGACGGTCCTTCCCTTCCCGAATACGTCCGTCTTGATGCCGCCACCTCCTACCGGGCCGAATCGTTCACCCTGCGTCTGCACCTGGAGAACGTCACGAACGAAGAATACCTCACCGGTGGGTTCCGCGGCGATTCCGGCGGCCTGCCCGGAGCCCCGCGCAGCCTGACGCTGTCGGGCACCTACAACTTCTAACCGCTCCCGACGACAACTCGCGTTGAGGTTCATCCACCCTGCGTATGCGTCATGCCCTCCGCCCGGTCCGTCTTCTCCAACAAGCGTCTCTTTCGCTGGCACGGCTGGCTCGGCCTCAACCTGGGCCTGCTGCTCTTCGTGGTGTGCTTCTCCGGTACCATTGCCGTGTTCAGCTACGAGATCGACTGGCTGATCGACCCGGCGATGCGGGGCGCCGTGGCGGAGGACGGGGTGCACTGGACCGCCATGGCCGACAGCCTCGACACGAATTATCCGAATCATGCCGTCACCTTCATTAAGGGGCCTCGCCATCCCGGCTTTGCGGCGACGGCGTATGCCCAGGACCCTACCGGGCGCAGCGTCAAGCTCTACGTCGATCCGGTGTCGGGGACGGTCAACGGACGCAACAACTTCTGGAATGTGCAGCGATTTTTCCGCTCGTTCCATCGGCGCATGTTCGTGCCGGGCACCTACGGGATTCTCTGGGTCACGTTTTTTGCGGTGGTCCTGTTAGGATCGGCCGTAACGGGCATCCTGTTTTACAACGGATGGTACCGGCACCTCTTCCGCTGGCGATGGGACGACGTGCGGCTCGTGTTTTCCGACGGGCACCGCCTGGCGGGGGTGTGGAGCCTCGCCTTCGCGATCATCATGGTGGCCACTGGCGTCTGGTACATGGTGGAGCAATTTGCCCCGCCCCCGGGCTCGGACCCGCCCGAGATTTCCGAGACGGCACTGGTGGAGCGCGGGCCGACGCCCGACCTGCTGCCGCTCGGGGAGCAGGTGCAGCGTGCTCGCGAAGCCTTTCCGGAGCTGCACGTGAAGGCCGTGATTCCGGGCACGGCCGCTCGCGCCACCCAGGTCCGCGGGGAGGCGACGGCCTGGCTGGTGCGGCCCCGCGCCAATACGGTGCGCATCGACCCGGTCACCGGCGAGGTGCTGTCGGTGCAGCGCGCGACGGAGGCGTCGGTGTACCACCGCATCGCCGACATGGCCGATCCGCTTCACTTCGGCACATTCGGCGAACTATGGTCCCAGGCGGCGTGGTTTCTGTTCGGCCTCCTGTTGTCGAGTCTTATGCTGACGGGCGGCTGGCTCTGGCACCAGCGGGCCGAGCAAAAGGCCCGAACGGCCGGAGCGGGACGACACCCACGGTGGAATTACGGGGCCGCCGCCCTCCCCGTCCTTGCTCTCGTCGTCGCGGCCGTCTACGGATACGGGGAAGCAGAGGACTACATGAAGCCCCATGCGCCTCGTCACGTAGACGTGCACACGCAACAAGTGGGCCCGTGGACCGCCCGGCTGCTGCGAATGCCCGCTCCGAACGCAGACCAATCCACCTACCGGGTCGCATTCGACGGGCCGGGCCGGCAGGCCGCCAACCTCGAAACGGCAACGCTCCGATGGACGGGCGCCTCCGACAGTACAGCCGCCTCTCGCCACCCAAATGTGCCGGTCACGCATTCCCTTTCCCTCCCGCCCCCAACCGGCGATTCCACCCTCACGATAACCGCCACCACCTAGGACGGAACGACCCACCGAGACACCGTATCGACGACCGTATTTTCGTCTGCGTCTGCCTCAGCAACCACCGCCGCGATGCCCGTTCCCCCCGTCCCCGTCGCCGTGTGGGTTGTCATCGCCCTCTTTGTCGTGGTGCTCCTCGGCATCGTCGTCACCTGGCTCGTCGCCGCCCAGCGCACGGCCCGCCGTCGAACGCACGGGGACGACGCGGCGCCGGATGCCTCCGCCGCCACGCCGGTCACCGCCGACCTCCCCACCCCGAAGTCTGCATAAGACTTCTACTGTGATCTGTTGATTGGAGACTTCTCCCGGACAGCTCCCCCACGCTCACTTTCTCCACTTCCACCCACCCACCCCCCCCGGACCCCCCCCCCCCCCCCCTTCCACTCCCCCTTT
>CAYOWD010000164.1:0-9688 GCA_964407535.1 uncultured Salinivenus sp. | reverse complement strand
CAGGTCTCGGCTTGGAGGGTCTCGATCTTTAGCTGCCTATGCACGGCTCAGTAAGCACTGTAGCCGATATGAGTATCAGCTACAGCAGTACGATCCGTACACCGAGCCGGACCAGTGGCGGATTGTGCCCCTCGAACGACTCATTGACACCCCCCAACTCGTGGCGAATGAGCTCTTCGATTTTTTGGGGGGGCGTTTCCTGGATACGGTTGACCTCCCCCATGAGAATTCATCTGGACAGAAAAGCCCAGTGCCGAATTTCCTCCCGTATCTGCGTTCACTGAAGCCGTACCTGCCGTTATCCATCATTCGACTTGGGCGCAACATCACAGGGATGATTATTGCCGCTTCCAACCAGATGAGGTGCCCAATTCCTGAGCCGGACATTTCGGATGATCTGTACGCGAGGCTTGAGGCAGAATTTGCGCCGGAGGTTCGAGGGGTAAATGAGCGGTGCGAATATGATCTTCTGTCGATCTGGGGGTTTTCAGGGGCGGACGAAGAGCAGCAATAGCGATGTCCTCGAAACTGTGTTGCAATATCGTAGGACGATCGTGAACCCCGCTACGTTCTGCCTTCTGGCCCACCTGTCCGACAACTCCAGTGCTCTCCTCGCCGAGGGGACTCCGATCTCCTCGGGGGCTTGAGCGGCCAATACATGCCTTTGTTGTCGTCGTCCGGTCCGGAATAAGATGCCCGCATTATGCCGCGCCGTCCGCTTTGTATGTAAATTATCGTTTCTGCGTTAAGATGAAGAAAAAGAGAACGGACTAAGAAACGGTCAAAGAACGCCCGCTGAAACGCTCGCTTTCTACGTTGGCTTCCGCATCGATAGAACATGTCCATCGTTGCGTTGAGAGGGGCAGGTCCACGGGACGCGTTCCGTCTCCACCCCGTCGGCGTGCGGCCATTCCACCGACACCGCGCTCGCGGTTTTTCGTTCGCCGTCGAATGTCGACGGACGGCATGGACGCATCCGGCGCTGACCTGATCGCGGCGATTTTTGCACCGCCGGATTGCTGTGTCGGCTCCTCAAAACGCCAAGGGAGCAGGCGACCGAGGCGGGAGGGAGGAGGGCGTTGATGCCGATCCATGAGTAAGCTTCTAGATTGATCCGTCCGGTTTCGCTCATAACCGAGCACGGTTGTTACCGCGTTGAAGAACATCGTTTACGTACGTTCTCCCGGATCGGTCGAGGACATTTCAGCACCTGCATCGAACTTCGCACTCCGATATCGTCATGGCGACATTCCAGGCCATTGAGACCATCAGCGACGTGCTGGTTCGCCTGCTGCAGGCGAGCCATGATCCAGCGGACTTTGGGACCGACGAGCAGAGCGACGATGATCGCCAGCGTCTTCAGTTTGCGGTCTACCAGGGTGAGGATTTTCGGGTAGATGAGTCGCCGACAGTGATGCCGGGGGTGTCGCTCTTTCTCTACCGCGTGCAGCCCAACGAAACCATGCGCACCCCGCCGGGGCGTCGCCGACCGAGTGGGCAGAAGGAACGAACCCAGTTGCCCACTGACCTGCGCTATCTGTTGACCGTCTGGGCAGAGACCGCCACCATGCAGCAGCGCATTGCCGGCTGGGTGATGCGGACGCTCGAAGATACGCCGATCATCCCGAGGGGCGTTCTGCACAGTGCACATCCCAACGTCTTTGCGCCCGACGAAACGGTCGAGATCGTGCTCGACGAGCTCACCAATGATGAGCTCTTTCGGATCTGGGACGTTCTCGACGCGCCGTATCGCCTCTCCATTCCTTATCTCGTGCGCAATGTTCGCATTGAATCCAGCCAGACCATTCCCGCGGAGGCGCCCGTCGAGCACCGGATCTTCGATTTTATCGAGAACGGGAGTTCTTGAGGGTCGCTCTCTTCCGCCTGATTCTCCGTTTAGTTCGTATATCTCTCCGCGCAATTCATTATGAACCTCGACACGCTCGACATACGGTCGATGCTTGGGCTTCGCTTCCGGGATGCCACGACGGAGCGGCCGCTGACCGACGGGCTCCGCGTGTCGGTGCGTCGGGCGGACGGCAGAGGGAAGGCTCAGACGGCGGTTCGTACTGCTTCTGGGGCGTACGTGGCCCAGCAGATTCCCGGCCTCAAGACCTTTGAACGGTCGGGGGTGACGAGCGGGTCGGGGCCGCCCCCCGTGGAGGTTTGGGTGTCGGTGGCACACAGACAGGGCTGGTATGTGCCGGTGCGGCTGAAGGCCAATGTGCCCTACGAGCCGGATCCGGCGAAAGGGGGATTGTTTCCGATTACCGAAATGCCGGAGGGGAGTGACGAGGAGAAGCGCGAGCCGACGTGTTACCTGTTTAGCTCCGTCCAGCGACCGGTGCGACCCGGACAGGGCGTGGTGTACGCCGACTTGGTGACGGGCACATCGGGGGGCGATCTGAACCCCGCTTCGCACGCCGTTCTCGAAGTCCAATACGATCCGAAGTCCCAGACTGTGAACGACACGAACACGAATGGCACCGGCGAGGACCGTTCGGGGGAGAACGGGTCGAACGACGATCCGAATGCGACCGACAAGAGGGGTTCCACCTGGTATGGCATTGCCGATGAGCAAGGACGGGTGGCCGTGCACTTCCCGTTGCCGTCGATGCAGCTTGAGGAGCTGCGCGCTCCCTCTGGGAATGGCGGAGGGACGGGCAATGCGAACACGTCGAATACGGGCGGGGGACGGTCGCTGTCGACACGCACCTGGCCATTGACCGTCCGGGTGCGTTACAATCCCTCTGTCTTTGAGAATGGGTCCAACCGTCCGTTTCTGACCTCAATTCTGGGGCAGGAACCGGGCACGCTCTATCCCGAAACGGGGACGACGACCTCCGACCTCAGCGCCACCCTTGCGTACGGCGAGCCGCTCGTTCTCCAGACCGAGGGGCTCTCTCGCACGGTTCTCCGCATCGATCCACACGCCAGTTGATGACGACCGGAGAGAGGTCCCGCTCCGCATCCTGCATTCCGAATCACCCCTTTTCAAATAAACTCCCCAAACGCCCGTGCCTGAATACCTGTCTCCGGGAGTCTACGTCGAAGAAACGAGCTTTCGCCCCAAAACCATCGAAGGCGTTAGCACTAGCACCGGGGGATTTGTCGGGCCCACGCGCACTGGGCCGACCTCTGGGGAGCCCCGACTGCTGACAAGCTTCGCCGATTTTCGACGCATCTACGGCGGACTGGAGGATCTGAACTTCGAGGGACAGCAGTCCCGAACGAATTACCTCGCCTATGCCGTCCGCGCCTTCTTTGAAGAGGGAGGACAGCGCTGTTACGTGGCTCGTGTGTTTGCAGAGCGCAATCAAGCGGGGTCTGAGAATAATAAGGACGGCCGAGCGATGGTCGACGTCGACGACTTGACACTCAAGGCCCGTTATCCCGGTGCTACCGGCGACATGCGGGTCATCATTCGGGGGATTTCGACCGGGAACGTCAACCGAAGTGACGAGGAACTGACCGGGGTGCGACCGGGAGACACGCTTCTCATCAATCCCGGTGAGAAAACGGCGCTGGACGGCAACTTCGGCATCGGCTTTTTCGACTACGTGTTCGGTGATGACGGCACGCCGGAGCTGGTTCAACCGGGAGCGTCAAACAGTCCCTTTCCGGTAGCAAAACTGGAGGGGGAGGACAAGGTGTATCCGTTTCGCGTCCGCGTTCTCGTGCAGCAGGAGCAAAAGCGGCCGTCCGGTGGAGTCGAGTTTGGGCCCGAGGAGCAGATCGGCGAGTACACCCTCAGGCCGGGGTCGGGAGCGCCGTTAATCGACGGACTGGCTCATAGCGAACCGTCCGGTGATCCGGTGATGACGCCGTTATTCATGGATCCGGTGGAGGATAGCGGATCGCCTGTGGAAACCGGAGTTGAGTACGCGCAGGCCATTTTTAATCCCAAGAATACCCAATTTACCAGGCCCATTGAGGTCCCGGTGAGAGTACCGAACGGAATAGGTGCGCAGAATGCGGCGAAGAATTATAAGATCGAGCTGAAGGCTGACGGACTAGACGTACAGTCAGAGATTCGCACCCAGGGGACGATCACCCCGTCGTCCGCTACGCTCGACAGTGTGAAGACGTCGGGCGGGACGACGACAGTCAAGGTGAAGAGCAGTAGCGAGCCCGTGCAGGGATCGGGAACGCTGGTGTACCTGACGGTCCAGATGCCCGATCCGGGGGATGTCGTATTGGAGATCAAGGGGATCTCGTACAACGGGGGAAACGGTTCGGTGAGCGACCATGAGATTTCTTTTCCCGCTGTAGGGCCGGGGGAGATCCATCCATTTGAGCACCGGCTGGAGGGGGGAAACGACGGAAAAGAGCCGGTTTCCTATGAAACGAACGGTTCCGGGGGAGGGCCGCCGGACGATCCGGAGGGGTTCGATGCCCTCGAGGATTTGGAAAACGTCTCGATCGTCGCAGCCCCGGGCTACACGGCCATTGGGGGCAAGGACAGTAGCAGCTCCGAATCGGATCGGTTGAACGTGCAGAACCAGCTCATTACGCACTGCGAGGATTTGCAATACCGCATTGCTGTTCTGGACACCCCGTGGAACTATCGGGTCGGAGAAGCGCGCGACTGGCGGGGGAACATCGACTCCACGCACGCGGCCATGTACTACCCCTGGATCACCATTTTCGACCCCCTCACCCGCTCGGAGCTGGATGTCCCGGCGAGTGGACACGTGGCCGGCCTCTACGCCCGCAACGACATCGAGAACGGCGTCCACAAAGCGCCGGCAAACATGGTGGTTCGCTCCGCCGTCGGGTTCGAGACGCGCATCAACAAGCGCCAGCAGGACGTGCTCAACCCGGAGGGAGTCAACTGGTTTCGCTTCTTTGAGGGACGAGGCAATCGCCTCTGGGGGGCCCGCATGGCGACCTCGGACAACGAGTACAAATACGTCAACATCCGTCGCTACCTCGCCTATCTAGAGCGTTCGATCGACGAGGGCACGCAGGTCTTTGTCTTCGAGAACAACGGGGAGGATCTGTGGCGCAACGTGCGTCGCACCATCGGCAGCTTTCTGCAAAACGAATGGCGCTCGAACCGCCTCATGGGGACGACGCCCGAGGAGGCCTTCTTCGTTCGCTGCGACCGATCCACGATGACGCAAAACGACATTGACAACGGGCGGCTGATCTGCGAGATCGGCGTGGCACTTTTCCGGCCGGCCGAGTTCGTCATCTTCCGCATTGGCCAGAAGCTTCTCAGCGACACCGGCTGATGGGCAGAGAGAGCCGGAGGGTAGACGCCGGCGTTCCCCGGCGGCCGCCTTTTGTTTTCGACTCGTGAACCCTCGCCCCCTTCATTGATTCGTCAATCCTGCTATGCCAGAACGTGATCGTCCGTACAGTCAGTTCAACTTCCGCGTCAAGATCGGCGTGAACTCCGGCGAAGACGTTGAGGCCGGATTCCAGGAGGTGAGTGGCCTCGGGGTGGAGCAGACCACCACCGAGTACCGCAACGGAAACGAGAAGAAAAACCGTCCCCGAAAGATCAACACGACGTACTCGGTGAACGACGTAACCCTGAGTCGGGGCGTCATCAAGGTCGAGAACCTCTGGAACTGGATGGAGGATGTCCGGAACGGCAAACAGACGGAGAGCCTGAAGGATGTCGTCATCGAACTGCGAGACGAGAGCGGCGAGAACCTGGCCGTCGCGTGGGCGCTCACCAACGCTCGGCCCCTCAGCTACAGCGGGCCCACTCTCAGCGGCACCGGCACCGAGGTCGCCGTTGAGGAACTGGTGCTTGCCTGCGAAGACATCGACATGGAGTTTGACTGACAACACTGGCGCACAGACGTCGCCCGTCGACACTCAGAACCCTGAACTGACCTGATGCCTCGTCGTCCCGGAATCACATTTGAAACGGTGACGCCCTCGCCGCCCGATACGCTTCCGCGGATGGATATTGCGGCATTTGTGGGGTTTGCGACGCGCGGGCCGGTCGATGAGCCGGTCCCGGTGGAGGACCTTGGTCGGTTTCGAGATGTGTTTGGACCGCCGTTGGAGCTGGTGTGGGATCGGGAGGCCGGGCGCACGAAGAACGCCTACCTCCACCGCGCCGTCGAGGCGTTTTTCCGCAACGGGGGGCGTCGATGCTGGGTCGTGCGCGTCGCCCAGTCGGCCGACGAGGTCGGGGCATCGGGGCCGGTCGAGCGGACCTCCTTCGGACTACCGGGGCTCGTGTCGGCCGGAACAGGGCGGCCGTCGACGATGCGAGCACGGTGCTATGGGGCCACGTTCGAGGAGATGCGCGTGGGGACCATTCTTCGGTCTCATTTCCTGCCGGACCCGTCCGCTGTGGCTCTACGTGGGGGGACGGGAGGCGATTCCGGGGTCACGCTGTCGTGGGCCGTTGAGACATCACGCCTCCTCGCGGAAGAGGACCTGACGACGGGCGACCTCTTGCGTCTTCGGGTGGTGGAGTCGGGGAAAGAGGACGCCGAGGACCATGATCGCTTGTCGAAAGAAACCGCTCTCGTTGGGTACGCTCCCGTCGCTTCTCGACGGACGAATCAGAGTGATCCGGATCCGGCTTCCCTCGTGGAGAGGAACGGTCGAACCGTCACCGTACGCACGGAGCCCGTCCACGTCTTCAAGCGAGTCCCAGACCAGTTGGCGCTTTCGTCTGAGCAGATTGACACACCGGAGGCGTCCATCCCGGAGACCCGACGGATTGAGGTTGACGTGGAGGTTCAGAGTGCGTCCGGTCCGGGAGCCGAGATCACCGGGGCGGGCCTCGTTCGGGTCATTGGCGACTCGTACGATCCCGACGATCCTCCCCGCTTTTCGCTCGTCGTTGATTCGTCGGAGCTTTCGGGGGCGAACGGAGGCGTTGAACTTGAATCGCGATGTGTCCACGTCTTTGAGATTGGGGGCAACGGCCTCGGGTATCTGCAGCTTGGACACGAGAGACGCGCCGGCGAGAACCAAGTGGAATACACGGTCCGCGATGCGTTGTGGACGGCGTCGGACGACACACTCAAGGGATGGATCTCCGATGGGAACGCGTCGGTCCTGACGCTTGAGCGGCTGCAGTTTGATGTGCTGACGTGGAAAGATCAGGAACTGCACAATCGACTCAACCGCCTCGGGTTTGCCGATCGGCATCCCCGGGCCTGGACAGATTTGCCTGTTGATGAGGAGCTGTTTGGGGAGCAAGAGGAAGAGGCGGCCCCGCCGATTTCCGAGTCCCTCCGCTCCGATGTCTTTAATCCTCGCTTCCCGCTGGCGGGGCCAGAGGCTCCCGGGGAGGAGCTATTCCTTCCCCTTGGCATGGCCGACCGGCCCGATTCGACCCGTACGCAGGGGCGAATTCCGCGACGTCCGGAGCGTTCGCGTTTGGAAAAGGAGCGGTTGGCGACCTTTTCGCCCGAGATTTTCGTGGATTCGGTCCTCTCGGGCACGGCGACGGACAACCTTCGCGAAAAGGCCGACGACCTGATCTACGTCGACCAGTATTCGGCGTCCGGACTTCACAGTTTATGGTCGGTTCAGGAAGCGACGCTCCTCGCTTTGCCCGACGCTGTGCATCGTGGCTGGGACGATCCCGAAGCCGTGTCCCCAAACGTTTTGCCGGCCCCGTCTCCGTTGAACGTGAACGTGGAGTCGGACGCCGATCCCCCGCGGGTGCGTCTGTCGTGGAACGTCGACCGGTTGGGCGACGACAAGGTAGAGGTGGAAGTGCAGGAGGCCGAGGAGCCGACCTTTGACGATCCCGTCGTTCGGTATCGAGGCGCCAAATCGTCTGTGGATCGGTACGTCCGGCGCACGGATCCCGTTACATTGTTCTTTCGCTACCGCGTCGTGGCTGACGGCCAGCCCGAACCGTGGTCGGACACGCGCTCCGCTGTTCTTCCCGAGCCGGACTTTGATGACTGCATGGCGCGTCCCGGCGTGCCGAGCGTGGCGCGGGTGGGAGATCGTTGGTTTACCTGGGGGCTGCTGCCTGAGCCGGCGGGAGGCACGCTCACCTACGAACTCCAAATTGATCGCACCCCTGTTTTCAGTGATCCGGTGGAGGTGTCGCCGACGGTTCTGCCCCCCGCCGCCACGCCCCCAGATGTAGAGACCATCGGGGGATACGAGCCCTCCGAGGTGTCCAATGTGGGCACCAATGGCGGGGGCGATCCGATTGATCTAGCCCCCCGTAGCTGGTTCAAGGTCCCCCTCTCTCCGGATACGCCGGCGGTACGATATGTTCGCCTCCGCGCCCGGCTCGACACCGGCGATGGGGTGCTGGTAGGGGGATGGTCCCGAACCGTGCCGTTCATGCGCGATCTGGAGCAGAGAAAATCGTTTATCCCAAAGCAGGAGTACGACGATCCAGCGGCGGACACGCCGGGACGGGGACGCGAGGGACTGCTCGACGTGCAGCGCGCGATGTGCCGGTTTGGAGCGGCCCGGGGCGACGTGCTCTCGGTGTGTTCACTGCCAAGGCAGGACCAGCCCGACGATGCCCGCAATCACGTTGCTCGCTTGCGGTCGCCGGGCGCTGTGCTGGACTACGGTGAAGAGCGGACGCTCAGCTACGGCACCTTGTATTACCCGTGGCTCCTGGGACCGGTGGGGAATGGGAATCGGATTGCGTCGATGCCGCCGGACGGGGCCGCGTGTGGAATGATCGCGGACCGAACCCTGCAGGACGGGGCCTGGATGGCTCCTGCCAACATGCCGCTCGCCAAGGTGCCGACGGTGGTGCCGCCGCTCAGCTCAGACGACCGTGCGGCTCTGGAGGCCTCTCCCCTCAATGTCTTTGCCGAAGCGCCAGATGGTGTTCTCACACTCGGCACCGCCACCCTGGCACGGGATCCCGACCTTGAGCCGATCACGACGCGTCGCGTGTTGATCCTTCTGAAGCGACTCGTCCGTCGAGAGGGGCCGACCCTCGTCTTCGAAAACAATACGGCTCTGCTCCGGCGGCGCATTGCCGAGCAGTTTGACGACGTGTTGCGGGGCCTCTTCGATCGGGGCGCGTTTGCTGGGACGACCCCTTCGGAGGCCTATCGCATCGTCACCGACGAAAGCGTCAATCCGCCTCGGCAGGTGGAGCGGGGGCGCCTCGTGGTGGAAATTCGCGTTGCGCCGGCCCGCCCCCTCAAGTTTTTGACCGTTCGCCTCGTGCAGCGTAGCGGCCAACAGCCGGCGGTGATCGAGCCGGGAGCTGGGGGAGCAGCCTGATGCGCTTCTGCCGAGTCCGTCCGTCTGTATGCTCGTTGTCGATTCTAAATGTCCTCGCCCGTTCCGATGCCCGAAAGCGACGCCGTTTCAGCACGCCCGTTCACGACATTCAACTTTCGCGTGCGCATCAAGCTGAGGGAGGAGCCCCTCTGCGACGCCGCCTTCTCCGAGTGCAGTGGCCTGGAGATGACGATGGAGCCGAACACGCATCGCGAGGGGGGCAACAACGTCACCGAATACCAGATGGTAGGACCGGTCAGCTACGGACAGGTCACCCTCAGGCGCGGCATGACGGAGACGTACGACCTCTGGGGCTGGTTTGACGAGATCAATCAGCCCGAGAACTACCGCACCCGGGTTCGGACGGTGGTCGAAATGCTGTCCTCTGAGCGAGAAGACGACGCCTCTGACGTCAACGTCCGCTTCACCCTGCAAAAATGCCTGCCGGTGAAGCTGAGCGCCCCGGACCTCAACGCCAGTGAGGGAGGGG
>CAYOWD010000163.1:0-9690 GCA_964407535.1 uncultured Salinivenus sp. | reverse complement strand
TCCTGGAGATTGCGGCCATGGAGATCAAGCGCAGCGGCTACGGCCGGCACCTGGGCGTGGGCTGTGTCCTTACCGGCGGCGGCTCGCTGATTCCGGGCACCGCGGAGCTGGCGGCCGATGTGCTGGGCATGGAGGCGCGCATCGGACGCCCGATGGGCCTGAGCGGCGGCCTGGTCGAGGAGGTCAGCAATCCAAAATACGCAACGGGCGTCGGGCTGGTACTGTACGGCATGCGTCCCGAAATTATCGGCGGCACCACGCTGTCCGAGGACGTCCAATCGCAGAACGGGCAGGCCGACGGGACGCTCATGAACCGAATTGCGGATCGAATGAAATCATGGTTTGACGAACTGTAAGCGCTGGAAAAGTCGACGGTAATCTCGTTAATTGTTTTCTTTGTATTCGTTCGTACGTTGAACGAACACTTCGATTGCTCGTGCACGAGGATCCGGAGCCGCTCACTCCGGGGGATGCGGGCAGTCCACTCACATTTTTGAACCACAGATCTGGAGGGACACCCATGAACGACTTTAGCTCGAAATTTTCGTTTGACGATTCGGCCAACGAAGAGGCCAAGATCTGCGTCGTCGGGGTCGGCGGCGGAGGGGGGAATGCCATCAACAACATGGTGGAGAAGGGGATTCGCGGCAACGTCGAGTTTATTGCCGTGAATACCGACTCGCAGGCCCTTAATGAGAACCGGGCCCCGCAGAAGATTCAGGCCGGGCGCAATCTGACGAGTGGGCTGGGCGCCGGCGCTCGCCCCAACGTCGGGGCGGAGGCCATCGAAGAAAGCAGCAATGAGATCAAGCAGGCCCTCGACGGCTACGACATGGCGTTTGTCACAGCCGGGATGGGGGGCGGCACCGGCACCGGCGGGGCACCCGTCGTGGCCTCGATTGCCCGCGACCTCGACATCCTCACGGTGGCGATCGTCACGAAGCCGTTTGAGTGCGAAGGCCAGCGTCGCATGGACACGGCGCTGGAGGGCATTGAGCTGCTGCGTGAAAACGTCGACACGCTCATTGTTATTCCCAACGAGCGCCTGCTCGACATTGCGGATGATGACACGAGCCTCATTGAGGCGTTCGAGAAGGCCGACGAGGTCCTCTACAACGCCACGCGCGGCATCAGCGATCTCATTACGGTTCACGGCCTCATCAACCTGGACTTTGCCGACGTCAAGACGACGATGAAGGATGGGGGCACGGCCCTCATGGGGTCGGCCACGGCCACCGGCGAGAACCGGTCGGAGAAGGCCGCCGTACAGGCCATCAGCAGTCCGCTCCTGGACGGACTCTCCATTGCCGGTGCGACCAACGTGCTGGTCAACATCACCAGCGGCCCGTCGCTCGGCATTCGGGAAGCCACGCAGGCCACAAGTGTGATCCAACAAGAGGCCGGCGACGATGTCGAGGTCATCTTCGGGACCGTCATCGAAGAGGAGATGGAGGACAAGCTGCGGGTCACCGTCATCGCCACCGGGTTCGACAAGGAGAAAGAACAGCAGGGCGAGGTCGAGGACTCCGAGGACGACGGCGATCAGAAAACGGAGGAGGAGCGGCGCCGCACCGTGCCGCTCGATCAGGAGAACGATCCCACCCACCGGTACAAAGGCGAGAACAATCTGCGCCAGCTCGACACCCCGGCCTACGAGCGCCGAAGCAATCCGCAGCGCTCACAGGGCGACCCCTCCTCGGACCAGGACGCGGAGCCGTCTGCCGATGGTGAGGAGGAGTCGGATCCGTCCGCCGACGGCCGGTCTAACATTCGTCGTCTGCGTGCCGATGACCGGGACGATCGGGACGAACGCCGCTCCGATAACTCGTCGTCGGACGATGACGACTCCGATACCCCTGCCTTTCTCCGCAAAATGATGGACTAGGACATTTTTGAGTGGCGAGTTGCGATTTTCGAGTTGTGAGTGTCGATTGCAGCTTCGGGGTTGGGACGAACTGTCGGAGGGGGTACTATTCGCAACTCGAAACGTACCACTCGTCATTGAATCCCAAAGGGGGCCCTCCAGCCCCACCACGGGTTGGCCGCATACGGCCCGCGTTGGTAAGTACTGCGCGCCGATCTCCCGGACGGGGGTCCGGGTGGTGTGTACCGCGCTGTTGCAACGCCGGCCGGCCGACCTGCCCGCAGTGTCTGAGCAGCACTGCGGGGACTGTGGTTCGCGGCGGAGGGACCAATAAGGTCCTTTCGTCTCTCGGAAAGCCGCGCCCGATGTGCCCAATCTCGTTTGGGCCGCGGGCGGGGCTTTTCGTTTTTGAGGGAACCGCCGATGTCATTCCGGTTCCAGGTCATGATGTCGTACGGAATCCGTTCGGTGATGTCGGAATACGGAGGACGGTACTTGTCCCAAATTCGGGTAGTTCTCCGATATCGTATCAACGTAAAACGTTGATCGTTAAGATGTTATAGGAAGGAAAAACGGATCGCGCGGTGCGAACATTCTTCTTTCGAAGGCCGACACTCTGAAACGGAAACGAGATCAGGCTGTCGAAAACAGAGATCAGCAGGATCACCTCCAATCATGTTTTCCATAAACTTCTATATTTCAAGATTCTAACGTGTCATCGTATTGGGTAGACGGCGGTCTGGGTGGACAAACGTAGGCGTCTTCGGTCGTCCGATCTCTCCGATTGCAATCCGTATCCGAGCCATGATCTCCAAGGAGCTTTTCGACAAAATTCGGCGCCTGGAGGTGCGCACCCGGGGACGGGTGGAGAACGTCTTCGGGGGGGAGTACCACTCGGCCTTTAAGGGACGAGGCATCGAGTTTAACGAGGTGCGGCCCTACCAGGTGGGCGACGACATCCGCAACATTGACTGGAACGTATCGGCCCGGATGGACGACACCTACGTGAAGGTCTATGAGGAAGAGCGGGAGCAAACCCTCATGCTGTGCGTCGATGTGTCGGGCTCGGGCGACTTCGGATCGACGGGCGCGTTCAAGCGCGAGATGGCCGCTGAGATTGCTGCCGTCATGGCCTTTAGCGCCGTGCAGAACAACGACCAAGTGGGCCTGCTGCTGTTTTCAGACGAGGTCGGGACGTTTGTGCGGCCCGGAAAGGGCCGCCGGCACGTACTGCGGTGCATCCGGGAGCTGTTTACAGAGGAGCCGCAATCGCCGGGGACCGACATCAAGGGGGCCCTGCAGCATACCCTTCGCATTTTGCGGCGGCGGTCAATCCTCATGCTGGTTAGCGACTTTTTCGACGACGGCTACGAGACGATGTTGCAGACCGCCGCGCAGCGACACGATACGGTGGCGGTCGAGTTGATGGACCCTCGCGAGGAGGAACTGCCCCCGCTAGGACTGGTTGATCTGACCGATGCCGAAACTGGCGAAACGGTGACGCTCGACACCCGCGATTCGACGACCCAGGAGGCCCTGGCGTCGGCTGCTCGGGCACGCCGGCAGAAGACGGCGTCCCTGTTCCGCCGGACCGGGGTGGGACACGTGCCGGTGCGGACCGATGACGACTATCTGGAACCGCTCATCGCGTTTTTCCGGGAACGGACCCGGCGGGGATAGAGGAGGAGGCGACGATGCAATAGGATGCGATGGAGGGAGGGAGGGAATCGCGTGTCCCCGGTGCCGGAAGCACGATCCCGTGCGGGGGCAGGCGAGCTGTATGCATTCGCGAGGCGTCATCGCCGGGTCGGAGACGAGAAAATCGGACACACCATGTGCACGAACCGAATCCGACGACGGAATGGTAGCTGGCACACGCGATGATCGGCCCGGGGAGGGCAGGACGGGCGCAGCCGCTGCAGTTCATTGGGGCGGACTCGTGCTTCTGTGCATCTTGTGGAGCGTCCCGGGCCACAGTGCGACCGCGCAGCCCGGTGTACAGATTGAGACGCGTGCGTCCGCCGACAGTGTGCTCATCGGCGGTCGATTTACAGTGTCGTTCGCTGTGGAGCATGACGGGGACGTGACGGTGCCGTTTCCGGATCCAGCCACCGGCCCGGACCAGTTCGGCGATGTCGAAATTCGGCGTCGCCGTACCGTCGGACGTCGATCGATCGGCGGGGGACGGCAGGTTGACAGCGCCGCCTACGAGGTCACCACGTTTGCGCTCGACTCTGCCCGGGTGGCCCCCGTCCCGCTGCCGATTGTGACAAACGGCGATACGAGCATAGCAAGCACGCCACCGCGGGGCGTCAAAGTGGTGTCCGTGCTTAAGGCAAACCGGAAGGGCATTCACAGCGTCGCTCCGTTGGCCGCATTTCCCCGTCCAATCTGGCCCTGGCTCCTGGCGGCGCTTGCGGGCACGATTGTCCTCGGGGCACTGGCGTACTACGCTTGGTGGCACCGGCACCAGCCCGACGAGGCCCCGTCGGTAGGGACCGAGCCCTTATCCGAGGTGAACCAGACGCCCTATGAGGCGGCCACAAGCTGGATCCGTCAGCTTGAGTCTTATGACCTGTCGGATCCGGATGCCGTTAAGCCCTTCTACGTTGAGCTGTCCAACGCCGTGCGGGTATACGTGGCCAACGAGCTGGGCGTGAGGGCCCTTGAGCGCACGACGCGCGAAGTCATCAACGCCCTGGACGACCGCCCCGACGTGCCGGACGACGCCGTCGAGCAGTTGCGAACTGTTCTCGAACAGGCCGACCTTGTGAAGTTTGCCGGACTGCAGCCGTCCCTGGAGACCCACGAACAGGTGCTTCGCGAAGCGCGCTCGGCACTCGACGCCATCGAAGCCACTCCACGCGGGACGCGAGCCGAAATCGACGAGGTGGTCAATGCGTCCGAGGCCTCCGACTGAACGGATCCCGCGCCCGGAGCATGCGTGTGGAATGCGACCGCATCGCTGGTTTTCTCCCGAATGGTTGTCTTTGCATGTCCGATTTCAGTGACACACTCATCGACCGGCTGGCCGCGGCCGACGCCGTCGCGGTGCTTACCGGAGCGGGCATTAGTGCCGAGAGCGGCATTCCAACCTTCCGGGACCCCGACGGGCTCTGGGAACAGTTTGACCCCGAGGAGCTGGCCAATGTGGAGGCGTTCCTCGACAATCCGGAGCTCGTGCAGGGCTGGTATCAGCACCGGCGCCAGCTGGTTGAAGAGGCTGAGCCCAACGACGGCCATCGGGCCCTTGCCGACCTGGAGGCCCACGTCTCGTCGCTCACGATCATTACCCAAAACGTGGACGACCTGCACAACCGGGCCGGGAGCAGCCGCGTCATTGAGCTCCACGGCAACATCACGCACAACTACTGCATGGACTGCGAGCACGCGGCGGAGGCTGATACAGTGGATGCCGCCATTCAGGACGGGGAGCCGGCGCGCTGTCCCGAGTGCAACGGGCTCATCCGGCCCGACGTGGTGTGGTTTGGGGAGCGCCTCCCCCCCGACGCGCTCGAACAGGCCGATGCAGCCACCAGCGACGCCGACGTGTTTCTGAGCGTGGGCACGAGCGCAGTGGTCTATCCGGCGGCCCAACTTCCGCTCGATGCCCGGGCGCACGGCGCCTATGTGGCCGAGGTAAACCCGGATGTCACCGGCATCACCGAGGAGGTGGACGAAGCCATTCGCGGGCCGGCCGGCGAGGTGCTGCCGGCGCTCCGCGAGGCCGTTGCGGCCCGGCACTGAACGGATTGGGCAAAGCAAGGGAGGGAGCGCCGAAGACCAGAACACCGACGGGCGCAACGGCCCCCTCCGGAGTAAAGACATAACCACGTACAGCGAGCAGAACCCGGGACCGTGACCTTTGCCAATCCGCACTTCTTGTGGCTGCTGGGGCTCGTGCCACTGGTGGGGGGATGGACATGGTGGCGGCTGCAGGTGGAAGGGCGCATGCGCTACAGTGACGTGAGCCTCTTTGAGGGGGCCCCCCGGTCGTGGACCGTTCGGCTGCGGGCCCTGCCAACGGGACTTCGGATGGCTGCGCTCGCCCTCGGCATTCTCGCACTGGCGCGGCCGCAGATCCACAACACGATTCGAACCCAGACGGCGGAAGGCATCGACATCATGATGGTCCTGGATGCCTCCTCCTCAATGCAGGCGGAGGACTTTCGCCCAAACCGGTTCGAGGCGGCCCGCGACGTCGCGGCCTCTTTCGTCGAGGGACGGGTGTCCGACCGGGTCGGCCTCATCGTCTTTTCGGCCGCCGCGTACACGCAGGTGCCGCTTACGTTGGACTACGGGTTTTTGAAGCGCATGCTGAACCGGGTCCAGATCGGGGTCGTCAAGGACGGCACCGCCATTGGGACGGCCCTGGCCACGGCGGTCAACCGGCTCAAAGAAACGGAGTCGAAAGGGAAGGTGGTGGTGTTGCTCACCGACGGGCGCAACAATCGGGGCGAAATGGATCCCGCGACGGCAGCCGACATTGCACGCACCCTTGGGGTGCGCGTATACGCCATCGGGATTGGGGCGTCGACGTCCGCGTCGGGCTCCAACAACCCAGAGAGCAGTGTCGACGAGGAGATGCTGCGCACAGTGGCCTCGACAACGGGCGGCCGCTACTTTTCGGCGTCGAGCAAGGAGGCCCTGCAACGCATCTACGACGAGATTGACGAGTTGGAGGCCACCGAGATCGACGAGCGCGTCTACACCGATCGCCACGAACAGTACCCGTGGTTTCTGGTGCCCGCGGGCCTGCTCGTCCTCCTGGAAATCCTGCTGTCAACCACGCTCTTTCGCCGGTTTCCCTAAACGGTTGCGAATTGCGAGGGGCGCGCTGCGAATGAGGAGTCATGTGGGGGCGCAAGAGGAAGGCGGGCCAAGTTGATTGGGAAAACGACCCCTGCGACCGTCTCCAACTCGACAATCGACAATCGCAAATCCGAAATCGAAACTCTGAAGTCCAACATCGAAAGCCGTAACTCGACACTGTAATCATGGACTGGCTCCATCCGACCTTTGCGTGGGCGGTACTGGCAGTGGGGGGCGTGGTGTGGCTGTACTGGCGGGCCTACCGGATGCGGCAGCACGCGCTCGATCAGTTCGGGGACGTCCCCCTCGTGCGACGGCTGATGCCGGCACTGCGTCCGAGGCGACGCACGCTGAAAGCCGGACTCGCTGTCGTCGCAATCGCGGCAGGGGTGCTGAGTCTAATGGGGCCTCGGTACGGGACGGAGCTGCGCACGGTGGAGCGGGAAGGCGTCGATCTCGTCGTAGCGATGGACGTATCCTCTTCGATGCGGGCGCGTGATGTAGCGCCGAGTCGGCTTCGACGAGCAAAAAAAGAGATTCGGGATGTGGTGGGCACGCTCAGCGGCGACCGGGTGGGACTCGTCCTGTTTGCCGGCACGGGCTTTCTCCAGTCGCCCCTCACGACCGATTACGGCGCCTTCCGCCTGTTTCTCGATGTCGCCGGCCCCGACCAGCTGTCTACCCCCGGCACCAATTTCGAAGCTGCCTTCGACACCGCCCTCGATGCGTTCGCCGAAGCCCGCTCCTCAGAAACCGCGTCTCCGGAGGAGACCCGGGCGAAGGTATTGCTGATTCTCTCAGACGGGGAAAATCACATCGGCGACCTGGAAAGCATCAAGCAAAAAGCCCGCTCGAACAACGTCACCTTGTTTGCAGCCGGGGTGGGGACGGAGGCCGGCGCGCAAATTCCCGTCTACCGAAACGGCCGGGAAGTCGGTGTCAAGAAAAAGGACGGGGAAATTGTGCGGACCCGACTCGATGAATCGAGCCTCAAGACCCTCGCGGAGGACGGGGCGTATTTTCGCATTGGGCCCACCGCCAGTGCCCTGTCGGAGCTGCCCCAGGCCCTGAACCGACTCGACTCGTCGGTCCTTGGGGAAGAAGAATTTGAGGAATATGCCGAGCTGTATCAGTGGCCGCTGGCCCTTGCGCTGCTGTTGCTCTTTGCAGAGGCACTCATTCCGGTCCGGGCCCGATCAGGGCAAAGGGGCGAATCGAACACGCGGAGTAGCCGTTAATTGCTTGCGGACTCCTCCGGAGGGGCCCGGGGCGGGGGGCGTCCCTATAACTGCGACGCCTCAATGATACCGAATCCGCTTTTTCTGTCTCCCTGAACTTTGCAGACGGATTTGGTATAACTGGCTAGGCGGCTCCGTTGGAGACGGACGAGTCCGTCTTGATTGAGTGTGAGCGCACAAGGTCCTCGGACCACGGTCGGAATGTGTGCAATGTCCCGATGGCAATCTGGGATTGCCCTTGTCGAGATATGCGGGCGACGCACGAGGGCGTCTGGACCCAAGTGCGTGCACTTGTGCGTTCACATCTGTACCGCCGAATGTTTTAGCCGGATTTGGGATTACACGGATCGGTAACGAATCAACATGCTTGCGCGATTGGCCCTCATTTTGCTGTTGTTTGGGTTACTGGGCGACAACGCGGCCAAACACGGCCGAACAGGAAATGCCCTTTACGAGCAGGGGAAGTATGCCGCGGCGGCGTCGGCGTATCGCGACGGGCTTGCCGTCCACGAGGACACGACGGGGGCGGTGTACGCCGCGCTGCAGAACAACCTCGGGGCGGCTTTGCACCGGCAGGAACAGTTTTCGGAGGCCCAGACTGCCTTTCAGCGGGCTGCACGTGGGGCGACAACCTCCGACGAACGGGTTCGTGCCCTCTTCAATGCGGCGACCGCGGCGGCCGGCACGGGGGCGCTACAAGATGCCCTCGCGACGTACAAGCAGGTGTTGCTCACGGATCCGACCCACGATCCCGCCCGATACAATTACGAATACTTGAAGCGCCGCCTGAAAGAACAGCAATCGCGGTCGCAGTCGCCCAACGACATTGAGCCGTCTCAGTATGCGCGCTACGTTCGGAAAAAAGCCGATGCCCTCGTATCCCGCCAGCAGTACGGCGTCGCTGCACAGGTGATGAAGAATGCCCTCCGGGAGGACTCGACGGTGGCGGCGTATCGCGACTTTATTGTCCGGCTCGAAGACATCGCAGAAATCGAAGATTCCCCATGAGGTGCTTTGTTCGACTTGTTGGGGCGGTCGGCCTGCTATTCGCCGTCGGGGCGGGCAGTGTCGAGGCGCAGTCGCCCCCCGGTTCGTACTTTCACGAGGCGGCTCAACAGTATGTGGAGGGGAATGATGCCGCAGCAAAACGGGTGGTACGGGAGGGACTCCGGAAGGCGCCCTCCGATCCGCGACTGGTTGCTCTCCGCAAGAAGCTTGAGCAGAACGACCGGCCGAAGAATCAGCAGGACGATTCGTCCTCCTCGAAACAGTCGCAGCGACACTCAAATCAGTCGTCCAACACGGCATCGCAAGAGGAGGGAGAGGCATCGCAGTCCAACGACCAGGGACCGTCGCAGTCCGGACAGGATGAGCAATCGGGCACGTCTTCCATGTCGGGCCAACAGTCCGCGGAAAACGATGCCCCGGAACGGGAGGCGGGAAAATCGGATCCATCGGGCGATGCCTCTTCGCCGACCGGGTCGACGACCGAACAGAACGACCGCCGTGGCGAGGGATCGCCGACCGATACGCTCAGCCGGGAGCAGGCGGAACGCCTGTTACAGGCCCTGGAAGGGCAGGAGCGCCGGCTTCTGCGGGAACTCCAGACTCGATCGGCAACCCAAACCTCGGTGGAGAAAGACTGGTGATTCTGGGGGGACCATGGAATGCCTGTTTCTCAAACGAACGTCATTACTTATATTGTCAACACTCCGTGCAGCTTTCGAGTGGACTTGCATGAAAAAGCGATAGGTCGTAGTTCGAGTTCGTCCCCAC
>CAYOWD010000162.1:6381-9758 GCA_964407535.1 uncultured Salinivenus sp. | reverse complement strand
CCTCAATCCATACACGGAACGGGCTGCCAATGTGCACCGGCGACGACACGTGATGCGATACCAAGTCCGGCTGCAACCTTCTGGTATAGAGGAATGCAATACCCGTCGCAGTCAGGCGTTTTTCCTATCCGACATCGCAGAAAAAGGTTCTCGTAGCGCCGTTGGACTCCAACTCCAACGGCGCTACAAATCCGGTTCGCAGACCGGAATGAATCTGCCGGATTTGGTATGACTCGTGACCGCCGATCCGGACAATGTACGCGAAGCGCGGGCCCCCTCACGCAATACGCATTACGAACCTTCCGTCGATCAGCAGTGCCGGAGGGTTTCGCCCCTCACGTACGAAGAATCAGCGTTGACACCGCAATACCTACCCCCCGCACTCCCATACCCAACGGAGCTTGCGGAGTTGGGATGATTCCTTGGCGGGGGCGACGCCTCCATGAGCACTCCATTTCCGCCGGGTTCGTCCCGAATGGCAATCAGTGCATCTTCTGGAGAAGGGTCGTGGCTATGCGGGGGAGGTGCTCGATCCCGGCCGGATACACGAGGCGATGCATCTGCACCTGCTCGGCGAGCGCTGCGAGGAGCGGAAGTCGGCGCGGGGCAAGGTTGAGACGGTCGACCGTGTGGGGAAGAAAGGAATGGCGGACCAGCTCAACGAGGGTTTCCTGCGGAGAAAGGGGAGTCATCTGCACGTCTGATTCGGGCGGGCGGCGTTCCGGCAGGAAGAGATGGGTGACCGGATGGGAGTTGTCCCGAAAGGTCCCGAAGCCGTCGGCCCCGACACGTACGCGGCGCTTCGCACAGTCTGGCACGACGGGGGGAAGGGCCTCTGCCTGCCCGACAAAATGACGCGCCTGGTCGGGCCACATTCGCATCTGCGGATAGCTCGGTCGTCCAACAATGCCCTGCGGGGCCTCGTCGAGCACCAGGACGTCGTCGGTGAGAAGTGGACATCCGGCCTCCTGCATCAGGGTGGCCGCCAGGGTACTCTTGCCGCCCTTCTTTGTGGCCAAAAACCCGACGGCTTGTCCGTCGACCGCTACGGCCGATGCGTGCAGGGCGGGGCGGCCGCGTCCCTCATTCCAAAGACTGAAGACGGGGCCGAGCAGCCACAGCTCAACGGCATGAGCCAGACGGTCGTCATGGAGGTAGTGGGAAATGGCGTCCGGCGCAACGATATAGTCGACTGCGTCCTCAAATCGAAGAGCGTAGGTGTCCTGCTCGGGATGCCGGTAGAGCGTGCTCGGGATGGTCCCGTCCGGGGCAGACGACGTGCATACTTTCTCGAACTGCGGCCAGGCGGCGTGCGCCGAAAGGGGAGCGGTCTCTTGTACCTGTAGCGTGGGAGGGGTTGTGGCCGACGGGATCGGCCTCGTGAATGCGCGTGTGCTTTCAATCGTCGTTCCGTATAGGCGGTACGCGTGGGACATGGGCGACCGAAGATTAGGTAGGACCGGAGGGGGGATCACGAACGAGGAGTCCCTGGTCGACCGCCGTCCCGACGAACGTTCGGAGGTCCGTTTCGAGCACGTCGGGGGACACCGCATACTGCGACAACAGGGCCTCCTGGGCCTCAGGCACCGTCCCCTGATTAATGAGCGCCCACCAGAATGCAGCTCCGGTGCCGTCCAGCACCGTACAGGCGGCCGATGAGGACTCAAGAACGAGGGTGTGCTCTCCGACTTGGGCGTAGAAGACCGTCGGCGCCGGGCGGACGGCATGCTCGGACAGCGACGTGCGGGCCGGCTGTACGGATACGAGGGCATCGCCATCGGGGGGCTGATCGTTTGCCCCCCGACGGGCGAGGCACCGGTCCGCCGGGCCGACCTGCCAGCCCCGCTGCATGTGTGGGGCGGCCTCCGTTCGGAGGCCGAGGTCCGGCTCACTCCAGGCGAAGCAGAGATGGTCCGGCACGCCGATCCAGTACCGCGGGCCCGAGGCCTGGGCCTTCATTCGAGCCTTCCAGGCGTCGTAGTCGTCTCCGTAGAGGGCCGGCGCATGATCGGTGAGGTCCCGAGCAGTCACACAGTCCGTCACGGCTGGATGCTCCCGCGAGAGGGCCGTGCGTAGGTCGGGATGGGCGTACAGACCGGCGAGGATGACCACCGAGCGGGGATCCTGCGCGTTCACAAACTGAGCGGCGCGGTGTCCCGTCAGAAAACAGTCGTCGACCACGACGAGCGGAGCCGACGGACGGGCCTGCGGCGTGAGTTGCTCGGGAGACAGGTCGAGCGCGTACGCGAGCATGCCGAGCACGATGGGACCGCCCCGCGGGATGCCCGTAAACACGGCGCGCTCCAGCTGCTCCGGGCCGAGCGCGTCGCGCAGCGTCTGCGCCAGCGCGACGGCGTCGTCTTCAGCCTGGGCGTAATCGACGTACCGGAGTCGCGATACGCCCCCGAGAAATCCATCGAGGGCCGTTTCAAGGCCGTCCTGTTCCTCAGGCGTTGCCCATCCGACCACGGCAAGGGAGGGAACGGCGTCGGGCCGCACGACGACCGCCGCCGGGGCCGACAGGTCCCGACGGAGGTTCGCCGCCAGGCTCCGAGCGAGCGTCTGCCGCCGCTCTGTGTCGCCAAAGACGGACGCCGTCAGGTCTGTGTCGTCCATCGGGGGCAGGACAATGCCGAAGGGACGCCGGTCAGCCATTGCGCACGGACATCAAACGGTCTGTGATCGCATCGAGGGCAAGGGGCGAGCCCCGCAGGCAGGAGCGCGGGTCGCTTCGGCGTCGGGGGTTCGTCCCCCGACACCGTCCCGCGACGCCAAAATCATCTGTTAGGGACCGGGAGGCCCACCCCCCGGAGGTCCGCCGCCGGAATGGCCGGGCGGATTTACACTTCCTCCGTGCATGTCGGTGCCGGGGTTCGTCTTGCCGACGCCCGTAATTTCAGTCACGGATCCCCAGACCGTAAACTCCGGCGATTCGTATTCTTTCTTTTCCGTGTCGTTGGGGGATGTGTGAGCGTTCTTCGTCGAGTCTGATGTGTTCATAGATTGAGTGTTGCGTACCGAGTTGTTGAGATGAGTGTCCTGATCGGACCGATGTGAATTGAAGACCGGTCCAGGGCGTCCGGATTCTACCGGTGATGCGCGTCCAGCCAGAGCCCGAGCGTGAGCGCATACCAGAAGCGCGAATCGAGGGCCTTTCCGCCCGCCCGAAATCGCTCGTAATGGGCCCGAAGCTGGTTCGGATCGACCATTCCGCGGTCAATATCATATGTCCACCTTGAAAATATATCTTCAATCAGTGGACGGAGGTAATCTCTGAGCGCATACTCGTGTATTGGGTATGGATTCACCTTCCCGGCGTGTGCATGGGCGTGCTCCGGCATGATGTCCTTCATTGCTTCCTGCACGATCCACTTGTT
>CAYOWD010000162.1:0-6371 GCA_964407535.1 uncultured Salinivenus sp. | reverse complement strand
GCCGTCTCGGCACAGCGCCCGGGGGGGCACGGCGCCGGCAAACTCCACAAGTCGGCGGTCGCTCCAGGGGTCGGCCACCGCGAGGCCGTGCCGGGCCGCGTGCCGTTCCGTGAGGCGGGCCACTCGCATGTGAAAGGGGCGCTGCAGGGCGTCGTATCGTTGGCGCCGGACGGGGTCGGACAGGGAGGCGGGCGGGGCGGGGGCGGTGGGAGACGGCGGCGGTGCTGAGCGAACCCAGGGCGGCCGGTGCGCGTCCGGCGGGGGCGCGGACCGTAGCGTTCGGACGAGACGTCGGAGCGGACGGCGGATCCATTCGGGCCAGCGTTGCGGCCCGAGCCATTCTCGGAGGGGACGCACGAGAAAAATTTTTGCGGTCGTTCCGAGGGGGACGCCGGTTCGCGCCGAGTAGGCCTGGAGCTCGTTCCAGAGCGTTCGCCACCGTCCGGCGCGGAACAGGCTTAAACAATCGAAAATCCACTCCCCCGCCACAAGGTCGCCCCGGCGCTCCGTCAGCAGGCGTCGCGCCCCATCGGCCCGGGCGCGCTGGACGGCATACTCGAACAGTCCGTGAAAGCCCTCCACGTGGGGTTCGTCGCGGTCGGGCCCCCGATAGGGCCGTCGGCCGAGCAGGGGACAGGCCTCCGCGTCGATGGCGGTGGCGGGCAGATTGTACCGATCTACGATGGCATCGCTCACCGCCCGCTCGTCGCATTCGGAAAACGTGTCGAAGGCCCAGGAATAGGTGTGGAGCGGCGCCAGAGCGGCATCGTCGTGCTCGTGCAGCCAACCGCCCATGGAGGCAATGCTTCCGGAGTCCCAGCCGCCGCTCAGCAAAAGAGCGACGGGGCTCGTGCTCTGCAGACGAGCGCACACGGCCGTCTCCAGAAGGGTCCGGAAGTGGGCGACGTAGTCGCGCGGGTCGTCGTACGTGATTCGGTGGTCGGGGTCGAGGTCCCAGTACCGCTGCTGCGTGAGGGTATTCGCAGTCGCGTGCAGGGTGTGGGCGGGCGGAAGCGCCTGGATGCCCTCGTAGAAGGACGCCTCCAGATTGTCGAAATCGGCCCGCAGGTAGGCCCCGATCATAGCGTCGTTGAGTCGGGTCGGGACGCCGGGCGCCGCGAGGATCTGTTTGGCGTCTGTGGCAATGAGCAGCCGACGCGCCTCCACGCGGTAGTAGAGGGAGCGCATCCCCATCGGATCGCGGGCCGCAAACAGCGTCGAGGCGGCGGCGTCCCAGAGGGCGAAGGCAAAGTCGCCAAGCAGGTGGGCGGGGCAGTCGGTGCCCCAGCGCCGGTACGCGGCCAGGATCAGTGCCGCGTCGGTCGGGGCGTCCGCCCGCATCTGGTCCGCAAGGGAGCGGCGCAGGGACGATCGGTTGTCGAGGCGCGCGTCGGCCACGAGCACGAGGTTGCCTTCGACCCGAGGCTGTTGCGCTTTCGCATCGGCGGCCGTTACGTCGAGGGCGAGATGGGCGAGGTGGGCCTCCGGGCTCGTCCACGACTGGATGCCGTCGGGGCCGCGGTAGGAGGCGGCCTCGGTCATGGACGACAGCGTGTCGGGCCGCGGGGACGTCCCGTCGAATGCAATGCAGCCGCAGATGCCACTCATGGCAAGCAGGAATCGGGGATTCGGCCGGCGGAGGGCGGCGCTAGCGGCGGGCCGTGAGGTCGATGCGCCCGGCGCCGAGATGATGCGCGACCTCCCGGGCAAAGTACGGGTGACACGTAAAGATGAAGAGCTGCCGTTCCTGTGCCATGTCGTCCAGAATCTCGAAGGCCGCGTGACGACGGTCCTGATCCCAGTTCACAAACACCTCGTCGAGAAAGACGGGCAACCGCTCGCGTTCGGCGTCGAGGTGGTCGATGATGGCAAGGCGCAGGGAGAGATAAATTTGATCGAGTGTGCCTCGACTCAGCGGCGGCCCGACCGGTCGCGAAGACGACTCGCCGTCTTTGAAGACGACCAGCCGGTCCGCCTGCTCGTCGATCGCGAGGCGTTCGTAGCGCCCATGCGTGACACTTTGTAGATACTCGGAGGCCCGGCGCAGGACGTCGGGCTGGTGCTTGCGCCGAAATTCCGCGTCGGCTTTTCGAAGAAGGCCGGCCAGGAGCATGCGGCGATCGCGCTCCTCCTGTACGTCCGCGAGGCGTCGCTCCACGTGGGCGCGTTCGCTGTCCACCTCCCCCACGGTGCGTTGATCGAGCAGGTGCTCCACGTCTTTCTGCTTGGCGGTGCGGGCCTTTTCCTCCTCGCGCCGCTCCTCGGCGATGTCGTCGAGCCGCTGGTCGATGCGGGCGCGCTCCTCGTCGGAAAAGGCCCAGCTGCCGTCGTCGGCTTCCAGCTCCTCAATCTCCGCTTTGCGCTCCTGCCAGTCGGGATATTCGCTGTGCAGCCGGTCGCGTGCGGCCTCGGCCCGGCGGGCCGCCCGGCGTCGCGCCTTCAATTCGTCGATGCCCGTCTCCACGTCGCCGTCGCCGAGCGCCGTGAGCCGCTCCTCAATCGACGACCGTCGCTCGCGCATCTCCGACAGCCGCTCCACCAACGTGTCGACTTCCGCGCGCAGTTCCGGCACCTCCTCCGTGGCCCCCCGAGCGGCCTCGTGCCGCGCCTCGGCCTCGTCGAGCCGCTGTTCGAGCATCGCGACCAGTTCGCCCACCGACTGCTGTGCCTCCTCGTCCGACAGTCCACACTCCAGGGCGAGGGTACGAAGGGCCGACTCTTCCTCGTGGATTTCCGCCTCCTGCTCGGCCACCACGCGCGCCTTCTCGCCGCGCGCCCGGAGCGCCTCCTTCAACGCCTGAATGTCCGTGACGAGGTCGGACGTGGGATGCTCCAATCGTTCCGGCGGAATCGGCAGCGCGTCCACCAGGCTCCCCACCTGTGCGGCGCGCTCCTGGGCCTCCGTCTCCTTGCGTTCCAGGTCGAGGGTGTCCTCCTGCAGGTCGATCCGGTTGTTGTGCCGCCACGCCGATACGGCCTGCAACGCCCCGACGAGCGCGAGGGCGCCGCCCGCCACCGGCAGGGCCGACGAGTCGACCACGGCGCCCGGAAGCGACACGACCGCGCCGAGTCCCCCGACGCCCCCCCCGACCGCCCCAACGACGATCCAGGGCACGAGCGACTTGCGCGCCTGAGCGTGCAGGCCCACCGTCTCGGCCCGTGCCTGGGTTTCGCGCAGCTGCCGCTCGGCGCGCTCGTACACCTTGATGCGCTCTCGCAGATCGGCCATCGGCACGTCGCGCAGTGCCTCTGCGTAGTCGTCCGACCACGGGGTGGAGAGGATGGAGGCCGCCTCATCGAGCCGACGCTGCGCCTCCCCCTCCGCCCGGCGCACCTCCTCCAGGTCCACGCGCTGCTTCTGATGCCGCTCCACGCGCCGCGTCCACCGGCGGATGTTGTCCGCCCGCGCCACGAGCTGCTCGTCCTGCTCCGTGCGGGCATCAAGGGCCCGCTGGAGACGACGCAGCGTGCCGCGCTTGTCCTCGATGCGCGCCTCCAGGTCGGACGCTTTTTCCTGCAGGACATCGAGGCGCGCGGCCGGATTCTCGGGCAGGTCCTCATAGTCGGCCGGGTCGCCCGCCCGGGCCTCAAAGTCCGCGATGCGGGCGAGCAGCGTGCGGACGGGCGCGAGGCGTTCGGCCCGGCGCTGCTTGGCGTTCAGCGCCACTTCTTCTGCCTTCAGCGTGTCGATGCGCTCGGTGTGGGCGGCAATCTCGTCCTTGAGTTGCCGGAGCTTCTGATCGCGGTCGCGGGCCTCCTCGGCGGCCTCCCGCAGCTCGCGGCGACGCTGCTCCAGCTGCTCGGCTTTCGGCTGGCCACGGTTGTCGGTGCGCCATAGGTCCGTGGCCTCGTCCTCCAGCTCCGCAATGACGACGCGGGCCGGTCGCACGTGGTCGACGCTGAGGGTGCCGAGCAGGCGGTCCTGCACCTCGTCCCACGCCTGCCCCTCCAGGCGCACGAGGTCGTCGAGCTGCAGGGCGTACACCGACTCGTAGACCGACCGCGGCACGTGCTGGACCGCCGGGACGGTGCGGTTGCGGAGGCGCGTCGTGGATCCGTCGGGCGTGTGGAGACGGCCCTGCGGCGCGCTGCGCAGGCGGCGCTCGACCATGTGGCGGGTCCCGTCGTTCTGCCGAAAGACGAGGCGGCCCGCGAGCGGGCGCCCATTCCGCGGGGCGTAGCGGTGATTGGCCGCCTCCGTCGGGTAGATGCCGTACAGCATCGTCTGCAGGAAGTGAAAGAAGGCCGTCTTCCCGGACTCGTTCTCCCCTTCGAGCACGACGACGGGATGATCGAGGGCGTCGAGCTCCAGGTCCTGCAGTGGACCGAAGGCGTCGATGGTGCCGGCTTCAATGCGGAGGGACACAGCGTCAGGGCGTGCGTAGGGAGAGCGGAGAGAGAATGGCGAGGAGGGCGCGGCGTGTGATGCCGCCTGGGTTCGGTGTGCGGCAATTCAGGCGGGTCGATCAGAACGGGGGCCTGTGCGTCTTCGTTCGAGAACGACTCGGGTTTAGGGAGCGTCGGGGGCGTACTTGTCCAGCAGGCGCGCCACGGCCTCGCGGTCCAGTCCGTCGAGCAGCGAGCGCAGGTATGCGCGCCGCGCCTCCGGATCGTCGGGGACGGCCCCCGCCACCACATCCGGAGCGACGGCATCGAGGACCTCGTCGTCCGTTTCCAGCCGGTCGAGCCACGACAACACCTCGCCAATGAGGTGCGCGTCGTCGCGATGGGCGTCCGGATCGACGGGCGGCACGAGGGCCCGCGTGCGCACCTCCACGTCGCGCACCGTGCCCGACAGGCGGCGCGCGAGGACCGTTTCGAGGTCGGCCACCTGCTCGGGATCGGCAAGCACGTCGGCCAGCGGGCAGGGACCGCGAAGCGAGACGCGGAGCAGCCAGTCGGAGGCAACGGCCTCCCGAGCGGTGCTCCGATGCGCCGCTGCGGCCGCCTGCACGAGGGCCTGTACGGTGTCGGTCTCCGCAAGGTCGTCGAGGACAAGGTGCTCCCAGCGCGTCGGCGCAAACGGCCGGAATTCCACCTGGGGGACACGGTTGGGGCGAAGGGTCACGAGCAGGCCGCCGCGGGCGCCGGTCTCGCGCGGGGAGCGCCCCTGCAGGTTGCCCGGATACCAGGCTCGGGCGTCCTCGTCCACGTGTTGGCGCGTGTGGATGTGACCGAGCGCCCAGTAGTCGTACCCGGGGCTCCGGAGATCCGCAACGGTGCAGGGGGCGTAGCGGTCGTGCGCCTCGACCTGCGCAGCCGAGGTCACGTGCGCATGCAGCAGGCCGACGGTCGGTCGGTCCGGATGGGCATCGGGGAAGCGGGCGGCCAGATTCGTCTCCTCGTGCGGATCGACGTGCCCGGCGGCCACGACGGTGGCCTGCGGCGCACCGTCCGGCCCGGTCAGGTGGATCGTCGTGGGCGTGCGGGTGTCGACGTAGTGAAACCGATCGGGCCAGTCGATCTGGGCGGCCCGGAAGCCGCTGCCGCCGGGGTCGTGGTTGCCGGTTGCGTAGATCGTGTCGATGCCGGCCGCGTCGAGGCGGGCCGCCTGCTCCAGGAGAAACGTCTCCGTCGCCACACTGAGCCGGTCGTCGTCAAACAGGTCGCCCGCGATGAGCACCGCATCCACATCTTCGTCCAGCGCGCAGTCCGCCGCTCGTTGGACGGCGGTGCGAAGCGCGTCGCGCAGGTGATCGCGCAGGGCGGCCGACCGCCCCTCGAACGCAGTATCGAGGTGCACATCGGCCAGATGAAGAAATTGAAGCATCGAAACGACGCAGAGAGAAGTCCGAGAAGATCGGCACGCACTTCAACGTAGGGAGACGGGGCCGCTTTGTCCATTCGGCGGGGCAATCGCATCTTGCTCTCCGCAACAAACAAAAGGGAGCTGGAGAACAGCGGTATTGCTTCCATGCCTCCATACTGCCACTCATTCCGGGCAGACGGGGGATTCAGCGGCAACATCGCCTCCTCCGTCTCCGGACGCACGCTACCATCACCTGCTTGCCCCGAACAAAGGCCCCTTGCTTTGGAGAAGGCACGAAGACGGAGGGGGCAACCCCGGCCTCGGAGCCTTCACGCCTTTCGGGCAGCTGGGGGGATCGACGGCAAAAGCACTGCCTTCCCCCTTCGACATCGCCCCCCGCAGGTGCCCTTCCCGAATCTACCCGTTTGCATCTCTCTGTACATCTTGTTATCTAAGTATTTTTTTATCATCCATTTCTTTTGAGATTAGTTTTTAGCGCTTCTCTTCTTTCCGCAATTCTCGGTTCAAACAACTCGGTGTTCTGCTATGCCTCCCGCAGCTCGACTCGGCGACATGACCGCCCACGGCGGATCGATCGTGGTCGGTGACCCCACAGTTCTTA
>CAYOWD010000161.1:0-9904 GCA_964407535.1 uncultured Salinivenus sp. | reverse complement strand
CGGGCGTGCGACACCTCGGTGACAGTTACGGCGATACGCCGAACACCCTGAGGGCCCCGCCGACAACGCTCGCGGATGCGTCTGTCCATTACGACTGGGAGGGCCTTCGCTTTCAGGTGAATGCCGACAACGTATTCGACGAAGAGTACGTTGCGTCTACATTTACCTCCGGTTCTCAGGGCTTCGCGACGTACGGCGAAACGCGCACGATTACCGCCCGTCTCCGTTACCGGTGGTAAAAACGGTGCTCCTCGCGCTTTCTGATTCTCGGATTTTCCCCATGATCGGTCCTGCTCTCAGCCTGACGTATCTGGGCATTGTGTTCCTGTACGCCGCCTCTCCGGCGTCGGCGTCCGACGCCGTCCGCCCGATTCGCTGGATTGGGTCTCGTGCAGTGGTGCGGGGCATCGGCCTCCTTGTTCTGGCGGGGAGTCTCGGGCTCGCTATGCTCGGCGGACCTGTGGGCGAAGGCCTTCTGGTGTGGCTCGCAATGGCCATTGCCTCGTGCTCGTTCGTCGTGATGGCCGGGCCGCTCGCCGCGCCGCTGGTGCCGGCGACGGCGCTTCTGGCCCTCGGACTCGCTGTCCTCACCGTCGGACTGTAGTCCATGCGCGATCTGTGGGAGCGCTCTCCGCACACGTACGTAGGGGAGACGTGGACCCAGGAGGTCTTCCTTGATACCAAGTCCGCCTATAAATGCGGGGTTGCAGAAATGTCGGTATAGTCGCAACCGAATGCGCATCAAGTACATACATGCATCCCGCCAGTAGTCGGAACAGTATACTCGACCACTGTCGGTACAGGCTATCTACGCACTCACATCCCCGAATCCTTCAACCGGATTCGGTATGAGACACTGAATTTGCACCGAGCCGCTGCCGCTTCCATGAAATACAACTGGTCCCCTGCCGAGGCATGGGCCAAAACCGGTGCCGCGCTCCTGCTGAGCACCGCGATCTATGTGGCCTTCTGCTCGTTCTGCGTCACTGGCGTGCCCGTCGCACAAGACGTGGGACTCGCCCTTGGGGTGTTGGGGGGCTTTCCGGTGTGGGTGGGCGCCATGTACTACGCCGTGCTTGCCCGAACCGCCCTGCGCGCCTGGCTCGTACTGGGCATCGCCACCGGATTGTTGGCCGGAGGCACGCTGTTCGCTCAACTCCTTGGATAATGCTCGCTCGTCGTGCCCAAACTTCCGCCTCGGGATTACAAGTTGTCGTGGGATGCCCACTCCGTCACGGGCATCGTGATTGGACTGGCCCTCTTCGTGATTTTTGCGACGGGCGCGCTCATCCTCTTCCGGGGCGAGATTCGAAAGTGGGAGGAACCGGCCCTGCGCGCGCAGTCGGGCGAGCGCATGTCGATCGATGCGATGACGCAGCCCGTACTCGACTCGCTTAGTCGCGAAGGGGAGTCGCCCTCCTATCTCTACATGGCCTTGCCAGAGGGCAGGCACGACAACCTGTTCATGTACGCGACCGGAGAGGGCATGAAGTCGACCCCCGACGCGTGGGTGAATCCGACGACGGGCGACTGGGTACGCACGCCCAATCAGAGCACCGTCACCCAGACGCTGTACTACCTGCACTTCTTTTACCAGTTTGGGCGATGGGGACTCTATCTGGCGGGACTCGTCGGCTTGTTCGGCCTGCTCGCCGTCGTGACCGGCACCGCCGTTCACCTTGGGCGGATCGTTAAGGACTTCTTTCAGTTCCGCCCCGGCAAGACCCTGCGCGTGGCGTGGGCCGATGCCCACAAGGTGCTGGGCACCATCGGACTCCCGTTCCAGACCATGTACGTCTTTACGGGCGCGTACTTCGGGCTGGTGGGGCTCGTGGCGCTGCCGTACGTGTCGCTGCTGTTCGACGGCAATGAGGGGGACTACTACCGTGAGGCCGGGTACTACGCCCCCAAGGTGCAGGCCGACTCCGCGGCGTCCGCCTCGGCGGACCGGCCTCGGTTCGAACGCCTCGCCGCCCGGGCCGAGCGCGTGTGGCCCGATTTTGAGCCGGAGACGATGGTCGTGCGCAACATGGGACAGCCCGACAGTCGCGTCGAGGTCATTGGGCGTCGGCACGGTGCGGTCTTCGGCGGCACCGGCTCGATGGTCTTTCACGGCGTGACCGGCGAGGAACTGTTGCGCGAGCCGCCGGGCGAGGCCAATGCCCTCAACGAGGCCGTGATGAGCATGGAGATGTTGCACTTTGCCACGTTCGGCGGGACCGCGCTCAAGATCCTGTTTTTTCTCCTGGCCATTGCCTCGTGTGCCGTCATCCTCACGGGCAATCTCACGTGGCTGGAGGTGCGGGACACGGAGAACCGACTCGTCAACCGAATGCTGGCACGCCTCACGGCGGGCGTCGCCACCGGGTTTCTGCCGGCGGTTGCGGTGATGTTTCTGGCGGATCGGAGTCTCCCTATCGACCTTCCTCAACTCGATTGGTGGATCGATCTGTGTTTCTTTGGCAGCTGGGGGCTGGCGACGCTGTACGCCCTCCTCCGCCCCAACGTCGCGCGCACCCACCGGACGCTACTGACGGTGGGCGGGGGGCTTACTCTGCTCGTGCCGATTGCCAATGGCTTCACGACGGGCGCGTGGCCGTGGACGGCCTGGGCGGCCGGGCAGTGGGCCGTGCTGGGGATCGACGCCGGAGCGGCGCTTCTCGGTCTCGCGGCACTTGCCGCAGCGGCCTGCGTGGACGTTGAGGCGGCACCGTCCGACGACGAGTCGGGGCCGACCGACTCGGATACAGAACCTACGTTTGTCCCGGAACCGACGCCCCTGTCTACCGCGACGGAATGACCGAACCCAGTACGGAATAGGCAGACCATCGTGCCGAATATTGGTGTAGTGCGGTGTCAACCGTAAATATGCAAGCAACCGAGAGGGGATTGAAAAGTGCGCGATGGAATGCGATCTCACGAAATACGCGCCCTGACTGAAAGGAAGAAGTACTCCCGGAAGGAAGAAGTACTCCCGGGGTGCATTACGCAATACGAACCGTTTGTTGATCAGCAACAAAGAACGGTTTTTCTTCCACCGGCCACACAAAGAATTAGCGTTGATACTGCAGTAGTACGAAGCGTGCTTTTTTCTTCACCACAACGACTAATGACCCATCGTCTCTATGCTCTGCTTCTCGCACTCCTGCTCACGGTCGGCGGCGCGGTTCCGACGGCGGCCATTGCGCAGGAAGCCGTTCTCGGCGAGGAAACGGTCTCGCCCGGAATCCACCTTACATTTGAGGCAGCCCCGGCCGACGACGTGACGCCTTACGAGCAGAACCTGTCGGAAGAAGCGACCGATGTGCACCTGGAGGTGCTGGTTGGGTGGAGTGAGGACGCGTCGGTGGACGTGCCGGACGGGGTCACACGAGGGGGATTCGTGGGCTACCTCGAATTTTTTGCGACGGTAACTAACGAAGAGACCGGGCAAAAGAAGAAGGTCCCCCTCATCCCGCACCTCACGCTGGGGGACGCCATGCACTATGCCCGCAACATCTCCCTGCCGGGGGCCCCGGACGCGTCCTATACGGTTACTGTAGACGTGCGGCCGCCGGACGAAACGGACGTAGCCTTCCACAAAAGCTGGCGCGAGGCGCACGGCACGCCTCTTTTCGAGGCGCAAACCTTCACGTACGAGAATTTGGACCTGGCGGACGTGGCCGCCGCGACGCGGTAATCCTCCTGCAAGAGACGCCCAATCCGGGAATGCGTTTCGAAAGTTCGGTTGTGCTCATAACTGAGCGCGGTTCACACCAGGCCGAAAAAGAACGTTTGCGGACTTTCTCACGGATCGGTACTGTCGTCACTCGGTCTCCCTTCACGCAAAGGTTACAGCCGCTGCCGCATCCGTCCTTGATCCTGTCTGTCTCTCCGACTACCCTCTAAATAAGTGTTGTTTATAACTGGTCTAAATAAGAGGATAGATTAGACGCAGATGTCTACGGCGGTCCGACTCCAGACCGCCGCGAGGACGACAACGCGCTTTCCCCCTGCGATGCGCGCCGTACCGGAGGCAATGATCTCCGTTCGGGGAGGCGATGGCCGACGTACAACCGTCCTTTCTTCTCAATCCACCGACGTGCCTATGTACAACCTTCACGGTCCCGACACCCTCTATTCGACGCGCTACGGACACATCCTGCAGTGTACGTGCTGCAACCGCGTCCAGATTACGTTTCGCGACCACACCCTGCTGGTGGACGAGGATGAACTGAAGGTGCTTGTCCAGACCGTCAAGCATGCCCGCCGAAAGGTGAAAGAGAACGAGGAGCAGGATCACTGGACATTGCACGCGGGAACCGACGCCGGGTCCGTTGCCATCAAGTTGCCGGAGCCGTCCCTCCACGCCCTCTCGGGATTGCTGGAGGGCGCCTGGTCGATGTACGTGCTGCAGGAGCGCGTACGGGCAGTGGCCAATGACGGTATGGGCGCGCCTACGGACGTGCTGCACGATCACGCACCGGGAGCGAACTGAGGACATCGACGGAAAGATGTTGACTGAGTTCGGCAGGGACGGACGTGCACTCCGGAAGGGCCGGCCAACGTGCCGGCGAAACCCGGACTGCGAGAGCATCCCCTGCAGCTTGGGGACGATGGGAGGGGGGATCTACGGGGCGGTGCGCGTCTGTGAGTGCGGGGGATCCGGAACGAGAAGGAAGCGGAAATGCAGCGGATACGATCTTTCTGTTCGACTGTCGATGTATTTATTTTGAATTGACCCGAATAATAAGACGGAATGAGAGATTGAATCGCCGCGTGCATTGCGGTTGTGCCTCTGCTGACGCCGGGCGGAGCGGTCGCTCAGGAACCGTCGAGCCGCGCCGGGACGGACACGTCGGCGGTGGCCGATTCGCTCCGGCACATGGCGATGGCGCCGGTGGTGGTGACGGCCACCCGGGCCGAGCGGCAGGCCGACGAGGTGTCGGTGCCGGTCTCCGTGGTCGGCCAGGAGGAGATCGACGCGCAGGGCGATGCTCGCCTCACCGATTTGCTGGCCGCCCAGCCCAGCCTCACCATCAACAACGACCACGGGTCGGGCCTCCAGATGCGGGGATTGGGACCCGAGTACACGCTCGTTCTTCTGGACGGGGAGCCCATCATTGGGCGGACGGCGGGGACGCTCGACCTGGATCGACTGACCACCGCCAACGTCCAGCGCGTCGAAATCGTGCGCGGGCCGACCCCCCGCAGAGCACGAGCGGGGGTGGGCGCCCGCAGGGCACGGATCGCTATCCCTTCTTCAGTCTGGAGGACGATGAGATCGTGCTCAGCTATTCGAACACGGACTGGTACAACTACAACGCGAACGGCAACAACATCGTCCGTCCCGAGGCCGGGCGCACGATCGTGGGTCCGCACCGCCGACGGCGATTCGTACGCCAAGATTCGGATGATCAGCTACTACGAGGGAGCGCCCGACGACCCGGCGGAAAGCGACGCCGACTCGCGCTACTACACCTTCGACTACGTGGTGTCGGACACGCCTTCGTTTGAATGAGGCGTGACGCGTAATTCGTGATTCGTGAGTCGTAATGCGTGAGGGGCGAAGTGGAAACCGAGTCTGCACGCCTCACGTCTTCACGCATCAGGAGTACACGCATCACCTCGCCACGCATTCCACGCAATACGCATCCACAGCCCCAGTCCCATGCCCCGATGCCTGATGATTGTTGTTTGCCTCCTCGGGCTCGCCGTGCCGTCCGCGACCGCCCAGCCGGACGCCGACACCAGCCGCATCGTGACGCTCGGCGGGTCGGTCACCGAGATCGTGTACGCCCTGGGCGCCGGCGACCAGGTGGTAGGGGTCGACGAATCGAGCGTTCACCCGGCGGCCGCCACCGAAAAGCCCAGCGTGGGTTACTTTCGCAAGGTGCCGGCGGAGGGTGTGCTGTCGCTGAACCCGTCTCTCGTGCTGGCGCTGGAGGGAACGGGGCCGCCCACGGTGTTCGAGCAGTTTCGGAGTGCGGGGGTCCGCACCGTACAGGTGCCGGACACGCCGAGCGTGAGCGGGGCAAAGCAGAAGATTCGAACGATTGGCGAGGTGCTCGGTCGCCCGGCACGGGCCGACTCCCTGATTGCAGATATGGAAGCGGACCTGGAGGCGGCGCGGGCCCTCCGGGCGGAGGCGTCGTCGACGCCGTCCGTACTGTTCGTCTATGCCCGGGGCAGCGGCACAATGAATGTGGCCGGGCGGGGCACGTCGGCGGCAGCGATGATTGAGCTCGCCGGGGCCGAAAACGCCATCACCGGCTTCGAGGGGTTCAAGCCGATGTCGGCGGAGGCGGTGGTGGAGGCCGAGCCAGACGTGATTCTCGCGCTTACGCGGGGACTGGAGAGCATCGGCGGGGAGAAGGGGCTGCTGGAACAGCCGGGCATTCCACTTACCCCCGCCGGCAAGAACGAGCGCATCGCGACGATGGACGATCTGCTCCTGCTCGGGTTCGGGCCGCGGCTCGGGACGGCCGTGAAGCGGCTCACGAAGAAACTGCATCCGGAGCTGGCGGCGGCGACCTCGTCGGTGGAGTGAGGTCGTAGACGACAGTTGTGCGATCCGGGGGGACTGGAGAACGAGAAGCGCAGCACTGGGAGAGCGTCCGCTCCATACGCCGAATTTTGCAGTCCGCACTTGTCATTATAAACATGGAGACCTCTGTTCGCACATCCGCGCCCGAATCTCCCCGCAACCGCACGGCGGACGCGGTCGATCGGGCGGCCACGTCGGTGCGGGACGCGCGTCGGCGACGCGAGCGGCGGGTGCTGGGGGGGCTCGTGTTGCTGCTGGTGGGGGCGGTCGTACTGGGGCTGGGCGTGGGGGCGGTGGCCATTCCAGGTACTGGCCATTCTTGGGGACCAGGTGGGATTCTCCCTTCCCTGGGCCTACGAGTCCCGGCAGGCCCTCGTGCTCACGGCCATCCGGCTGCCCCGCGTACTCCTGGGCATGGGGGTCGGCGGCGGGCTGGCCGTGAGCGGGGCGGTCATGCAGGGGCTCTTCCGCAACCCGCTGGCTGATCCCAGCCTCATCGGCGTGTCGAGCGGAGCGGCCCTGGCGGCGGTCGTTACGATTGTGCTCGGACCGGTGCTCCTGGGCGGATGGGCCGACGCACTGGGGCCGTTCCTGCTACCGGCGGCAGCCTTCGCGGGGGGCGTCGGGGCAACGGTCCTCGTGTACCGCCTCGGGACGCGGAACGGGCGGACCTCCGTGGCCACCATGCTGCTGGCGGGCATCGCGATCAACGCACTCGCCGGGGCCGGGACGGGGCTCATGACGTTCATCGCGGACGACGACCAGCTCCGCGACCTCACGTTCTGGACGCTCGGCAGTCTCGGCGGCGCCAGCTGGACGCAGCTGGCGGTGGTGGGGCCGTGCCTGTTGGGCGGCATGGCGGCGGCGCCGCTCCTGGCGCGTCCGCTCAACGCCCTGCTGCTGGGAGAGGGGGAGGCCTTCCACCTCGGCATCGACACCGAGCGCGTGAAGAAGCAGGTCGTCACGCTGGCGGCCCTGGTCGTGGGCGCCGCCGTGGCGGTGAGCGGCGTGATCGGCTTTATCGGCCTCGTGGTGCCGCACCTGATCCGCCTCACCGTAGGGCCGGACCACCGCGTGCTCATTCCCGGCTCGGCCCTTCTCGGGGGCGCCCTCCTGCTCGGGGCCGACATGCTCGCTCGCACCATCGTCGCGCCCGCCGAGCTGCCCATTGGGATCGTGACGGCCCTCGTCGGGGCGCCCTTTTTCCTCTGGCTCCTCCTGCGCGACCGCACGCGGGGGACGGGATACTCGTTCTGATCCAAACCTTCAGTGCATACGCCGTCGGCCGCTCGGCGGCCGAGAGACAACGACCACGATTCATTCCTCTCACGAACCCACGATTCTCAGTACCATGCGCACCCTTTCGTCCATCCTAATTGCCACCCTTCTCCTCGTGACGGCCGGCTGTGGAGGCGGGGACGGCGGATCGTCCGAATCGAACACCGACGCGGGAAGCGAGGCCGTGACCGAGGTGACGATCACCCCCGTCGGCAACCAGATGAAATATGAACAGACCGAGTTTACGGTCCCGGCCGGGAAGGAGATCACGCTCACCTTCAAGAACACCGCCACGAGCGGCTCCATGAAGCACAACGTGGTGCTTCTCACCACCGCGGAGAAGTCCGTTGTGAGCCGCGTCGGACAGGCCGGGACGCAAGCGGCCGACAACGAGTACATACCCGAGGACGACGCCATTCTGGCCCACACGGCCCTTGCCGACCCGGGCGAAACCGTCTCCGTCACGTTCACGGCCCCGAGCGACCCGGGCGAATACCGGTACCTCTGTACCTTTCCCGGGCACTACACGATGATGCAGGGCACGATGAAGGTGGTCGACGCCTGAGGCCTCGTACGCTCTGCATGCCGTCATCTGCGCGGCTCGATGCCGCCCCCTGTGTTCACCCATTCCCTCAAGCCGATGCCGTACTCCATCAACGACTCGTCCCCCATCTTCCAAACGCCGAACGGAATGGTGCTCCGCTGCTCGTGCTGCGACCGCATCGAGGTCGTCTTCGGAAACATCCGGGTTGCTGAGGAGCCGTCGCTCTTCAAGCGGTTCCGGTACGCCGTCAAGCACATCGACGTGGAGGCGCAGCTGACCCAGCGGGACGATGAGCGTCCCATCCTGCTGTCGGTGGACGGCGACCGGTTTGCGTTCCGGTTCACGCCGGAGGAGCTGCAGGAGCTGGAGGAACTGCTCGACGGTGCGGCGGCCATGCTCGAACTCGGGGAGATGATGGACGAGACGCTTGACCCGGACGACGATTCGTGAGGCGTGACCCGTGATGCGTGAGGAGGGAGACGGTCCTGTGTCACGCATGCACGCATCACGTTTCCCCGAATCAGGCAACACGCACGACGCAATACGATATGCTCCGCCTCGACACTGTCACGGTCCGGATCGGTGACGCGACGCTCATCGCGGATGTGTCCGCCGCGGTGGCCCCCGGTGCCCTCACGGCGGTGGTGGGGCCGAACGGGGCGGGCAAAACGACCCTTCTGCGTGTCGCGAGCGGCGAGCTCCCCCCAAGTGCGGGTACCGTGCGTCTTGACGAACGGCCCCTCTCCAACGTCCCCGAGGCCGAGCAGGCGCGCCGGCGGGCCGTGCTGCCGCAGGCCTCGCGCCTGCACTTCTCGTTTTCGGCGCGGGAGGTGGTACTGATGGGCCGCACGCCGCATGCGAAGGGGGGCGAGACGGACCTCGACTGGCGGATTGCCGACGCGGCCCTCGACGCCGTAGGCATGCGCGACGACGCCGACCGCGAGGTTCCGACCCTCTCCGGCGGCGAGCAGCAGCGGGTGCACCTCGCGCGGGCCCTGGCACAGATCTGGACGCCCCCGGACGAGGGCCACCGCTACCTGCTGCTCGATGAACCCACCGCGAGCCTCGACCTTGCCCATCAGCAGCGCGTACTACGCACCGCCCGTGCCTTTGCGGAGGAGGACGGCGTCGGCGTGCTGGCCATCCTGCACGATCTCAACCTGGCGGCCCAGTGGGCCGACCGCGTCGTCGTAATGGACGATGGGCAGGTGCATGCAACAGGAACCCCGAAGACCGTGCTCACCCCGTCCTGCATCCACGAGGTCTTCGGGTGGCCCGTGTGCGTGCTGGATCACCCCACTCGGGCCTGCCCGCTCATCGTCCCCGATCATGCAGATGCTGGACACGTGGACGATGGGACGCAAGCCCCCGCCGCAGACTCTTTATAATCATCCCCCATTCCGCGATGTCGACGTCGACCCAATCGAGTACGGCCGATCTCAAGCAGCGATGGAAGACGCTCCGCGAGGAGCACCCCGATCTGTCCGCCCGCGCGGCGGCGGCCCGACTGGGCGTCTCCGAGGCCGAGCTCGTCGCCACCGGCTGCGGCGATTACG
>CAYOWD010000160.1:0-9923 GCA_964407535.1 uncultured Salinivenus sp. | reverse complement strand
TATATCGCATCAAATCGAAAAGTGGTCGAGGAATTATGGGGGAACGCTATTCTGATAATGCTTTGAGTTCAAACCATAGCCACAAATAGGGACACCTAGCTAACCCGGTGTGCAAGTTTTTAGTCCTCGATCAGTTCGCTGAAGCTAAGCGGCGAGAGGCCTTCCCGCTGACACATCAAGACGCCAATCGTGTGGCTGCAAGTCTTCCGCATCCATCGGCTCGTCAGATGCCATCGGTCCCGGGCGTAGACCTCTTTGGCGCCGTAACGCTGGCGGAGCTGGCTGATCGCCGTCTCAACCCGGCGGCGGCGCCCAACCAGAAGGGAAGGCCATCCCGAATCCTCCGACCTACGAGAAGGGGCTTCCAACGGGAAGGGGCTTCCAACTCGATTACATCACTGAGATTGGCGTCGAGCTCGGGACTCCCATAAGTTTGGTCTCCTAAAACCGTCCGGGAGCCTTGCTCGGGACCGCCTTCGAGCACTTCCGCAGCAACAGTTGCGTCGTGCTCATTGGCCGGAGCCACCGAGACGCTTGTAATCACGCCCGGCCACGCAACTTCCACGTGGCCGTGAAATCCATACATTGTTTGCTTTGTTGTCTCATTGAATCCCAATGCGGCTTCTGCTTCGAAAACGCTACACTGCGACGCTCGAAGAAATCGGCACACCGGGATCGGAAAGCTGTCGATTGCCGAGAGGCGTGGGTCGACCCAGGCGCGCGGGCTTCGCCAAAGACGCCGTAGAAGCTGGCGATGCAGGATGGCCCTTCACAGCCCATAGGTTTGCTGACTGACGAACGAAGGTTGTTCGATGGATCTTTTGCAGCTTGGGAACAAGATCTTCGTGATGTCGCCGAAAATACCGAAAGATCCCCGAATCGGTGTTTTTCTGGAGAAACTCCCCGATGAATTCACAGGCGAGAACGACGCTGTCAGCAACGGTCGGGGCCGGACCGCGAGCGCGCAGAGGATGCCCCTGCTCCCGAAACTGGCGTTTGAGGTCGGCAAGCAGGTCATCAGTAAGACAGAACACCTCGACAATAAAATCATCAAGACCCGCACATCGGGTTAGCTAGCAACTTTACACTATTGATGCTCGAGCAAGACGACAGCATCGACGGCGGAACCGAGACAAAACGACTCCGGGCCGGATGGGACTCGGACTATCTCGAACATCTACGTTGCTAACTGTAGCACAGCTGCGATTGCCCTGATTTCCTCGGCAGCAGGGCAGCCGCGTCGTGACAGATGATGGTCTGCCTGCCGGTTTCTCCCGATAGGGCCGGGATGTGTGCAGGGGGGACGGTGGGCGCTGCGCAACAGATCTCGCAATATAGCCGCATCTGGCCGCATCTGGATGTAGAGGGGGGATTCGATTTCCACGAGTGGAACCGGAGCTCGAATATGTGCTCACGCATCGGTACGAACGCGCGGTCCCCCCTCTTCGTACAAGCGGCTGGATCGTTAAATAGAAGTTGGTCGGCCATGCTCGCGGTTTTCCTCGCTGCTCTCCTTCCTTTTGCCCCCGTCCCGGATACCAGTGGGAAGCACCAGGCCCTGCGCTCGCGCATGGTGAAGACGCAAGTTGCAGCCCGCGGCGTCACTGATGCCTCGGTCCTCGCGGCTCTACGCTCGGTGCCGCGCCACCGGTTTGCACCGGACCATCCGGCCGCCCTTGCGTACGCGGATCGCCCGCTTCCCATCGGTCACGACCAGACGATCTCGCAGCCCTACATCGTGGCTCGGATGACAGAGCTCGTCGCGCCGGATTCAACGGATCGTGTACTCGAAATTGGGACCGGGTCCGGCTACCAGGCTGCCGTCCTGGCCGAAATCGTCGATTCCGTGTACACGATGGAGATCATTCCGGCGTTGGCTGATACCGCCGCCGCGCGGCTCCGGCGGCTCGGGTACGACAACGTCGTCGTGAAGAATGCAGACGGTTTCCAGGGGTGGCCTGCTAAGGCACCGTTCGACACCATCGTGGTGACGGCGGCCCCGGAGGCCATTCCGCCGCCCCTGCTCGATCAGCTGGCCGACGGCGGCCGGATGATCATTCCCGTTGGGCCCCCCGCCCAGACACAACGGCTCACACTGGTCGAGAAGCGAAACGGAACGGTGTCGAAACGGACAATTGCCCCCGTCCGCTTCGTTCCCTTTCTTCGAAATGACGACTGAGCGCCGCGTTGCGCGTCCCCCCTCTTTCTGCCCCCCCTCTGCAGATGCGCCCGTTCCTCAAACTGTGGCTTCCGGTTCTGGGACTCCTTCTGGTCTCGGCTCCGGCCGCTGGACAGTCCTACGACGCTCGCCTCACCGAATACGAGTACCCGTATCCCGTCCAGTACCACGAGCTGGAGGCGCAAGGGGCATCCCTGGAAATGGCGTACATGGACGTGACCCCCGAGGCAACTTCGCCCTCTCACACGGTGCTTCTGCTTCACGGCAAGAACTTTTCCGGCGCGTACTGGGACCGCACCATATCGGCGCTGGTGGAGGCCGGTTATCGGGTCGTGGCCCCCGATCAGGTCGGATTCGGGAAGTCCAGCAAACCGGTCGATTTTCAGTATTCGTTCCACGCCCTCGCCCGTCACACTGCCGATCTTCTCGATGCCCGGGACGTGGAGACGGTGACTGTGGTCGGCCACTCGATGGGCGGGATGCTCGCCACCCAGTTTGCCCTCATGTACCCGGAGCGCACCGATCAACTCGTGCTGCTGAATCCGATTGGTCTCGAAGACTGGACACGCACGGTGCCCTATCAGTCCATCGACGGGTGGTATCAGCAGGAGTTGGAGAAAACCCCGGCGGGCGTCAAGCGCTATATGCAGCAGAGCTACTTCGACGGCACGTGGAAGGACGCGTACGATTCCCTCCTCGCCATTCAGGCCGGATGGATTCGGGGGCCGGACTACGAGGACACCATCGCTCGGGTGTCGGCCCGCACGTACGACATGATCTTCACCCAGCCGGTCCTCTACGAATTTCCGGCCCTTCAAATGCCGACGCTCCTCCTTATCGGCGAGCGCGATCGGACGGCGCTCAGGACGAGCCGCGTGCCGGACTCGGTGGCCGCCACCCTGGGACGCTACGACCGGCTCGGCGAACAGGCGGCCGCGGCCATTCCGAACAGCACCCTCGTCGAGTTCCCGGGCATTGGGCACCTCCCGCACTATGAGGCCTTCGACCGCTTCCGAACGGCCCTCGTGGATTTTCTGCCCGATCCGCGCGAATAATCTGCTCTCGCTTCTCATTTCCTCATGGCCTCCTCTTCCGACTCGCCGGTTCTCAACGACGACCAGCGGGCCGCCGTGACCGCCTCAATGGCCCCGCAGCTCGTGGTGGCCGGGCCCGGGACCGGCAAGACGCGCGTGCTCGTCCATCGGGCGGCCTACCTCATCGAGCGCGAGGGGCTCTCGCCGTCCGCCCTCGTCCTCGTCACCTTTACGCGCCGCGCCGCCGCCCAGCTCACCGACCGCCTGACCGACCTCGTGGGCCCAAAGGCCCAGCACGTGCGGGCCGGCACCATCCATCACTTCTGCTACGAGGTGCTGCGCACATATGCGCATCAGGCCGATGTGCCGGAGGACGTGATTGTTGTGGACGATACGGTGGCCGATGCCTTCTGGCAGCGCTGGTACGAGCAGCACGAGCAGTGGTGCGAAGAAAACTACCTGGCAGCTACCGGCAGGTCAAAACCCACGTGAGCCGCATCAAGCTCGGCATTGACACGGTGTCCGGCCGACTCAACGACGGGCTGCGCGCCTACAGGGACATGCTGTCGGAACGCGGCGCCATCGACTTCGACGACCTGCTCGTCAAGACGCGCGACCTGCTGCGCGACCACGCCGACGTGCGCACGGCCCTGGCCGACGAGACGGCGGCCCTCCTCGTCGACGAATTTCAGGACACCGACCCGGTGCAGTTCGACATCGTCCGGCGCCTGGGCGATGCCGGCACCCACCTCTTCTGCGTGGCCGACGACGACCAGTCCGTCTATCGCTTTCGCGGGGCTCGGCCCGAAAATCTCCGTCGCTACATCGACCACTTCGAGTGCACCGAGGCGAATGGGACGCGCCACGTGCTTACGACGAACTACCGCTCGAATGCGTCGATCTTCGCCGTGGCCGAAACGGTGCTCGATCCGGACGAGCGGCTCAAGCGGCGCGGCGCCATTCGGACCCTGGAGGAAGGGGGCGATCCGGTTCGCCTCGTGGCGTGCGCCGACGCCGACGACGAGCGGGCCTACGCTCGGGCGCAGGTACGGCGCTGGATTGAGGACGGAGCGGACCGCGGCGACCTCGCCGTTCTGACGCGGTGGAACCGTCGGATCGATGCGCTGGAACGCGACCTGTTGGGGGCGGGCATCGCATGCGACACCAGCAGCAACGAGGAGCTGCTCGACACCCCGCCGGCCAAAAAGCTCCATGCCCTGCTCCGCGTCGTGGATGCGCGTCGACGCAACCGGCCTATCGATGCCCCGATGGCCGACCTTCTGGAGCACATGCTGCCGGAGGCCACGATGGCGCGGCTGCGCGACTTCCGGACGCGGGCGCTTGCAGACGTCTCCCTCTGGACGGCCTTCCAGACGCTCGTGTCGAACACGGAGGCACGACGAGAGGCGGGCCTCGACCGCCCCGACGCGCGGCTCGATCGCGTCTACGCGACCATAACGAATCTTCTGCAGAAGGTCCGCGATGAGGAGCAGGCCATCGGGCCGTTCGCCGAGGAGGCGCTGCACCAGCTCGGGGATCCGCTCCAGCTTCTCACCAACCATACCGATGCGCTTACCGACCCCGCCGACTGTCCGTCGATCCGAACCGCTGGGACGCTCCTGGACGACTGGTATGAACGGCACACGGGGCCCGACTCGCCCCGTCTTCTGCTCCACCACCGCACGCCCCAGATCACGCGGCTGTGGCGCCAGCTCGTGCGACGCGCCCTCGGTATCGAAACGGACCCGCCCGCCCCGCTGCCGGACGCGCAGGAGGCCCTCTTCGTCCACCCGGTCGATGAAGGCATTCCCCCTATGAACGGCGACGACCTCGTGCTCACCACCGACCTGGAGGGCCTTCTCCGCTGGGGCGAGCGGACCGGGGCATTCCCCGACTCCGCCGACATTCCGCAGATTCTCCTGCTCGACCCCACCGCCGACCTGCCCTCCGACCGGCGCGCCCTGCTCGGCCTGCGCCCGGACGACATGCACGTGGTGGATCCCGACACGACGTTTCACAGTCCCTCCGTCCGGCTCCTCAAGATTCTGCAGGCGGCCACCGGTCCCACGACGCCCGAGCCGCTCTTCCCCGAATACGTGATGGTCGACCTCGAAGCCACGAGCCTCGACCCCCGGCACTGCCGCGTCGCCGAGATCGGGGCCCTGAAGGTGCGGGACGGCACTGTCGTGGATCGCTTCTCCGAGCTGGTGGCCCTTCCCGATGATCTGACCGCCGACGAGGCGGAGACCCTGCGCGAGGTGTGCGGGCTGAACCCGGAGACCGACTTTGCCGACGCCCGATCCGAAGCCAGGGTCTGGGGGGACTTTTGCGACTTCGTCGGCGCCGCCCCCCTCGTGGCCCACAACGGCCAGCGCTACGACTTCCGCGTGCTTCGCCGTCTCGCCGACGAACACGACGCCGATGCCCGGTGGACCGCCACGTACGACCTGCTCCCCGCCGCCCACGAACTGTTTCCCGACCTCCGCCACTATGACGCCGCGTCCCTCCGCGCCGAGTTGCTCGACGACGACACGGACACCGCACACCGCGCGCTCGACGACTGCGAGGACCAGCAGCGCATCCTGGAACGGCTCCAGCAGGAGCGCGCCCGTCAGCACCGCATCTTTGCCCATGAGTCGCTGCTTCCCCTCCTCGTAGCGGCCCTCACCTACGAGTCGCCCGCGCCCGACACGCTGTCCGACGACGCACAGGCGCTCCTGCAGGTGGGTCACACCTGGGCCCTGCGCGACGCTTCCCCCGCCGGGGCCGATCTGCGCGAGATGCTGCCCCGTGCCCTGCCCGACCGGCTGCGACAGCACGATCTCTACACGCTGATCGATGACGAGGCGCTCCTCACCGTGACCGCCGGCCTGCAACCCGGCCTCGCGGCCCGCCTGGAGGCGCTGTTTGCGCCGTACGCCGACGATCGCCTTCTGAGCCCCGCCCTCGACGACCTGCTCTCGCACCTCGCGCTCTGGGGGGAGGAGACGGCCCCTCACGGCGAGGACGTGGTCACCCTCTCCACCTATCACAGCGCCAAGGGCCTCGAATTTGAGCGCGTCGTCTGCATGGACGTCCACGACAGCGCCTTCCCGCCCTACTTTGCCCGCGATCCCGAGGAGCGCCGCGAGAGCCGACGCCTCCTGTACGTCGGCATGACGCGGGCCGAACGGGAGCTTGTGCTCACCTACCCGCGGCAGGAACGCGGCTACACCCGCAAGCCCTCGCCCTTCCTCGACGCCGCTCCCGACCGGCTTCTGGAGATCGTTGCCGACGCCGATGAAAACTCTCCACACACCCGGACCGAGAAACGATGAGGAACGCCGCAGCGTTCATTTCTCCCGTTTCATAACCAACGCCGCGCAGTATGCCCACAACACGGACCAAGCAACAGGCCCAGTGGCAGGAGATCGTCCGCGATCCCGTCCTTCAGGGCCTGCCGTACAAAATTGAAACCAATGCCCGAGGTCAACTCGTCTTGAGTCCGCACAAAAATCGTCACTCCAAACTGCAGACGGCCCTTTTTCTCCTGCTTCAAAAGCACGCCTCGGAGGGACTCATCTCTGTGGAATTTGCGCTTGCCACCCCGCACGGGGTGAAGGCCCCGGATGTCGTCTGGATGAGCCCGGAGCGAGAGCGGGAGATGAGCGAGACGGGCGACCCGGCCACGTTGGCGCCGGAGATCTGCGTCGAGATTATGAGTGCGTCCAACACGATGGAGGAGCTGGCCGACAAGCGGGCACTCTACCGCGAGATTGGAGCCGAGGAGGTCTGGGTTGTCGACGAGGACGGAACGATCCGGTTCTTCGGCGACAATGAGCGCGACGCTTCGCAGATTGCTCCGGATGCTCCGACCGAAGTATCCACAGGATAGACGCCGCTTCGATTGTCCCGTTTGTTGGAGGGCCCAACGATATTCCTGCCTGTCTCACAATTGGTGCCGTACAGCATGCCTACCACACTCACAAAACAGCAGTCCGAATGGCAGGAGATCGTTCGCGATCCCGTCCTCCAGGACCTGCCGTACAAAATTGAAACCAACGCCCGAGGGCAACTCGTCTTGAGTCCGCACAAGAATCGGCATTCTCGTCTTCAGGAAGCGATACAGGACCTCCTCCGCCGCCACGCCCCCGAGGGATATCAGCCGCCCGAGTTTGCGCTTGCGACTCCGGAAGGCGTGAAAGCCCCGGACGTCGTCTGGATGAGTCCGGAGCGGGAGCGGGAGATGAGCGAGACGGGCGACCCGGCCACGCTGGCGCCGGAAATCTGCGTCGAGATCATGAGTGCGTCCAACACGATGGAAGAGATGGCCGAAAAGCGGACGCTCTACCGCGAGATTGGGGCCGAGGAGGTGTGGATTGTCGACGAGGCCGGTCACATCCGCTTCTTTGCAGACGAGGAGCGAGAGTCCTCGCACGTGGTTCCGGACTGTCCGACGGAGGTCGCCACAGAGTAGGCACCGCTTCGAGCACCGTGGTTGTTGGAGACGGCACCGACGTTCGGGCGATGGGGCTCCTTATACTGTGTCCGTACCATGATGTCGTCTCGGAATTGGATGTCGGCGTCCCTCTTCGATCAACTGCTCTACCCGTACCCTTTCCACCTTCGAACCTTTACACGTTCCATCCCTGAGAGGAGGCATCCGGATTGATGGACGCTACTGGTTGTAGAATTCCGACACTTCCGATCGGAATCCGTATTACTCGGCTGCCGTCTCCTCCGGCCAGTGAAAGACAATCGGGGCATCGATGTCCGGGTGGATGCTCTGATGCACCGGGCAGTGGCGGGCGGCCCGCTCCAGTTGCTGTTGGGTTTGCTCGTCCAGCGGGTTCGGCATCGTCACCTCTGTGTGGAGCGAATCGATCCGACGCGGATCGGAGGCCATTTCTTTTTCGACGGTAATCTCCATGCCCTCCAGGTCGAGTCCGCGGTTCTCCGCTTGAATGCCCATGATCGTGGCCACACAGGTGCCGAGCGCCGTCGCTACTAGGTCCGTGGGCGAAAACGACTCGCCGCGGCCGTGATTGTCCGTCGGGGCGTCGGTCGTGAGGGTCACGCCGGACGGGATGTGTTCGGCGGTACAGCGGAGGTCGCCAACGTACTCAGCGTCAATCTGAACCATGGGACAGTGGGGGATTGATGACAAAAGAGGAATGCAAACCGCAGTGCCCCCATAGGGCATTACGAGCCGGACGGCGGGCTTCTCTTGTTGCATCCAGCGGCGAAAGGGGGACGGAACCCGGGGGCGTTCTTCTGTGGGACTCGTTCGGGCGGGAATATGCTGTCCGCGTACAGGAAGCCATTCCGCACTGGTGTTCTATGTGTCAAAGGAAAAAAGTGTCCGTGTGCAGGCCCTTGCGTCAGTTGGTTGCCGTGCGTTTTCAGGATCACTGCCCGTTTAGGGATTGCACCATCGAACCGCGTTCGGCGTCCCGAATCTTCCCTCCCTTCAATTCCATTGAAGAGGGCACCGCCGAGAGTCGGAAGTGCGGCGCTCGGCTCCTCAATACTGTGTGCCCAACCCCGGTCCCGCCATGACGGTCTATTTCAACGGTGAGTTTGTCGAGAAAGAGGAGGTCTCCATCTCTCCCGATGATCGCGGGTTTGTGTTCGCGGACGGGATCTACGAGGTGCTCCGGGCCGAGCACGGCCAGCTCTTCCAGGAGGATCTTCACTTCCGGCGCATGGAGCGGAGCCTCGACGAAATTCACCTGGGGGACGTGGAGGTCGAGCCCATCCGCGAGGCCGTCCATTCGCTGCTCTACCACAACGACCTGCAGGACGGGGCCGCCAAGATCTATCTTCAGGTGACCCGCGGCGCTGCCCCCCGCCAACACGCGTTTCCCGATCCGGCGCCGGAGCCCACCGTCTACGCAACCGCTGAGCCGCACACCCCGCCCCGGGAGAAGTGGGAGCAGGGCGTCAAGGCCATCCTGCACCCGGACCAGCGCTGGGCGCGCTGCGACATCAAGTCCATTTCCCTGTTGCCCAACGTCATGGCCACTACCGCCGCGCGTCGAGCAGGCGCCTACGAGGCCATTCTGGTGCGCGACGGCTTCGTGACGGAAGCCTCCCACTCCACCGTCGTAGGCGTGTTTGACGACACGGTGGTCACGCATCCGCTCACAAATCACATCCTTCCCAGTACCACGCGGACGTTGCTGCTGGATCTCTGCGATGCCCACGACGTGCCGGTCGAGGAAATTCCGATCCCGAAGGCCGACCTCTCCGATGCCGACGAGCTCATGGTGCTGGGCACCACCACCGGCGTCATGCCGGTCGTGGAGGTGGACGACTGGACGGTGGACGACGGCACGCCGGGCCCCATTACCCGCGACCTGCAGGCTGCCTTCCGCGCCCTGGAACCGGCGTAGCGCTCCCCACGATGCCAAAAACCCAACGCCCAACGTCGCCACCCAAAACGCAAAACCCAAAACGCAAAACCCACAACGCAAAACCCACAACGCAGAACCCACAACGCAGAACCCACAACGCAAAACGCAACCGATTGACGACCGCGCCCCTGCCCCCTACGTTCATGGGCACACCCGTCCCTTTCGTTGATTGCCCCATTCCATGAGCGACGCCGCCGACGCCCCCGCCTCCGTCCACCGCCAACTCTACGACGACCTCCAGCACCGCCGCGAAGAAGCTGCCAAAGGGGGCGGAGAGGAGCGCATCGAGCGCCAGCACGAGAAGGACAAACTCAC
>CAYOWD010000159.1:0-9990 GCA_964407535.1 uncultured Salinivenus sp. | reverse complement strand
CAGGTGCACTTCATGCGCCCGCCCTGCTCCCCCTCCAAAACAAGCTCAAATCGCTTCTGGCTCTTGCCCGGCACGATATTGGTCGACTGGACGGTCCCCACCACCGTCACCGGATCGGGATCTTCATGAAGCTGGCGCACCGGCGTGACGGTCGACCGGTCGAGATAGCGACGCGGGTAAAAGCGCAGCAGATCGCGCACCGTGCGTACTCCGTGGGCCTCCGTCCACACGTCGGCGCGCTTCTCGCCGACGCCCTTTACGTACCGAACGTCCTGCTCAAGAATATTGTCGCTCATGCTACGTCTGGGCCACACAGGCCCGGCAACGAGTGTGCACACAATGTGGAACGAGGGCGTTGAGGTCCTCACACATTACACGCGACGCCGCGTTCCCAGGACAGGACTTGCGAAACTTAAATTGGAATTAAACAAATGAAGCCCTACTTCATCCCTCTGGAAAAACCACCCAATTTCTCGAAATCTAAGAAAAAAGGAAACGCTTCCAATAGACACAGCCCCGTGCAGCGCCCCCGAAGAGGGCTCATCATCCTCAATTAATCTTGGAATGGGGTTTGTGGGGTATCATTAGTGTAATTTCACGAAGCCCCTTCAACTCTACTTCGAGCTCTCACATCTACTCTACTATGACGCCGACCCCAGCTGTTCTTCTCCTCGTCGCGCTGTTCTGGACACTTCCTGCCTCTGTCGCTGCGTACGTGTACAAGAAGCACGACGCCTCTCTTGCAAACGTGAAGCGCGCTGCGTGGGGTTCGATTGCCCCCCTTACGGGAAACCGGGTACAGCCGCAGCCGACACAGTCTGACGTGTAGACATGCCGTGTCCAGGAACTGACACGCTCAATGTTGCCTGTGCACACCTGAGCGGTCGAGCGACCTTGTCTCTCGCGGCACGGTCGCTGTTCCGCGAGCCCCAATCAGTTCCCCACGTCGCTTTTCCAAACCGTCTCTCTTCGTTACCGGCAGTCGCTGCGAGAGCACTCGCAAACGTGCCTCCCTCGGAAGCTCGGCCACAGGGTCGGGCTTTTCTTTCTTGACCGGACCTCCCAGTCCGACACGGGCCTTGTACCAAATCCGCCTGCACAGTTCTGGGGTGTAGAGGGATTGGCATGAGCGCAAGCACATGGGCCTCAAGCCTATTTTCCCCAACGGAGCTGCCGAACTCGCTTGGCAGCGGAGTTGGGATCGTCTCACTCTGCGACAACGCAGATGCAGGGTTGCCCCCTCCCGTCTCGTTCACTGCACGGAGGGGCCGACTGCCGTCCCAGCTTTCACGGAAAACACACCGCTGGGCGTTGCCCCCCCCGCTTAGCCCCTCCAGACGACGCTTCAACCCTAAATATACCCTGAAACAACGACGTTTAAACATAATACAACTGGGACGATTGCGGAGATTATATCAACGCTGCTTTCGCTATTTTCAATCGTCCCATGATTCTTACTCCGGACCTTCTCCTCTTCGTTGCGCTATTCTGGACCATTCCGGCGTCTGCCGTTGCTTACATGTACAAGAGTGCGGAATTTCGCTTCGGAACGTAAGCCCGGGAACCTAGCCCCAGTGTAGCCCCAACCGGCATTCCTCAACAGCTCCATCTGACAGACGAGAATCAACGGAAGAAGCCCGGCCGCAGGGTCGGGCTTTTTCTCTGTGCCGTCCCCTGAACACACGAACCGTCAGCGCGCTCACAAGAGGAATTGAGCCGTAAATCCTTCTTGGAACAATATTTGCTTCGCGTAATGAGTGCGACATTCGCGGAGACCCCACAACCAACGTTCTTGTCGCATAAATCCATTATCATGACCCCAACTCTATTTACCCTTCTTCTCGTTGCGCTGTTCTGGACACTTCCTGTCTCCGTCGCTGCGTACGTGTATAAGACACACGGCGCCTCTCTTGAAAACGTGAAGCGCTCTGCGTTGGGTTCGATTGATGAGGCATTGGGAAGCCAGCTACAGCCGCAACCTACGAATTCCGACGTATGAGTCGGGTGTGAAGCGGACTGACGATCCTCGGATTCGCCTGTGCGACTCCGGATACTGGAAGACGCTGGTCCCGTCTCCCCACGATTCTTCTCTCGCAATCCCAACGATTCGCCGAGAGCACGAGTCCAGTTCGCTTCGTACTCCCGTGTAAACCGGTTCTCCCCGTCACCGGCAGTTGTCGGGTGGGGACCTACCACAAACACGTCCTGAAAAGCTCGGCCGCAGGGTCGGGCTTTTCTTTTTTCGTCCTCTCTCCCATCCAGGCTTCTTGTCGATGTCGTCGCTTTGTGCACGCAGAAAGCGCGCCTGCGAGTCCATTCCCCTGAACGACGGAAACAAGGTCCCATTGAGGGCATGGTGCTCTCCCATTTGCGTACGACGGTTTCCCTCCTCCCGATTCTCTCCTCGGCTTCTCCAACCGACCGATGCGTTCTTCTTCCCGCCGCGAGTTCCTTAAGCACGTTGGGCTCGCTGCCCCGGCCGCTGGCCTCACTGGGTGCACAGCCCCTTCCTCCCGTTCTGCAACCGGGAACGGTGCTCTCTCCGTGATCGGTCGCGTGACTGGCCCGGACGGCGGGATCGAAGGGGTGTCCGTCACCGACGGCCTCACGGTGACCCCGACCGACGCCAACGGGCGCTTCCACCTCCAGGCCGCCGCCCATCGCCCGTTCGTGTACCTCTCCGTACCAGCGGGTTACCGGCTGCCCACTCACACCCACACCGGGACTGCCCGTTTTTACCGCCCGTTGGACGCCGCCGACGGTGAGCCCATCGAGGTTGAATTTTCGCTCCATCCCCTCCCCCACTCCGACGACACCCACGCGTTCGTCTTCCTCGCCGACCCACAGGTGCGTACGGAGGCCGAGGCGGCGCAGCTGCAGGACGAGACGGTCCCGGACGTGCGGACCACATCGGCCGCGCTTGCCCCACAGCCCGTCTTCGGTGTCGGGGGCGGGGACCTCGTATTCGATGCCCTCTCGCTGTTTTCCGAATACGAGGACGCCGTCCAGCAAATGGACCTGCCGTTCGTGCAGGTCGTGGGCAACCACGACCTCAACGTCAACGCGGCCACCGATCCGGACGCGACCGCCCCGTTCCGCAAGCAGTTCGGCCCTACGTACTACTCCTTCGACCGCGGGGCCGTCCACTACGTCGTGCTCGACGACGTGTACTGGCCCGGCAACGACGGCTTCGGCGGCGAAACCGACAGCTACCTCGGCCACCTCCCTGCCCCTCAGCTCCGCTGGCTCGAACAGGATCTCTCGTTGATCGAGGACGGCCGTCCGGTCGTCGTATTTGCCCACATTCCGCCGCTGAGCACCGGATATGACCGCCGCGACGAAGCCCGGCCCTCGGTGCGCAACCAGATCGTAAACCGAACGGCCCTCTACGACCTGCTCGCCCCCTTCGATGCGCACATTGTAACCGGGCATCTCCACGAAAATGAACACCGCGGGGCCGCCGGTCCGCATGAGCACGTGGTGGGCACGGTCTGCGGCGCCTGGTGGACCGGCCCCATCTGCTACGACGGTACGCCACGCGGCTACGCTGTCTACGAGATCGCCGGCGAAACCCTCCGATGGCGCTACAAAAGCACCGGCCAGGGCGCCGATCACCAGATGCGCCTCACGCGCACGGCGCCCGACCGGATGGTGGCAAATGTCTGGGACGCCGACGACGAATGGACGATCACCTGGTACGAGAACGGCATCCAGACGGGCAAGATGACGCCCATCCGCGGGCTCGATCCCCTCGCCGAACGGCTCTACGGGGGAGCGGATCAGCCGGACAAGTATGACTGGGTGGCCCCGCACCCGACCGACCATTTGTTTGAAGCCTCCTACGATCCGACCGCGAACCGCGTCCACGTTGAGGCTACCGACCGCTTCGGGCGGACGTACAGGACCCCGCTCTCCGCGTCGTCGGATCGCTCGCCCGGATCCGACGACGCGTCTCCTTGAGGATTACTCGCGCTCCACTGGGACGGTGGCCGTCACGGCGGCCCCTTCCGATTGCGGCACGAGAATCGACAGGGTGTCCGCCGAAAACGGGGGGGAGAGTCGCAGGGTCTCGTCGAGCGGGACAATGGCCATGGTGCACATGGCGTCTCGTCGATGCACGCGGTCAACGAGGGGCCTGATCTGAATCTGCTCCACTCCCCGCTCCACATCCAGCCGGTCCAATGAATAGCACCCATTCGGGCCCACCGTTCCGACCAGCCGGACCGTCAGCGTATCGGACGACGCAACCCGATCCGGGACCTCCATCCGCTCCACCTCGGCGAGAAGGGACGAGGGATCGGCGGACGGCGAGCCGGCCTCCGATCCGACACACCCCACTCCGGCCGTCATGAGTCCGGCTCCGATCCCAATGAAAATCACCTCGCATACGCTGCGCATCCAATTCATAGACGGGTCCTTCTGTAACAACGGAGAGCGTGACAATGCCGATACGGAGCTACGTTTTCGACGTTCGTCGCTGATCCTGAATCGAGAGCCCCGCTGTACAGAGGGGCCGGAGCGATCTCGGTCCCTTCAAGTATCATTCCCTCCGTCGACGGTCTCATCAACGGTCTCTCGTTATGCCCGCCCCTTCCTCCTGCTCCCGGCGCGACATGCTTCGGCGCACGGCGGCGGCCGGAGCAGCCCTTGCGTGCGCTCCTTTCTCGTCCCTGTATGCCCAGAACGCCTCCTCGTCCCTGCCCGCCCAAAACGAGATCCGCACGCGTCCCATTCCCTCGTCGGGCGAACCGCTCCCGTGCGTGGGCCTGGGCACGTGGCGACAGTTCGACGTCGGTCCCGACGCCGAGAACCGGGCGGCGCTCAAAAAGGTGTTGACGGGCCTCGTCGACCTGGGCGGAACCGTCGTCGACAGCTCGCCCATGTACGGACGCGCCGAACAGGTCGTGGGCACCCTGAGCACCGAGTTGAACCTGACCGACGACATTTTCGGCGCCACCAAGGTGTGGACCAGCGGCCGGGAGAGCGGAATCGAACAGATGGAGCGGTCGATGGACCGGATGAATCAGCGCCCGATGGACCTGATGCAAGTGCACAATCTCACCGACTGGGAAACGCACCTCGATACGCTGCAGGACTGGAAGGCCGAGGGCAAAATTCGCTACACGGGCGTCACGCACTACGTGACCAGTGCCTTCGATCGACTGGCCACCATCATCCAGTCGCGAGACATCGACTTCGTTCAGCTCCCCTACTCCATTCAAACAACCCAGGCCGAAAAACGACTGTTGCCCCTCGCCGCCGAAAACGATGTGGGAGTGATCGTAAACGAACCCTTCGAGGGGGGATCGCTCTTTGGACGGGTCAAAGACAAATCGCTGCCCGATTGGGCCGACGCCTTCGACTGCGAAAGCTGGGCGCAGTTCTTTCTCAAGTACATCCTCGCCCACGAAGCCGTCACCTGCGTCATCCCCGGCACCTCCGACCCTGAGCACGTGCGCGACAACGTCCGCGCCGGCTACGGCGCCCTCCCCGACAACGACACCCGCGAGCGCATGCGCCAGACCCTCCAGCGCCTCTACTGATCCGTGCACAGGTAGGTAAACTCTCGATTTCGTTCGGTGGGAACCGTGGTAGGCAAATAGTCGGAATCGTCTTTAAGAACCCATTCACGTATCAGTAAACCCAGTGCGGAATGATCGACTTTGGAGGGTGGAATGCACTGCTCCCTCAACGCCGATTGCTTCTCCCCATCCCGACATACCACTCCCCCCAGAACGCACAACACACAACCCAAAAACCCAAAAACGCACAAACGCACAACGCCCCAACGCTACTCGTCCTCCACCGCCCGCTTCACGGCCCGACGCAGCCGGGGATTGTGAAGCTGAACGGGCGCCGGCGGCTCGTCGGACTCGTCCATCGTACGCACGGCCCGCAGATTGAGCATCTCCACGATGAGCGAGAACGCCATGGCCGAGTAGATGTAGCCCTTCGGAATGTGCTGCCCGGCCCCCTCGGCCACGAGCATGACCCCAATGAGCAGCAAAAAGCTCAGGGCCAGCATCTTTATCGTGGGGTGAGCCTTAATGAAGCTGGAGACCCGCTCGGCCGACGCCATCATGACAAGAATCGCGATCGTCACCGCGATGATCATTACCGCGATGTCGTCGGCCATCCCAACCGCCGTAATGACCGAGTCCAGTGAAAACACGAGGTCCAGCAAAAAGATCTGCGCAATGACCCCGCCAAAGGTGGCCGTGGCCTTCGTCGTGGGATCGCCGTGTTCGCCCTCCAGCTTGTCGTGAATCTCCGTGGTGGCCTTACCGATGAGAAAAAATCCCCCAACCACGAGAATGAGATCCCGTCCACTCACCGCGTGGGCCAGCACCGTAAAGAGCGGCGCAGTAAGCGTCATGACCCAACTCACCGAAAACAGAAGCAGAATGCGTCCGCCCAAAGCCAGGCCCAATCCCACCCGACGCGCCGTTTTCTGCTGATCCTCCGGCAGCTTGTTCGAGAGGATAGAAATGAAGACGATGTTATCGATCCCGAGCACCATTTCGAGAAGTGTCAGGGCCCCGAGAGCAATCCAGGCTTCCGGGGTCGTTATCCAATCCATGGCCATCAAATCCATGACAGGAAGAGTGATCTGCGTATAAGGCCAGCGCGTCTCGTGGCCCGGAATCGCCCCTCGAAAGGCGTACGCGGCCACACAGATGCTGAACGTACAAAGCAGATTGGGGGATTGGAAATGCACATCGCCCGCAGAATGACAGAGCTCCCCGCTTGGGTTCTCGTTCCCCGGTACAGAGTTGGGGTGGGCACAGCTGAGAGGCCGTAGCGAACTGCTCTCATGTCTCGGCACGACGGCTCCACCCCAAAAGCACCAACATGCCGAGTGCGCTGGAAGAACCGGATCGACAAATGACGTGCGTGGACATCGGGTCGACGGGATGTCCCCGACTCGAAGTCGGCCGCCTTCGCCGAGCGCGTTTCGACCCGAAAAGAGAAGTGTACAAACGAATCCTGCCCACTCGTCGGGCAGCAACCCTACTGCAGCGGCTCTGCAAGGAACGCCGTTAGATTGTCGACGCGCTCCTGACTGAGAAGTGGTTCCAGATTCTGAATGATGAGACTCACACAGGTCGCGCGATAGATCAGACTCTCCTCGGCTGCCCCATCCCGCGCCGTCTGATGCTGAATCTGCGTGTTCAACATCGTCCAGTGACACTTCATCTCGATGTACTGCGTGGCAAGCCCCCGCTGCAGCTCTTCGTCCGTGTCGATATCGAGGAGCGCCCGAAGAATGCGGTTGCGCAATCCGGACACGTATGCCTGCACAGCCTTCCGCTCGGAGGGAGCCGCCCCTTCCCATCCGTCGAGCACCTCTTCCCACTGTGCATCCAGTCCGTCGCGCAGGGCCTCCTCAATGCGATCATGGAGGATCTGCACGCGTTCATCGTTGTCCACGGTCTCGTCCTGGAGATCCTTTTGAAGTGTATCTACGCTCATATGGAGACCTCACGAGTATAATTTGGAAAATGCGGCGTCACCGATCCCCACGGTGCCCTCCCGCCCCAAACTTCCCCTCACGCTCGTCGAGAGTGCCTGGGCAAATTCGGCATGGATCGGCAGTACAACGGAAACTGTGTCGTACTGCTATACTCGTATCATCCCCCCGCAGAATGGATTCGCGACACTTCCGGATCTTCGTCATGATACCGACTTGGTTACATCTTCGCATGCTTTCTTTCCCATCTTCTCAGTTCCAACCGCCTGCGTCTCGGCACGGATCGACAACGGTGGGCAGACAGTATAGGGAATGATGTACTTGGTGCATGCTAAGTACCGCTCGTCTGCATTGCCACGCGACGGGTTCCCGCGCCCTTCTCCTTTTCTCTTACGACTCGACGAACGCCCGATGCCCGATGCAACCGATCCGGATTCGTCGCACAACTCGCCGTCCTTCCCGGACAATCAAGAATGGTACATCCAGCAGTGGGAGGCGCTCTGTGACGAACTCGGGGCCTCAACACCGAACGAAGTCCTCTCGCGCGTGCAGACCTTACGGCGACGCGCGGACCTCGATGCCCCGAAAGACGAAAAGGAAGGCCTCGTCACCATCAGCGAGGTCGAGGAAGTCTTTCGCGAGCTGAACGCCAAGATTTCGACGCTGCGCCAGCGCAACGCCGACCTCGTCGAGCAACTGGAAGGCGACGATGGGGGCGAGGGATCTCTCAGTGAGCGCCACCGGAAGACCGAAGAGCTGCTCGACACCATGGGGGTTAGCACCGTCGAGGCTGCCCAGAGCCACGTCGCTCAGCTCGAAAATCAACTCGAAGAGCTGTACCAAGAACAGGAGACGCTCACCCAGGCCGGGCTGTCCAGCGCCGAGGAGGCCGTAGAGGAATTACAAACACTCCGCGAGGAGCGGGAGGCCTTGAAGAACGAGCGCGACCAACTCAGGCAAGAATTGGACGAGGCCGATGCGCCCTCCTCGTCTACCGGCGGGCCGGACACCTCAGCGCTGGAGGTGGCGTCCGTTATTCGCGACGAAATCGGCATTTCGTCCCTCGAGCAGGCCGTGGCCTTCAAGAAGGTCGTCAAAGACGTGCATGATCGCATTCAGAAGCGGTCGTACGCCTACGACCTGACCCCCGACTCCACGCCCAACAGCGTGGTCGGAATGCTCCGCAACATGACGAAGAACCTCAGCGAACTTCCCGGCCCCAACACTCTTCCCTCCGAGGCCGCCTCTCGCCTCGGCGTGCACGACACGTCGGAGGTCGATGCCCTGCTCGACGCGGCCCATCGCATCGCAGACGGCCTCGACGCACTTGAGGAGACCTCCGACGACCGTCCCACCCCGGACGGCGATGTGCTGTCACTGCTCAATGCCCTTGCCGACCGGATTGTCCGCCTTTCCGAGACCGACGATCGGACCCTCCCCGACGGCGCCCTCCCGGCCGAAGCCGCTGATATTCTCGACATTCACACCGTCGAGGAAGCCCGTGAGCTGAATGCGCTCATCGACGACATGTCCACGCAACTCGACCAGCTCCGCAGCGAACACACCAAACTGACTGAGGCCGGCCTCTCGGTGGATGGCGCCCTCGCCATGATTGAGAACATGGAGGCCCAGCTGGTGGACGTGTACCATCGCACCGACCCGGACGAGAACGGTCGGGCCGACGAAGCGACAGCCGCTCTCCAGAGCCTGGATGCGCCTCTCGTCCATCGAATCAATACGCTCGTCGATCTTCCCGACGACACCAACGATCTCTCCGGCGTCGTCGAGCGACTCGTTCAGCGGCTCGAAGGCTTTGCCGAAGAGCATGAGATCCTGGAAAAAGCAGGCCTCACCGTTCAGGAGGCCGTCACGCTCATTGATAACATGGAGGCCCAGCTCAGCGAGCTGTACGAGCAGGAAGAGCAAACGTCCGAGGCCGCTCGACGACTTGATGCCATCGACGAGGTGCTCGGCATTTCTACCCGCGAGGAAGCCGAGGAGTTGTCCGCCATCGCCCACCGCATGGAGGAGCAGTTGACGGAGCTCTACAAAGAAAAAGAAGCGCTGCAGGAGCTCGGGCTCAACAGCATCGAGGATGCCGTCGACATGATCAGAAGCCTGGAAACCCAACTCGCCGAGTTCTACGAGGACAAAGAGGCGCTTCACAACACGCAGCGCGACAGCACCAGCGAGCAGAGCACATTTCAACAGCTCGAAAAACTCTACGCTGAGCAACAGAAGCTTGAAGACGCCCTGGGCGTGTCCTCGGCCGACGACGTGTTCGAACTCGTTGAAAGCCTAAATACCCAACTCGAAGACATGTATACGGGGCGCGACGCCGACGTCGATCCTGAAGAACGGTACGAGGCCCGACTCTGGTCCCCCGACTCCCCGGTGTCCGACCCAGAGGCCGAGGCCCCCGATCAGTCCGCCGCGCCCGACGAGCAAAGCCGCTCTGCCGAAGAGCCCGCTCCTGCCGAGGAAGCCGCCCCTGCCGAGGAAGCCGCCCCTGCCGAGGA
>CAYOWD010000158.1:0-10002 GCA_964407535.1 uncultured Salinivenus sp. | reverse complement strand
CGCACACGTTGGCCGCCTCGTCCCAGCCGTCGTAGTAGCGCATGCCCCGGAAGATTTGCTGAAGCGTCTTGGAGCGGGCACTCACGAGATCGAGCTTCGCGATTACGCTAATGGTCTTGATGTCGGTGCCCTCCCCAATCATGTCGACCTGCACCATGATGTCGACCTCTCCGTCCCGGTAGGCGTCGAGTCGTTTTTCCCGCTCGTCCGCGGGTACGTGTTGCCCAATCCGGGTGGCCGAAAGCCAGGAGTAGCGGCGCTCGATAAAGTCGAGCACGTCGGCCGCGTGGCGGTTGCTCATGCAGGTCACGAGCATCTGGTGGTTGCGCACGCCGTCTTCCGATGAGAAGTGCCCCGCTCGCTTCTTCTGCAGCCGTCCGATGGCCGGGCTCAGCAACGTGTCGAGGTAGACGTCGTGAAACCGCAGGCTCTTGCGGGCAAAGAACTGATCGAGGTGACTGGTGTCGCGCCCCACTTCGTCCTGCAACTCCGCCAGGGTAAACTCGACCTCCTCGCCGGTGTCTTCCTCCACCATCGTAATGGTGTAGTCGACCACGTGGGCCTCGATGCGCTTGAGAATGCCGCCTTCGGCGTGGGCGTCGCGCAGACTGACCTCGTGGAGGGCCCGGTACTTGAGTTGCTCGTGGCCGCTGTTGGTGGTGACGGTATCGTGGGGGACGCCGAAGAGGGGCTTGCCGTCGCTGCGGAGGGGCGTTCCCGACAGGCCGATGAGCGAATCGTACGGCAGCCGATCCACGGCATTCGACCACGCGCTCTGCTCGGGGAGGTGGTGAATCTCGTCGAGCACAAAGAGGGGACTGCCGCCCTGGCAGTACTGCCGCAGGCTCCGATTGCCGGAATCCCCGCAGGCGTACTGATACGTGGCGATGACGATGGGCGTCGGGTTTTTCAGAAACACCTCGCTCGAATCGGCCACGCAGAACCGCATAGGCGGCGCCCCAATCCAGCGCAGCATGCGGGCCATCTCTTCGGGGTCGGCGTACTGGTCGCGCAGGTTGCCGCGCGGAACGAATACCACGAGCCGGTCACAGATGCCCATCGACCGCGCCAGCACAAACGACGCCAGCGCCGTCAGCGTCTTGCCGTAGCCCGGTACGAAAACGCCGAGATGATCGGTGCGTTCGTCCTGATACGCCTTCGCGAGCTTCACGAGAAAGGCTCGCTGCCCGTACCGGAACGAAAAGTCGGGTGCCGGATCGATGCCCGGAAGATCGGCGACGGATACTGACATAGGACGTGTGTGAGTATGAGGGTGTGTGAGGGCGGGCGCGTGTGAGTGCGCTGCAAGAAAGACACGTCCGCACCGCAGAACCACACGTTCGCGTGGGGAGAGCCGAAGCAGTCGAGGCGACCGGGGGCCGCCCCCGACGCAGCACCTTCCTTCGCTGCTTACGATCCACCGGTAGACCGCTTCCGAACGTAGGGATCGGATCGAAGAGGCGAAAGCCCCAAACGACAATCTCACACCGTTTCCAAGCCCAACGCGATCGCACGTTTGAAATGCGTCCCGAGCGATGACAGCTCAACTGCCATTGTCTCCCTCTGTGCCGTAACGGTATGTGCGTATGTGGGTGTGTGGGTCCTCATGCACTGCTCGGAAGTACGATCAAATCGATTTTCTGAGCAAAATGGAATTGCCGGGCTACCAAACCCGAAGCGAGGCCCATCCCAGGACACTCGTCTCAGGATTCCAACGCCAGACGGTATACATTCCAGCGTTCAACGTACCAACGCACAACCCGACAACGCGCTCACGCACAAACGCAACAACGCACAAACGCTTAATACCGCCAGGGCACATCGTCCCAGTCCGGCTCCTGGCCTTCCAGGAACGCATCGCGGCCCTCCTGCGCCTCGTCGGTCATGTACGCCAGCCGCGTGGCCTCCCCTGCAAAGACCTGCTGCCCCACCATGCCGTCATCCGCCATATTGAAGGCATACTTCAGCATGCGGATGGCCGTGGGGCTCTTGCCGTTGATGGTCTCGCCCCAGTCGAGGGCCGTATCCTCCAGCTCGTCGTGCGGCACCGCCTCGTTGACCATTCCCATGTCCGCCGCCTCCTCGGCGGAATACGTTTTGCCCAGGAAGAAAATCTCGCGGGCCTTCTTCTGCCCCACCTGCTGCGCCAACAGGGCCGAGCCGAATCCGCCGTCGAAACTGGCCACGTCCGGGTCGGTCTGCTTGAACTTCGCGTGACGGCCCAGCCCGGCACCACCGCTACCACGATCTTCGGCATGAACCGGATGAGGCGCTGCACCTCCAGAATGTGCAGACGGCCCGGCTGCGCCTCGTCCGGCTCGCCCTCCTCGTCCTCGTACTGATACCCGTCTGTCCCCCGAATGCGCTGGTCGCCCCCCGACGAGAACGCCCACTTTCCGTGCTTCTCGGACGGCCCATTGCCGGTGAGAAGGACACACCCTACGTCCGAACTCTTTCGCGCGTGGTCGAGCGCCTGATACAGTTCATCGACGGTGGGCGGGCGAAAGGCGTTGAGCACCTCGGGCCGGTCGAACGCGATCCGGACCGTGCCGTGCGCCTCGGCCCGGTGATACGTGATGTCGTCGAAATCGGGACCGTCGACAGGCGTCCAGCAGTCGGGATCGAAGAGCTCAGAAACCATTGCGGATACCGGGAAAGCAGTTCAGGAGAACGACGCAGATGTCGGATGCGTGTGCTGCCAGTATACAAACCGGCAGGCGTGAAGACCACCGGACGCCCTGAAGCGACCGATGTGCAGCGAAACGAGTCTACTCTGTCTCCGGTTCGGATGGACGCGCTCCCCAGCGTTTGAGCGCCGCCTCCGCGGGCTTGCCCTGCGGGGTAAAGGCGGTGGGACGTCGCGCACTGTTCGCCGGATGCCACTTCCAAATAAGGGCCCCCGCAAACCAGGGCACGCCCCGCATCGTCTCCAGGAATGCGCGGTAGCAGCGGGCCTGGAGGCTCGAATCCGGGGGTACCGACGGATCGTCCTGCTCCGGCCATCGCCACGGCGCCTCGGCCGCACTCGGCGCACTGCGATAGCCAATTTCGGTAAAGAGAATGGGCTTGCCGGTGCGCTCATGCATCTTCGCGAGCGTGCGCCGGTGCACTCGCCAGCGCGCCTTGAGGGTGTCGAGCGAGGGAGCGGGGGCGTCTGTCAGTGGAAAGTAGGCCTGCACCCCGACGTAGTCGAGCGCGTTCCAGAAGTCGATTTTCTGATACTCGTCGTGCCAGTTGGCCGCGTAGGTGAGCGGCCCGTCGTAGACGGTGCGGACCGTATCGGCCAATCCGCGCCAATAGTCGGGTCGGGTGGTGGAAATCTGCGACAGCTCGGTTCCAAGCACAAGCCCGTCGGCATCAATTTCACGGGCGAGTCGTGCGTACACCATCAGAAAGTCGCGATAGCTTGCCTGCCAGCGCCGCCAATCGGTCGGATTGTCGAAGCCGATTTCACTGCGATCAACGTCCTCATCGTACCCCCCCACCCAGATGTGGGGCTTCAGGATCACGCCCATGCCCAGCGTGTCGGCCTGCCGAGCGAGGGTGCGAATGCCGCGATGCGACTCGCTGTACCACCCGTCTGCCGTGTCGATCCGTACCCGTGGATCATCGATCGTCTCCTGCCACCCAAACGACACGAGGGTAATGTGGGTCACGCCGAGATCGCGAAGATGAACCAACAACTCCGGCTCGGGGGGATGACGGGCATCGACTGTCATCGATCGTATGGGAAACGCCGGCCTCTCCCTCGTGGAAACAGAGTCCATGCTCTCCCTTCGCGGCTCGCCGTCTGCCCGCCCTGCCGATCCAGAGTCGGCACATCCCATTCCCCACAGTCCGGAGAGCCCTCCAATCACAACCACCAAAACGAAACGACACGCGGACATAGCGAGCGGACTGATCATAAAGACGCACCTCCTAAACTCCCCGACCGTCCCGGTGTTGCCGGACCTCGACACAACGGGTCCCGCTACGGTCTCACTGATCCGTGCACAGGGAGGTAAACTTTCTCGTTCGTTTGGTAAAGACCGTGGTATGCTAATAGTCGGAATCATCTTTAGAAACCCCTTCACGTATCAGTAAGTCCCCCATTTTCCCCTCAACGTGCGACGGATGTTCTCGCGTCACCAGCCTGCGGCCCGACGGACCCATTCCCGAATTGTCCTCGTATCTCCACCGACTATTCCCAAGACGCTGATTTCTTTATGCCAACCACGACAGCCCAAGCACAGGAGCGGTGGACCCAGATCGTCAATGATCCACTTCTCCGCGACCTCCCCTATAAAGTCGAGACCAACGCCCGAGGCCAAATCCTTTTGAGCCCGCACACCGCCCGCCATTCCGAACGCCAAGAACAGATTCAAAACCTCCTGCGTCAACATGCGCCGGACGGTCGACAACCGCCCGAATACCCGATCACAACGTCTGCCGGCGTCAAGCAGGCCGACGTGATCTGGGCGAGCCGCGCCCGCTTGCAGGAGATGCAAAAGACGGGCGATCCCCCGACGCTCGCCCCGGAGATTTGCGTCGAGGTGCTAAGTGACTCCAACACCGTCGACGAACTCGCAGAAAAACGGGCGCTGTATCGCGAGGCCGGTACCGAGGAGGTATGGATCGTCGAGCAGGACGGACAAATCCGGTTCTTTGCGGATGAGGAGCTTGACCAGTCCACCATTGCCCCCGACACGCCCGATCAGCTATAGTACGAGCTTTGGCCGACAACATCGGCAGGCGGCGCCACGTGTTCTCTACCGACCGGACCCATTCTCCTGCGGCAACGAAATCTCCTGACTTCTGCCCAAACGCTGACCCGACGATGCCAATGACAACCACGAAAGAACAAGAACAGTGGGCCGAGATCGTCAACAATCCGCTTCTCCGCAACCTCCCCTATAAAGTCGAAACCAACGCCCGAGGCCAAATTCTCTTGAGTCCACACAAAGCACACCACGCTCGCCAACAGAAAGCCCTTATCACGCATTTGGACGACTGCCGCCCGGACGGAGAGGCATTTCCCGAGTACCCGATTGCGACGGCTAAGGGCGTGAAGCAGGCCGACGTGATCTGGGCGAGTCGGGACCGACTCCAGGAAATGCAAGAAACGGGCGACCCGCCCACCCTCGCCCCGGAGATTTGCGTCGAGGTATTAAGCGACTCCAATACTGTAGACGAGCTCGACGAAAAGCGGGCCCTGTACCGTGAGGCAGGCGCTGAGGAGGTATGGGTCGTCGAGCAGGACGGACAAATCCGGTTCTTTGCGGATGAGGAGCGTTCCCAGTCCGCGATCCTCCCCGACGCTCCCAATCATCTGTAGTCGGCCGTGTCCCCTCCCGTCGTCCCTACACGCTCCACAAGAAACCACGCAACACACACTTCGCATGTCCTACGACATCGCCATCATCGGCGGCGGCATCGTGGGCCTGGCCACGGCCTACCGCCTCACCGAGGAGTATCCCGACCGCTCCGTGGTCGTCCTGGAAAAAGAAAACCGCGTGGCCGCGCACCAGACCAGCCACAACTCCGGCGTCATCCACTCCGGCGTGTTCTACGAGCCCGGCTCGCTGAAGGCGGAGAACTGCCGCACCGGCAAGCGCGCCCTCGTCGACTTCTGCGAGCGCAAGGGCGTGAACTACGAGATGTGCGGCAAGGTCGTCGTGGCCACGGACGAGCGCGAAATTCCGGAACTGAACCGCATCCAGGAAAAGGGCGTGGCCAACCGCGTGGCGTGCACGCGCATCGGCCCGGAGGAGCTGGCGGAGCGCGAACCACACGTGGACGGAGTAGCTGCGCTACACGTGCCGGACGCGGGAATCGTCGACTACGAAGGCGTGGCCCTTGCCCTCGCCAACCACATTACGGATCACGGCCACTCCGTGCAGACGAACGCAGCGGTTCTCGACCTCCATCCGGAGCCGGATCGCGTTGTGATCGAAACGACTGCCGGAACCGTCGAGGCCGACCACGCCATCAACTGTGCGGGCCTCTACGCCGACCGCATCGCGGCGATGAGCGGGCAGGAAAACCTGAACGTGCAGATCGTGCCGTTCCGGGGCGAGTACTACGAACTGGTGCCGGCCCGGCGCTCCCTCTGCCGCCACCTCATCTACCCGGTCCCCGATCCCAGCTTCCCCTTCCTGGGCGTACACTTTACCCGCATGGTGGACGAACGGGTCGAATGCGGGCCGAGCGCCGTGCTCGCCTTTGCCCGCGAAGGCTACCAGCTCACAGATGTGAACTGGACGGAGCTGCGCGAGATGCTAACGTATCCGGGCTTTCAGCGATTAGCAGCCCGCCACTGGCGCAAGGGCCTCCGCGAGCTGCTGCAGTCGATGAGCAAAGCGATGTACCTGCAGGCCGCCCGTCACCTCATTCCGGCGATCCAGATGGACGACCTCGTCGAAGGCCGGACGGGCGTGCGGGCACAGGCCCTGCGTCCGGACGGATCCCTGGTAGACGACTTCCTGATCCAAGAGACCGACCGGGTTGTCAATGTCCTCAACGCCGCCTCCCCCGCCGCCACCTCCGCCCTCAACATCGGCGCCCACCTCGTCCAGAACTACCTACAGGACCGACTCGAACAGCCTCAACACTAACGCCCCAACGTCTAACCCCCAACCGCCTACCCCTAACGCTTAACGCCCAACGCACAACCCCCGACGCACAACGCCCATCCCAGGCACGCCGACCTGGCCGCAAGCGACGTCGCTACATGCCGACCTCCTCAATCGGATCCCGCATCAATTTTCTAACCTTCTATTTTCAACCTTCCAGTCTTCTACCCTTTCATACCAGATCTGGCTAATACCAAATCCGCTTATAAAGTTCGCGTGATCGAGTCGGACATCCCTGATCGATAGCATTTTCACCTGTTACCGATGTCTCGGAACGGGTGTTACCGAACTCCCCGGTCTGTACACGCACAAGTGCGTTGACGCACTAGCGCGTCTGGCCCATATGCTTGCCCCCATACCGATACGTCTGCAATCCCGAACCTTACTGATACGTGAATGGGTTTCTAAAGACAACTCCGACCATTAGCATACCACGGTCTAGGAGAAAGGAGATCCTAGATCTCCAGGATCTCCACGAACGAAAGAGAAAGATTACCTACCTGTGCACGGATCAGTACAAGCGGATTTGGTGTCATACGGCCTCCTCTATGTCGGACATGGCAGCCCGGGCCGCGGCGCGGCCCGACTCGATGGCGCCGTTGATGGAGCCGGTGGCCCGATGATCGCCGCAGACGTAGAGGCCGGGCCGACGGCGCACGTCGCGCTGGGGTGGCGAGAGGAAGGGCGGCGCCTGCTCGGGGAGCGCGTAGGGGATGTGCATCGTGCGGAGATGATCCCAGCCACCGGCCTGCAGGCCAAACCAATCGATGAGTTGATCCCGCACGGCGCGTCGGAGCGTCTCGTCGTCCTCCCCGGGGGCGCCCACGACCACGACGGAGACCAGTGCCCGATCCTCCAGCGCGTAGCCCGGCGCCACATCCGAGGGGACGGACACGTTGTTGATGGGACCCACGCCGTCTCCGTTGAGCACGAGAATCGGATCGTCGAGCGGCGACTCGGAGGCCGCAAAGTACAAACACACCGTTGACCGTCCCTCGACTGGGGTGACATTGCCCACGAGCGTCTCTGCTGCCGGGGCATCCGTCGCGACCACAATGGCGGGCGCACTCTTCTCGGTCCCATTCTCCAACGTCACCGACTGCTCGTCCACCGCGGCCACGGGCGTATTCAACTGCACCGACTCGTCCGGTAGATGCGCTCGCATCTGCTTCGGGATCTGTTCCATCCCGCCCGCCGGGAGCACCGTCTGTCCCTCCGCAAACATCTTGAACAGGAACTCGAACATCCGACTGGAGGCCCCGAGCGCCCGGTCGAAGAAGATGCCGCCGAAGAAGGGCCGAAAGAAGCGGTTAATCATGTTCGACGAGAACCCCCACCGCTCCCGCAATGCGTCGACGGTGGCCATCTCCTCCCGATCCATGATGTCGGGCACCGACATGTGCATGAGCCGCTGCCGGATCCGGGCCACCCGAATCTTATCGGCTGCCGTGCCGATGGGACCGAACAACGTGTTCGTGGCGTCGAAGGGGTGTTGGAAGGGATCGGCGATGCGGTGGAATCCGCCATTGTAGCGAACCTCTGCCCCGTCGTAAAAGGCGTGAAAGTCGAGGGCCTCATAGTCCAATTCGAGCTGGGCGTCCGGGTAGGCCGTGAGCATCACCTGGAAGCCGCGGTCCAGCCGAAAGCCGTCGACCTGCTCGGTGCGGACCCGTCCGCCCACCCGGTCGGACGCCTCCAACACCTGCACCGACCGGCCGCGTCGATGCAGCAGGCGCGCGCAGGCGAGCCCGGAGAGCCCGGCCCCGATGACAATGGCGTCGGGATTGTTCATGGACATAGAGAGGAGAACCAACAGACTTGAACCGCTTCACGAATGGAGATAAATCCATTGGGTTTGTTACATTCCTGTGGCTCCCCGTCCACCGTGGAATGCCCGTTCCGATTCCCTCATGGCGCCTCCCTACTCGGTGCGGGTGCGTCCCAGCACGTGTCGGAACGCGCCCTCAAGGGTCTGCTCCGCGAAGTCGTAGCCGCTTTGCTGCAGGGCCTGCGGCACGACGCGCGCACTCTTCAAGAACATCTCCTCGGCCATCTCGCCCGCCAGGGTGCGGAGCACGGCGGGCGGCAGATGCAGACACGCCGGCCGATTCAGAACGGCCGCCAGCGTATCGACATAGTCGTCCATCCGGGCCGGGGCCGGTGCAGTCAGGTTCACCGGGCCCTCCAGATCGTCCGTCCACAAGGTGTGGTAGAGGGCCCCAATCACATCATCCATCGCGATCCACGGCAGATACTGATCACGCGCTCCCATTCGGCCCCCGAGTCCTGCCCAGAAAATCGGGAACTGCACCTGCAGGGCCCCTCCCGCCGGGGACAGCACCACCCCGATCCGGGCCTGCACAGTGCGAATGTCAGCCGCCGCGGCGGGCGCCGTCGCCGCCTCCCACGCCTCACAGACCTCCGACAAGAATCCTTCGTTCCGCGAGGCACTCTCCTCGGTGATCCGCTCCGTGCCATGGTCGCCGTAGTACCCGACCGCCGAGGCCGACACGAACGTATCCGGCGGATCGTCGAGGTCAGCCAGCGCCTCGGCCAACAGGCGCGTGCCCTGCGCCCGGCTCTCATAGATGCGCTGCTTTTTGGCGGGGGTCCAGACGCCAAATACATTTTCGCCGGCCAGGTGGATGACAGCGTCGATGCCTTCGAGCTTCTCGGTCTCCACCGACCCGGCCGCCGGATCCCAGAGCACCTCGTCCTCGGCGGTCGGCCCCGAGCGCACGAGCCGCTTCACGGTATGCCCGCCCGTCGTGAGGAACGGCACGAGCTGCGACCCAACGAAGCCGGAGGCGCCACTCACCGCAACGGTAAGCGCGTTCTCCCCGGCTGCATACCGTCGATGCAGCGCCAGGTCGCGACGCGTAATGCGGTGCCGGTACGCAAACTGGCGGCGCAGCTCCGGCTCCAGCAGGTACGGCGCGGCGGCCGCCCCGATCGATCCGCCCGGCAGTTCGTACTCGATATGGTCCACGAGCCGGCCCCCCTCCCCGTCGTCGATCGGCTCAAACCGATGGGTGTGGTCCCAGTGGGCAAACGGCCCCTGCACCTGCCGGTCGCAGAACTGTCGGCCCTCGATCACGTCGTGGTGCTCGGCCACCCAGCGCAGTGCCAGGGGGCCCGGCCCCATTCGCAGCACGGCACGGTCGCCCTCGCGGATGCCCTCGAACGAGTCCAACCGCACCGGGGCCCACGGCGGCACAAGACGCTGGAAGGCGCCGGGGCGGGCGTGCCAGTTGAAGACGGTGTCGGGAGCATGGTCGAGGTCGGAGGTGAATTCGAGGGTCGTCACGGGAGTCGGTCGGCTGTGTGTGATGAATCGGGGGGTGGCGTGGATGCCCGGACGCTTCGGGTGCGTGAAGGCTACAGAAGCTGG
>CAYOWD010000157.1:0-10023 GCA_964407535.1 uncultured Salinivenus sp. | reverse complement strand
AGTGACGGTTGGAAAGGATTTTTCGGTGCCCTAAGCAAACTGTCCGGTAAGTAGTTTGTAGGTATGAATGTATGCGTGTCGGACGGTGTGCAGGCCTACTTACAGACCTACACACGTACAGACTGCGTTAGCGAAGCGTATAGCGCAGTTCGACGAAGACGTTGCGCGTGGCGGCCGGATAAAAGCGGGGGCCCCCGACGCCCTGGAAGCCGTGCTGGAGCACGTGGCTGTTGAGCAGATTGTCGGCCGTGAGTTGCGCTTCGAGGCCGTCGAACGACGAGGATGCCGGAGCCTCGTAGGTCACCGACGCCCCGAGCAAGGCATACGGATCCACCACGAGGTTGTCGTTCTCCGTAAATACAAGCTCTCCGTTGTCCAGGGAGGCGGTGGTCCCGCCGGAGTTGTCGACGTACTGACGGCCCACGGCCTTCACATTGAGCGACGTGGTGAGGCCGCTCCATTCGTAGGACGTGCGCAGGGTGGCCAGTTGCTCAGGCGAGGCCGCAATCGGATTGCCGTCCCGCTCCAGCGGCTCGGCATTTCCGTCAATGGTCTTGAACTCCGTGAAGTCCACGAAGCGGGTGCGGGCGAGCATCGCATTGCCGGATACCGTCCAGCCGGGTAACAGGCGGGCGGTGCCCTCCAGCTCCAGGCCCACGTGGCGCGTCCGATCGGCATTCCCAGTGCGCGGCTGCCCAATCTCATTGACCGCTCCGCTCGGCACGATCTCGTCCCAGAATTCCATCCAGAAGAGATTGGCCGACAGGCGGTAGCTCGACTGCTCCCACGACCCGCCCAGTTCCACGTCGACGAGGTGTTCGGGCTCGATCAGCGGCTCATCCTCGATGACGGAGCCGTCGTCTCGGAGCTCGAACTGGGGGGTGTCGCCCGCAGGGCGGTTGCTGCCGTCGTAGAGCTGGGTGCGCCGGGGCTCCCGGTTGGCGAAGGCCACGCTCGCGTAGGCGCTGAAGGGCTCGTCCGGATAAAGCGTGGCCCCGAGGCGCGGATTGACGAAGGCATACGGTACCGTGAAGCTGTAGGGGGCCGGCGGATCCTCCGTCCCGGGCCGGTCGAATACCTCTTCGTCGTACAGGCGATAGCGCCGCCAGGTGGCCTGAAGGTCCGCCTGGACGGCGAGGAGGTCGACGGGACGAAACCGATGCGATCCGAAGGCCGACGTGATGACCTTCTCGGCCCGGAAGTTCCAGAGGCGACGGTCGTCCCCCGCAGCCGCGTTCTCGATAGTTTCCTCATCGACGCTCTCGACGTGTCCCCATCGTCGGGAGCGGTGCAGCCGCGCCTCAATTCCGAGGGTGGTTTCCGTCGTGCCCTCATCGTACACCACCGTCGGGATCCAGCCGAACTGATTCTGGTCGAGCCAGCCGCGCTGAATGACGTCGTCGGACTCGGCCCCGAAGCTGGAAGCCGGTTCTTGGAGATCGTCGCCCGTGATCTCGGTGCCGTCGATGAGCAGCGGCTCGTCCCCTTGCAGGCGCAAGAAGTCGGCGGAGCGGAAGGTGGCCCCGGTATCGAAGTAGCCCTTTCCTTTAATCCAGAAGGCCGTCTGGTCGAGCGTCCAGTTCGAGGAGACCTCCCATTCGTGATTCAGGTGGACCTGCGGGGGATTGAACCACTCTTGATCGCCGGAGGCCGCACTTGAATTTTGGCGGCGGGCGTCGTCATCGTCGTTGGCGTTCTTGGGAATGCCGCTGAACGCGAGGCCGTCCTGCTGGATGCCGCCGAAGGCCTGAATCTTAAGCGTGGAGCGGTCGCCGTAGCGGGCGAGGCCGCCGAAGAAGCGGTTGAATTCCGTCCACGCGTTGCGCCGATAGCCGTCGGAGGTGACGCGACTGAAGCGGGCGTTGAGCACGTATCGATCCGCGAGCAGGCCGCTGTTGGCCGTGACCGAGTAGCGCTGCGTGTTAAACGAACCGGCCCCGATGCGAGCGCGGGCGTACGGCTCCGGTTCGAAGGGGTCGGTCACAATGTTGATAGCCCCCCCGATGCCCACGGACCCGTACTGCGACGAGCCGGCTCCGCGTTGGATTTGGATGTCTTCGATGGAGGACTGCATCCCGTACAGGTTGACCCAGAAGACGTTGAAGTCTTCGGGATCGTTCTGAGGCACGCCGTTGATGGACACCGCCAGGCGGCGCTGGTCGAACCCGCGGATGCGGAGGGTGGAGTATCCGATGCCGTTGCCGTTTTGGGAATGAAACGTGGTGGAGGGCGTGTTTTCCAGCAGCGACGGCACATCCTTCACGCCGAGCCGTTGATCGATCTCTTCGGGCGTCAGATTGCTCACCGTCACCGGATCAATCCGCTGCTGCGCCCGCCGTGAGGTCACAACGACCTCGTCCTGGGCCAGCGAGCGGGCCCGGAGGGCAATCGTGTCGCGGACCGTTTCGCCCGCCGTCAGAGTCAGTTCGTCCGTGTAGCGGTCATACCCCACGAAACTCACGATGAGCCGGTAGCGTCCCGGCGAGATGTCGCGCAGCGTGAACGCCCCGGTGGAGTCCGTCGACGCACCGTGGCGACGCGCATCGGTCGCCGGATCGCGGAGCACGACGTTTGCCCCTGCAAGCGGTCTGCCGGTGGCGTCCACGACCCGCCCTCGAACCGTGGCGGGCTCGTCGGGAACCGCTTGGGCAGGACGCACCTCCCCCCATCCGCAGAACAGAAGAGCAAATGCGAAGATAGAACGAACAACCATCGTCGTCGCACCAGATTGAATGCACAAGCAACGGGGCGCGCCGACGGGGCCATAACAAAAGCCGCCCTCATCGGCACAGATGGGGGCGGCGCGTATCCTGCATGACGAACGGGGACCAGACCCGTTCGGCTCATGTTCATTCCTACGCCGGTGTGAACCGGTTCAGGTTCAAAGGGTACACTCTCAGCCCCGGTGCGGATTGCCCGTGCACCGGGACGCCCCCAGCAAAAAATATGTCGTTCGCTGTACCAAGGGCGGAACGGGGTGTTTCGGACCATCCGCCCAATGGGTAAAAGAGAAGTCCTTGTTGAAAGCAAGCGTCTCCATTTGGCGGACGTAGTCCGTCGTTCCTACCTTGGTGACAAGACGGCACCATATTTGTTCATGTAACGTAAGAAGTACGCAGTTCCACCCGGCCTGCACCCAATCACCCCTCCTCCTCCCGGTAGCGGTTTTCGTCGGAAGCGGAAAGGAGCGTGGTTGCTCTGCACAGATCCGGGGTTCGACCTTCATTCGTGGTGGCTCCCGAACGACGCTGCGGCGTCATCACGACGACATTCGTATCGACTTGTTCGTTCATGCCGATCCGACGTTTCTTTCATTTCGGATGGATGCTAGTCCTCGCTGTGGGGATGTGGGGCGGAAGTGTGGGGACGTTGCTTCCGGCATCGGCACAGCAACGGACGTTCAACAACTACTCCGTCGAGGAGGGGCTGCCGCAATCGCGGGTCAGCGACGTGCTTCAAGACGAGCGCGGATACCTGTGGTTTGCGATGCCGGGGGGCGGCGTAAGCCGATTCGACGGGCACGCGTTCACGACCCTGACCGCTGCGGACGGCCTTCCGGGGAATCATGTGGAGGTCATCCACGAGGATTCGTCGGGGGGGCTTTGGATGGGAACCCGCAACGGACTGGCCCGCTACGACGGCGCCGAGGTTACCGTCTTCACGACGGAAGACGGGCTGCCTGCCGATTCCGTGACGGCCCTGACGACCGGCCCGGACAGCACGCTCTGGGTCGGCACCACAGCCGGCGTTGCGGCGTACGACGGCACCGCCTTTGAGCCGCTCGCGCCCGATTCGCGTAGCGGGGGGACGGTGAGTAGCCTCAAGATGCAGGACGATACGCTGTGGGTGGGCACCGAGAACGGGGTGGCCCGCTACCACGACGCGGCGATGTTGTCCCGTGTGGATTCGGCAGCGGCCCCCCGGACGCGAGTGACGACCATTGCCGAGCGCGCAGACGGGGGCCTCTGGATCGGGACAAATCAGGGGCTGCTCCGCTTCGACGGCACGTCGTATGAACGCGTAGACGACACCGAATCGCTCACGGTAACCGACGTACTGGATGTCAACGAGCAGCTCTGGGTGGCGACGAAAGACGGACTGTATCGCCGCACAGACGGGCAGATCCGCCGCTTTTCCGATCGGCTGGGCGATACAACCGTGCGGGCGCTCTTCCAGGATCGAGAGCAGAGCCTCTGGCTCGCGACGGACGGGCGCGGGGTCCTCCAGCACCCCCCGACGCCGTTCGACCACTATACCACCGACGACGGGTTGCCCCACAACAGCGTTGCGGATGTCAGCGACGGGCCGGGCAATGCCTTGTGGGTGGCCACGCGGAAGGGGCTCGGTCGATTCGACGGCGAGACGTTTTCGTCGGTCCGCAGTCCCGTTTCCTTCGACGACAACCCCTCGCCCGTGCTTCACAACGACGGGGATGTGCTCTGGATTTCGGACAACGACCGTCTACATGCCTACGACGGCACCACCTACGAGACGTATCCCACGGTTGAAGACAGTGCCGTCGGGACCATTACGGATGTCGCCCAACAGTCCCCGGACACCCTCTGGTTTGCCACGAAGCAGGACGGCCTCCTCCGGTACGACGGCAGTACCTTCACGCGGTACACTACGGCGGACGGACTGCCGTCTGATCGTGTGCGGGCGGTGGCGGTGGACGCCCGCAACCGGCTCTGGATGGGCACCGACACCGTCCTCGGTCGATTCGACGACAGCACCTTTACCGCCGTTCGCACGCTTGGCGCGTCCATGAGCGGGATACTGACCTCTCTACAAATGGACGCGGACGGGTATGCGTGGCTGGGAACCACGACCGGGGTATACACTGCGCCGGTCGCCGACACGACGGCCTCGGACTCGCTGCGTTCGATTGGGCGGGACGAGGGCCTCCTTGGAACGAGCGCGGCCGCGACCCTGGTCGACGACAACGGCCACCTGTGGGTGGGCACGAACCGGGGACTCAACCGCATTGATCGTCAGTCCGTTCATACAGACGGGGCGTGGGACATTCGCACCTACGGCAAAGCAGACGGCTATCTCGGGGTTGAGACGGCCCGGAATGCGATTCATGCGAGCGACGACAGCACGCTCTGGATTGGGACGAGCGGGGGGGTTACACATTACAATTCTACCCATGATCAGGTCAACACGACCGCCCCTCAGCCGCGCATCGTCGACGTCGGATTCTTTTCACGCGAAGCAGACTGGTCGACGTACACAGCGTCCCGAACGCCCTGGGACCAGTTGCCGGACGCTCCCGAGCTTTCGCACGACGACAACCACCTTGTCTTCCGCTATGCCGGGCTGTCCTATACGAATCCCGACGCCGTGCGCTATCAGTACAAGCTGGAAGGCCTCGACGACCAGTGGTCTCGCATCCACGAGCAGCGACAGGCCGTCTACTCCAATCTCCCGCCGGGGGCGTATACGTTCAAGGTCCGCGCGGCAAACCCCGACGGCGTATGGAGCGAGCATCCAGCCACGTTTTCGTTCACCATTGCTCCACCCTTCTGGCAGACCACCTGGTTCTACCTGCTGTGCAGCATGGTCCTCATCGGCCTCGTGGTCGGCGGCATTCAATGGCGCACTCGCGTACTGAAGGAGCGTCAGCGTCGGCTCGCCGACAAGGTGACCCAGCGCACGCAGGAGCTCGAAGAGGCCCGGGAAGAGGCCCTGTCGGCCGCAAAGACCAAGAGCGAGTTTCTGGCCAACATGAGCCACGAAATTCGCACCCCAATGAACGGCGTGATCGGCTTTGCCGAGCTGCTCAACGACACGGACCTCACGGCCGAGCAGGAGAAATTCGTAGATGCCATCCAGAGCAGTGGAGAGACGCTCCTCACCATTATCAACGACATCCTCAGCTTCTCGAAGCTGGAAGCCGGCAAGACGGAGCTGCACGAAGAGCCCGTCTCGGTACAGGCCCTCGTGGAGGAGGCAATGGCGACCCTGTCTACCTCCGCCGCGGAAAAGGGCGTGGAGATGACCTATCTGATCGAGGAGGACGTCCCGTTTTCCATTTCGACCGACGGGACGCGTCTCCAGCAGGTGCTTTTGAACCTGCTGTCCAACGCGGTGAAGTTCACCGACGAGGGGGAGATTGTCCTTCACATTCAGGTGGCCTCTGCCCCCGACGTGACGGCCTCCGCCAAAAATGGAGGCGAGGCGGACGCGGAGCGGCCCTACGAGCTGCACGTCAGCGTGCGGGATACGGGCATTGGCATTCCCGCAGAGAAGCGCGAAGAGCTGTTCGACTCGTTCCGGCAGGTAGACTCGTCTCGGGATCGAGAGTACGGCGGCACCGGCCTTGGGCTATCGATCTCGAAGCAGCTCGTGGAGGCCATGGACGGGGAGATCTGGGTGGAGAGCGAGGTGGGCGAGGGCTCGACGTTCCACTTCACGATTCAGACGGAAGAGGTGTCCCATCCGGATCAGGAGGTCTTGAAACTGGAGGGGCCGCAGACCGCACTCGTCGGCCGCCAGCTCCTGATCGTCGACGACAACGAAACGAGTCGGACCTGCATGAAGCAGCAGGCCGAGCAGTGGGGCATGAACGTCACGGTCCGCGCTTCGGGCACGGAGGCCCTAGAGGCTCTGGACCCGACGGTGGACTACGATGCTGCCCTTTTGGATGTGGACCTGCCGGACATGAACGGGCGCGACCTGGCGCGCCAGCTTCGCGCTCGCTCGGAGGCAGCGGAGGTGCCGATCGTGCTGCTCAGTCTGGTGCATAAGCATGAGCCCCCGGAGATCCCCGCTCCGGCCAGCCGGCTCCATAAGCCTGTCACGCAGCAGGGCTTCTACGATGTCCTCATGGAGCTGCTCCATGGGCGGAAGCGGCTGGCGGAAGAGGGCGACGCTACGACCGAAGACACGGAGCCGTCGTTCTATCGCGTCCTCCTGGCCGAGGATGATGCCGTCAATCGAGAAATGGCGACGCAACTGCTGGAGAAGATGGGCCATGAGACCGAGACCGTCTCCACGGGCACGGCCGTACTGGACGCCGTGCAGGGGGGCGCCTATGATGTGGTGCTGATGGACGTCCATATGCCGGAAATGGACGGCTTGGAGGCCACGCAGCGCCTGCGGGAGACCATTCCTCCGGACGAACAGCCTCACATTGTTGCGCTTACGGCCTCCAAGACGAAGGAGGAACGGGATCGGTGCCTGGAGGCAGGGATGGATGCCTTTCTCACCAAGCCGATTCGGCGCGACGACCTGGCCGAGGCGATGGAGCAGAGTGAGGACAGCGAGGAAGAGGAGGCGGAGACGACGATGGTTGAGTGATCCCGACGCCGCAAGCTTCGCTGGGGGACACTGACGACAGGAGCAGTCCGCCCCCCAAAGTTGAAGGGACTCAGGTCGAGGCCGGAACGGCCGGGACGATGTGGGTGCTGTCCCCCTCAGGACGGTGCGTACAGCGCACATGGACGGGAATATCGGCTGTAGCCAGTGGCTCCAGCGTACGCGGGTGCATGCCCAGCCGCCCCGCCTTCGTCCAGGTGCGGGCCTGTTCGAAGTCGAGCTCGTCGAGCTGGCGAGCGTTTTTATGGACCGCCGGGTCGCGGGTATAGAGCCCTTCCACGTCGGTCCAGCGTTCGAGCCGGTCGGCGTCGAGGGCCCAGGCAATCAGGGCGGCCGAAAAGTCGCTGCCGCCCCGACCAAGCGTCGTGGTCGTGCCGTCGGCCGTGCCGCCGATAAAGCCCGTCACGACGGGAATCACGATCTCGGCGTCGGTCTCCGTCAGGGTGTGGAACCAATCCTGGAGCTGCTGCTGCGTGGCCTCCCAGTTCACTTCAGCGCGGCCGTGCGTATCGTCGGTGCGGATGAGCGAGGCCGCATCGACGGGCCGAGCGGGACGGCCGTTGATGTTGAGGACGGCTGCCACGAGCGGCGCCATGAGGCGCTCTCCGACCGCCAAGATGGAATCGCGGGCCGCCCCGTCGTCGTCCGGCTGCACCAGGGCACGTCGCAGCTCCGACAGTTCGGCCTGCAGGACCGCTTCGTATTCGGCGCCGGCCGGCTCATCGCCCAGCGCCGTTTGGGCGAGCGAGCGGTAGCGCCGTCGAATGTCACGGACCCAGGCGTCGGCGGTGGCCCGATCCCCGCGGGCTTCGTCGGCAGCTCGCGCAAGGGCATCCGTAATGCCATCGGCGGCGGACACCACCACGACGGGATGACATGTGGTGGCGGCGTCGCGAATAATGGCGGCCGCTTGTCGAAGCGACTCGGCTTCTCCGACGGATGTGCCCCCGAACTTAAGTACGCGTACGGGGCGCGTCGAGGAGGCCGTGCGGCGATTGGTCATCACGTCCAAACGAAAAACACAAGCAGACAATGGAAGAAGGGAGAGGGCAGCCGTCCCTCAGCGGGGGAAGATGGACGGCGGAACTATGCCGTGACGGAGGAGCGACTCACGTCCTGTTCGGCCCGCCACGACGATACGATGTCGCTCAGTTCCTCAAACTCGATCAGGAAGGAGTCGTGGCCATGGGGAGCAGAGAGCACCTGAAGGACCGCGTTGGGCATGTGCTCGGCCAGCTCGCGTTGCTCACGGAGCGGATACAGCACGTCGGAGTCAATGCCGACGACGAGGGCCGGTTGCCGGATGGATTCCAGCACCGTCTCATAGTCTCCGCGGTCGCGGGCCACGTCGTGCGTGTCCATCTGCTTCGTGAGTTCGACGTAGCAGTTGGCGTCGAAGCGGTCGACGAGCTTTTTGCCCTGGTAGCGCAGGTAACTCTCCACCGCGAAGTCCTCCTCGTCGTCCATCGTATCGCGCCCAAAACGCCCCTCGAAGGAGGACTGGGACCGGTACGAAATCATGGCCATCATGCGGGCGGAGGCAAGGCCGTCGGTGGGCGGGTCGTCGAGCGAGTAGCGCCCGTCCTGCCACTTGGGGTCGGCGTAGATGGCCTGCCGCTGCGATTCGCTCCATCCGATCTGCCAGGCCGTGTGGCGACCGCCTACGGCAATCGGCGCCAGGGACTGCACAAAGGGAGCCCCGTCGCCGGTGGTTTCAAAGGCCCATTCGAGGACGTGCATGCCCCCCATCGAGCCGCCGATGGCGCAGGTCACGCGGCGTACCCCAATCTGTTCGAGGGCCTGCCGGTGCAGACGCACTGTGTCGCGGATGGTGACGGCGGGAAAGTCGGCCCCATACCGCTCTCCGGTGTCCGGATTTTCCATGAGGGGCGAGACCGAGCCGTACGGCGAGCCCGGCACGTTGAGGCACACGACGAAGTCACGCGTGGGATCGAGGGCCCGGTTGGCACCGAGCATGCCGTCCCACCAGTCGGCGACGTCGGGGTCGCCGGTGAGGGCATGGCACACCAGCACGGCGTTGTCGCCCGCCGCGTTGAGGGTGCCCCACGTCTGGTAGGCCACGGGGACGTCTCGAAGCATGGTCCCGTCTTCGAGCGTGAATTCAGAGAGGGTAACGGTTTGCGGCATGGAATGGGCGTGAGCCAATTCGTCGGAATGGGTCGGAGGCACGACGGCGTATTCCGGGGGAGCACACAGTCCCTGCTCTCCCGAAATACGCCACCGGGCTGCGCATCATGCGGGGGCAGAAGCAGGAAGCGAGGAAAAGGCCTGTTCGAAGTCGGCCTTGATGTCGTCGATGTGTTCGATGCCGACCGACACGCGCACCATATCGGGCTCGACCCCGGAGGCCTTCTGCTCCTCTTCGGTGAGCTGCTGGTGGGTGGTCGAGGCCGGATGGATGACGAGCGTCTTCGCGTCGCCCACGTTGGCGAGGTGACTGGCCAGCTCCACGTTTTCAACGAAGGCCTGGCCGCCCTCCGGGCCGCCCTCGACGCCGAAGGCGAGCACCGCGCCGTACCCGTGGTCGAGGTACGTGTTGGCGCGCTCGTGGTACGGGTGATCTTCGAGGCCCGGGTAGCTGACCCACGCGACCTCGTCCTGCGCCCGGAGCCACTTCGCCAGTTCGAGCGCGTTGTCGCAGCTGCGCTGCACGCGGAGAGAGAGCGTTTCGAGGCCCTGCAG
>CAYOWD010000156.1:0-10084 GCA_964407535.1 uncultured Salinivenus sp. | reverse complement strand
TCCAACGCCATTGGTAGCGCGGATACACCCAGGCGGTCGGGCGCCGGCCTCGCTTTGCCCGTAGGTAGCGCAGAATCGGCTTCAGTCCTACGCGGTGCTCATCGAGAGCCCGCACCTCCAGGTCCGGATGCGCCTTCCGAAGCGCCTTTGCTGTCGACCGATAGGAGCGGAGCCTCCAATGAGAACAACCAGAAAGACCGTCCTCTCAACTTGAACGCTCCAATCTCGCGAACAGAAGCACAACGAAGGAGAACAAATCGAAAAAGGGAGGACGCCGAGCCACAAAAGAGCGCAAGCCCTTAAGCTGGTGGTCACGGCTCCTCCCTCAATAATACTGACGGGACGGAGTCGGAGAAGTTTGATTTTGCACTGTGTATCTGTCAGGCGCACTTCGGTCGAAACGTCCTCGACCAGACGCTCTCTGAGTACCGCGACCGAATGCACCAGGTGCTGAATCAGATCCTGGAGGTAGGAGATCTCAAATTTCCAGCCTCGGAGGAAGAGGCCTAGTTCCGGGTCGAAGCGGTCGCGCCCGCGGTCGAAGAGAAGGCTCCCGATGCCCTTGAAGTGCTTGAGAATGGCCTCTTCGAAGCGACGGCCATACTGGCACTGCCCGGGAAGTACCGGCGTCGACTACGGGGGACAAATATGTTGGAGCGCTTCATCGAAGAAATCCGCCGTCGTGGGAGGTCATTCGGATCTTCCCGAACCGAGAGTCGGTCTATCGGCTCGTTGGTGTCCTCTGTGTGGAAACTCATGAGGACGGGAATCTGGGATTCCCTAGGTCAACGGGCCGGCGGTACCTGAACATGAACGAATACTTCGACCGGAAAACCGCTCAGCAAGAGGAAGAATCGCAAACCGAAAAGCGAGCTGGGCCTGTCGCTGTAGTGGTCTGATTCGACTACCTGGCAGATTATACCAAATCCGCCTACAAAGTTCAGGGAGACAGAAACAAATCGGTATAGGTGCAAGCGATAGGGGCTCACGTACATACCTTCACACCTACACACTTTCAAACCCGAATCCCTCAACCGGATTCGCTGGGCCTTGATCTCATTCTACGGTTGCGAAGACCTGGAGGCGATTTCTGGCAGATCCAGTTCACTGCCTTCGATTGATCTACACGCCGGAGTACTGTTCGCTGACGAACCAGATCAAGCTTCTCCTTTCGCCAAGCACTTGGAGCAGTAGTTGATCGCAGAGCATTTCAACTGGACGATTGGAAAACCGTACCACACTATACAGGTCTGTGCGGGACGTCCGCCCTGCCTCTGACCCTGTATCAGAGGCCTACGTGTCGATGAGTGAGCTGTGTCTCCTCCATGGAACGTGACTCTATTTCGATGATCTTGAATATATCTTAAGGAAGTATTACTCATGTCGAACGCTCCGGATAGCTTTGATCCAAGTAAGTTTGAGTCATCAGTAGTCCGACAGGGAGCCGTCGTCGAAGTCACCGTTTCCCCTAACTTCGAGGAAGAAGTTCGAGTCGATAAGTATCTTACTCGGTTTTATCCCGAGGCTTCTCGAACGCAAATTCAGCGTTCGATTGGAAAGAATCACATTAGAGTGAACGGAAAGAATGTGCAGAAGTCATACCGGGTCGAATCGGGAGACGAGATTATCTTTCGTCTGATTCGGAAACCACCAATGGAGGCGGATCCGGAGCCCATTCCAATCAACGTTGTGTACGAAGACGATGACATTCTCGTAGTCAATAAGCCAGCGGGAATGGTCGTACATCCAGCTCCGGGCCATCGGTCTGGCACTCTCGTCCATGCATTACTCCATCATGTGGATGGAGAAACCGTGGCTGCCGATGATGATCCAGCGTCGACCAGCGATGGAGAGGTAGGGTTATCAATGATTAATGCCCTTCCGTCGTCACCGGACCATCCGGTGGTTCGTCCAGGAATTGTTCACCGTTTGGATAAAGGAACGTCCGGACTCCTTGTGGTGGCGAAGCGAGATCGAGCCCATCGGCCCCTAGCGGAGCAGTTCAAGGCCCATAGCGTAGATCGTCAATACCGGGCGATTGTCTGGGGCCATTTGAGTCCACCGAACGGCTCAATAAAGGGAGCGATTGGGCGAGACCCGAGTCATCGGCAGCGGATGGCAGTGGTGCCAGAGCACCAAGGAAAATGGGCTGTCACCCACTATGAAACCGTAGAACAGCACACTCACACCTCTGTGGTCGCCTTCCGATTAGAGACAGGTCGTACTCACCAAATTCGGGTCCACACCAGCCATCGTAACCACCCAATCCTTGGAGATCCAAAGTATGGCGGTCAAACGGTTCGATATGGAACACAGAGTGAGGAAAGACGCTCGTTTTTCAGTCGGGTATTTGAGGAGCTACCGCATCCAGCTCTTCACGCGTACCAGCTCGGATTTACACATCCCGTGTCAGGGGAAAAAATGCACTTTGAATCCGAACCACCGAGTAAGTGGAAAACCATCCTGAATGATCTCCAGAAACGGACTGAGTGAGCGGATTTAGCAAGTCACGGGAGCTACCGGAAAATTTCAGAAGTGCGGTTGCGGACGCGTCTAAGGCAGTTCTCGATTCCGAAGGCATTTCTCGATCCATCGGCAACCGAGGGTCGAGTAGCTTCGATCCGGGGGGCCATGCGGTCGACCAGAGAGCGCTCCCTTGCTTCAAGACATAATACCAAATCCGCCCACAAAGTTCAGGGTTGCAAAACGTCGGTATAGGTGCAAACGGATGGGCATCAAGTACATACCTACGGGCTTTCATACCCGAATCCTTCAACCGGATTCGGTATAACTGGCGACCGACATGTACCAGACGTGCACGAGGCCCAGTCCCAACACGAGGCGAGAGCGCTTCTCCGGCTTGTAGAACTGCGTCTGGTGTAGATGGAAGTCCCTTTCTGCCAATTCCCGAATAGCTCTTCGATCTACATGCGTTTTCGGTAGAACCGCATGACTCTACTGATCCGTGCACAGGTAGGTAAACTTCCTCTTTTGTTTGGTAAGACCGTGGTATGTTAATAGTCGGAATCATCTTTAGGAACCCATTCACGTATCAGTAAATCCAGGGGGAGCAGGGTTCTTCCTCGCCTTCAGCAATGGTAGACCACATTCACCGGCCCGGAGTTATGCTCTTTTGCAGTCGAAACGTCCTGCAGAGAGCCGCGGCTCCATTCCTTCGGGCCCAGCGCATGCCACTTCCTCCACGTCTGGGGATCGCCTCTCCGGTCTCGACCTTCCGATTCCGTAGGTAGATATCCGCAGGTGAGCGAACGTAGTAGGCCCATCCGTTGTCCTTCACCGCTCGCAGAAGATCAACTGAGTGATACTGACTCCGCAGGCGCCAACGCGTCGACCAGCAAACGCAACGGGTCGCTTTCCGCCGCCTTCTGAAGAAGGCGCTTCGCGACGGGGCGATACCACCGATCCGGATCTACGTCCTCGTTGGCCAAAAAGCACCGTAGCCGTTGCGTTTTCCTACTCTGCTTCGCTGAGCTGGGAATCTCGTCAGCCACTGCCGACACATGGACACGCTCCCCTCGATAAAGCCCCGCCGCTAGGCGGGCCAAGTTCTGACGCTGTGTTTCCCGCAATGGCGGACGATGTTGCTCAATCAGTTCTTCCATCCTATCTTGCAGGTTGAGGCTGTTGGTCACCGGAGCCGGCCAGCTGGTGAAAGGTATGGGCACCTTCAATCTCCTGCTCAGGCTCCGGTGATTCAACAGCCTCATTCGTTTGGGCTCAGAAGTGTCCGGTAGCTAGCGAACCACGGTCAGCTTGGTGGTCTTAAGAGTCCCCTGACTCTGAAGACGGAGAAAGTAGGCGCCGCTGGCGAGTTCAGAGATGTTCATCTGTTGTATGTGTCGCCCGGCTTCGCTGCTGGCTTCCATGCGTTTTACCTGGCGTCCCATCACGTCATAGAGCGAAAACGTGACGTTTTGATTGCTCTGATGACTTGGCGGGATGGCATACCGAACGGTAACGTGGCGGCGGGCTGGATTTGGGTAGGTGCCAAGCAACTTCAGGGCTTCTACCCTCTTTCTTGCGACGACGATCGGATCAGTGTGCGTCGAGGTGCCATTCTTGTCCAGTTGGCGAAGTCGATATCGAAGGGTATCAGCAGCGTGGGGGAGATTCTGATCCTTGAACTGATAGATCTGGGGACCATCAGCGGTCTCAGCGTTCTCCACAAAGCCGACCTGCTCCCAATTCGTTCCCGTTACCGTGTCCTGAGCAGCCTGGCGTTCGAGGTGAAAGCCCGTGCCTCCCTGCTCAGACGTCGTTTTCCAACGCAGGGAAACGCCATTTTCAGTGGCAGTTCCGTCGAACTCAGCAAGTTCGATCGGAAGGGGGTCACCTGTGACGTTCAGACGGAACCGCGCATCATGGGGGGCGGACAACGTTTTGCCTTCATCCAGAGAAAACTGGTAGTTATTAAGGCGAAGGTCGACTGTGGAGTCTACTTCGGTGTCTACAAGATGCACGTTCCAAGTTTCAGGCACTTGAGCACGCAGGGGCTCCGGCCATGAAAGAGTGGCAGTGCCGCTCGTGCCCACACTCCGGACGCTGAGTGGCACCGACCGGTTGGAAGAGGTTGTATTCAGGGGCGAGGCCGATCCAAGTGCCCGGTGGACGAGCGTGTCTTCCTTAAGGGTTGGTAGGGTCGCAGTTATATAGGTGCCGCTCGCCAAGGAAATATCTTCTGCCTCGTAGGCGTCATACTCATCCGAAGCGCGGCCGTCCGCCCAGTAGGTGACACGATCTGTGTGGGACGATTTTTTTCTTGCGTCGTCCAGGCGGAGCTGGAGAGAAAGTCTGCCTTCCTGGTCCGATGCAGTGGACGAGGACGTCGACTTCGTACTGGCAACCAGAGGGTCCTCTTCTGTCTTGCTTCCGATTAAATTGCCACTGTCGGATTGGCGTCCACTGGGGCTGAACGTAAGGTGGGATTGCCCCTCCCCAGTTGTTGAACGCTGAACCAAGAACCCCTGCCATGCGGGGATATTGTTCTCAGATGTACCCTGTATAATTTGCTCGTATTGTTGAGTGTTCGGATTCCAAACTTGTACTGTCGCCTGAAACCCAGCCGATGCCAGGTCCCCGTTCGCAAGTGCGTCTAGGTCAAAGCTCACCTCGTAAGGATTGCCTAAAAGGTGCCAATCATCGTCTTGGCTAAGGTTGGAGACCTTCTCTTCGACTTCGAGATTTTCGCGATTGTAGTCAACATCGAGGGAGAGGCCGCTCTCGGTAATGGGGGCGCTTTCGTTGTCGTAGAAATAGAGGAAGAAGCCGGTCCCTCGAGGAAGCGAATCAGACGAGGAGGTTTGAGCCACCCATTCAGAGTTCTTCCACCGATATAACGCGTTGGCCATATTGGACGCACCGAGATCGTCTTCCAAGGAGCCGCGAGTAGCATTCGCTGCTGGAAGAGAAAGCATTCGCCAGCCAGCGTCATTTCCGGTTCCGTCTTCTCCAGTAATGTTGCGGGCATGGACCGGTGGTTCGAAGGCCTCCAGGATAAAGATTGCTCCGTCTGTATATGCCCCATCCGCGCGACAGAGCGACAACTCTACTGAATCACAAGAGGCGTAGTCGACGTGACGACCAATGTCGACTTTTTCATTTTTCGACTCGTCGAACACCTCAAATGATAGAGGTGCATCGTTCTGCATGCCGCTGGAGAGAGACGGAAGTGAGGAAGAGCCCGCCACAGCAACAGCTTGAGCACTCTCGCCACTGGTCCAAGCCCTATAACCTACACAGTCACCGCTCTCATTACGAACAGCTATTGTGTCTCCTGGAGCAAGCGAGGATCCATTCGGAAGAGCAGGATCCACATCGGCTGTGACGACGACCGTTGCGTTATCGGGGTTTGTAGAACAGTCATCTGCATAGGAGAATGACTGTGCTAGGCCCGGTGACACGTTTGAGAGGCAGAACAGGAAGGCTAGAAAAACGCTCAAATGGCGCATGACGGCAAGGGTTGCAGAAAAAGAATGCTCACTTATCCTGCAAATATCCAAAGGCTGTGCCGAGGTGCGCCAAGAGATCAAAAAGAAGTGCTCTATAAACTTATTATTTTACAAATGTAACCTATTTTAAATATTTTTCGGGTACTTTTTACTTAAAAAGAAGATAAACGACGCCTTTACAGGATTTATTGAGTAATATATTCTGAAAAATAAAAACAGTAAGAAAAAATTGCCCGCATGAAGGGAGGCGGAGCCAGGCGTCCTGTGTCAGGTGCATTTTAGGAAGTCACTTTTTGTTACCAATTTTCGAGTATAGTTGGATTGCTTTATGTAATTATTACTCACATTCTGATCCCGTTGATGCGCTGTTGCAAAATCACCTACGGGCTACGCTTCCAATACGGCTGCGGGCATTCAAACAGATAAATGGATCCGGCCAGCCAGTCTGCAAGGAGCCGTTCTGATTTTTCTGGTGCAGCCCCAATCGTCAATCCGTGTGCGCGGCGGGTCTGCGGGAAGTGATCATCCCGGGGTGTTTCATGAGCTCTGCGCGAAATGGGAGCTCGTTTCCAGAGAGAGTCGAGCTTTCAAATTGAAGTATGTGGAGACGTCTCGACTGAGCGGTGGAAGTGTCCCCGGGGGAAAGTGCGCGTCGCGTCGACGACGATCCGATGAGTCATGCTTCCAAAAAGATGGCACTGGCACTGAGGAGACGTATCATTAAGAAGTATTCTCTGCTCGGGAGCCGCAGGGAGAAAGTGAATCTGAAAAAATGGCTCAAACACGACGGGGGAGTTCCCACGTTTCGAAGGGGGAATCCCTGACATTCGTGAAGAAGCAGAGTCGCACGAGGGATAGCGAGTACGAATAGTCGAAGGGCGGTAGTCTGTAGTCTTCTGGGGGATGGTAGTGCGCATTGGAAAAGCGCGGTCAGGTTCGCTGCGATCGGGATCGGCCCGTACTGATTCTTTGTTTCCCCCAACAGTTTGTGCTGAAGCAGGCCCCGTTATGACGCACAGTCATCGTGATTGGAGAAACAGGCTGGCTGCTGGGAGCCGTTCTGTTTTCACAACGGAATCTCCTGCGTAGTCGAAGAAAGCACCTGGATGGGGATTATCGGTTCAGAAGTTGGTGGTGCGATGTGGAAGACGCTCAGTGAGAGCGGCGGAAAAGGAGGGACGTAATGAAACGAACAATCCGGGGGGCTGAACAGGAACGTGGAAACAAAGAATGAATCCTCCGATATGCAGGATGGAAGTAATGGCCGTTGATCTGTGCAATCCCTTTTCCGAAGAGGGAATGCGACCTGCTCGCCTTTCTACCATACAATGCCGGATCACCGGAGGAGGTGCTCTTTTCAGACACATACGCTCGGGCTTCTTCATCGATCTGCGTAGACCGAATCTCGCGCACCGCGAGTCCCATCGTTGCGGGAGGCGAGGGGGGCACGTGACATGAATGGTCACGTGCTCGTCCTCAACCAAGACTACAGCGCCCTCACCGTTTGCAGCGTGCAGCGGGCCGTAGTGCTGATGCACCTGCAAAAGGTCCATCTCGTCGAATCGGTGGAGGGAGAATACGTCCGTTCGCCAAGTACGAAGGTCCCGTGGCCGAGCATTGTACGGCTTAAAGAATATGCGCAGGTGCCGTACAAACGGGTGATGATGTCCCGCAAGAACGTATTGAAGCGAGATCAGCACACGTGTCAGTACTGCGGGACGGAGCGCAATTTGACCATTGACCACGTGGTCCCCAAATCGCGGGGAGGACGCGATACCTGGGAAAACCTTGTGGCTGCGTGTGTAACGTGCAATAACCGGAAGGGAGATCGAACCCCCGAAGAGGCCGACATGGAGTTGGTGCGAGAGCCCTTTCGGCCCAGCTACGTCATGTTCCTGCGGGATTTTGCGGGTACGGTGGACGAGGCCTGGAAGCCCTACCTATTTCTGTCGTAGAATGCTCCTAAGAATGCTCCTATGGGTTCCCGGCGGTTTTGCCCGCAGTGGGGGTTGATTCGCAGCACACCGGATGTGCGAGGGACTTCACGGAGCATTCCCGTGCTCTCCCGATCATCGGTGCCACTGCAGTTGTTCAGCCATACACGTTCCCTACCACGAATTGGATCTGCTCGTGACGAAGTCCTTTCTTTACAGGGTGGCACAGGCAGCCTGGATCATCCCTCTGATCTGCGTCGGATTGTCGATGCATCAGGGAAAGGTGGCCTACGATCTGCATTCTACCAAGACGAGTGGTTTGTCGGCAACGGCTGAGGTCCTCGAAATGCACAAGGGCAATCGGACGGACATTACGTACGATTATGCAAGCCTGCGCATCAACCTTCCCGACGGAAAAACGTTGACCCGAGAGAAGCTGTCGCTCCCGCACGGACTCGTTCCACCGCTGATGGAGCGCGAAACGCTTGACGTACGGGTGCAGGAGGGGGCAAGCATTCCGATCGTCATTACGGAAAAAATCGGTCCGACGCCGGTTGTGGACACACAGATGCGCATTGCAGGCCTCAACGGAGTAATGAGTCTCGGCTTGGCCCTGCTGTTTGGCGTTGGCGTTTGGTTCTGGACCCGGAGCCTGCGACGCGAGGGGGATCCGGCGGACAGGGGGGTGACTGAGCCCGATCCCGACCATCCTGCCGGTCAGATTGTGCGGTCCTGAGCAGATTGGGCATTGAACGAACGATCTCTCACGACGAGGCTGGGACGTTTGTGCCCGATCCGGTCTCATACTGGTACAGGTGGACCAGTCGCTTCGGATCGGTTCCCATCACGTAGTGGCTCCAGAGGTAGAGATTGCGAAGCTGCTGCCGCAAATGGCCGTGCTTTTGGAAGCGTCGGGCGGAGGTCGTGACGGCGGCGTCCAGAAAGCGAAAGCTGCCGTAGTCGTCTAGCCGAGCAGCCAACTCCAGGTCTTCGAAGAGGGGCCATTCGGGATATCCACCGACCGCCTCAAACGCCGATCGCGTGACGAACAAGCCGCGGTCCCCGAAGCACAAGCGAATCCAGGGCCAGGCGGTGCACCATTCGTAAAAGCGGAGCAGGAGACCTGTGGCGTCGAACTGGAGACGGAAAATACCAGCGTCGATATCGGGGGTTGTAAGCGTACGTCGAATGTGAGAGAGGCCGTCCGAAGGCAACTGGGTGTCGGCGTGGAGAAAGAGCAGGCGATCTGTCTCTGCGTGTTCAGCGCCGCAATTCATCTGAGGCCCTCGTCCCTGCGGGGCCTCAATTACTGAGGCGCCGGCTGCCTGCGCGCAAGCCCGTGTCGCGTCTGTCGATCCTCCGTCTGCTACGATCACCTCAAACGGCTCAGGCTGTAGCTGAAGGGCTTCGAGGGTGGTGGGAAGGGCGTCCTCTTCGTTGAGGGTGGGGATGACGACGGAGACTGGAGGACGGTCGGGCACGCTGAATGAGAGTTCGCTGATGAGGAGGCATGCGAATCACCACGGTACGCGGGGCAAGTCAAACGGTCATGTCCATTTCCATTGCGCCGAACAACCAGTTGTCCGGTCGCCGGAGGCAAGCGTTACACTACGACGCGTCGGAATGGGCGGTCTGTATTGATTCCGGCTCGGAAGGGGCTGCTGGACGGGGGAGGACCGGTTCCGCTCATCCTTGAGACGATCAATTCCAGAACACCCAATGGGCAGACGTGAGAAATGGGGTTTCGGAAAGAGCCATCACCCGTCCCAAAGTCTGTGAACAGACCCTGATCACGTCGCTCACCAGATCATTTGTTTGAGGCAGAATACCGATCCCCCGGCCTTCAAGAATTCGCTGGTGTCGAGCTCAATGGGGCGAAATCCGTTGTTGCGGAGCCGATTGATCGTGCCGGCGCATCCCTCCTGGATGAGGACATGGGTGCCGTCGGGACAATGTGCATTGCAGGCAAACTGTCGGCGTGCTTCGTTGTCGGGGGCTTCGATGACGGTCGCAAAGCCCGCCTCGATCATTGCGCGGCCGGCGCTGTCGAAGGCAGTGGGGGCAATGAGGACGTGGTCGGCATCGAGCGGGCAGAAGCACGTGTCCAGGTGGTAGTAGTCCGGATCTTGCAGTTCGAGCAGGAGGATATCCACGTTCAGGAGGGTGTGAAGCACCTCGTAG